>JAHYJN010000009.1 GCA_019428905.1 Candidatus Brevefilum sp.
TTCCGGCGGTGCTGACCGCACCGAGTGCGCCCCCTTCGACCCGCAAGCGCCCCCCACTCTCCGCATCCGCGGTGCGCGATTCAACCGTCAGGCGCGAGACCGACCCGATCGACGCCAGTGCCTCCCCACGGAAACCCAACGTGGCGATCTGGAACAGGTCCTCCGCCCGGGCCAGCTTGCTGGTCGCATGGCGTGAGACCGCCAGTCCCAGTTCCGCCTGGGGTATGCCGGCGCCGTTATCAGTCACGCTGATCAAGCGCTTGCCTGCCCCCAGCACCTCGATCGTGATCGCATCGGGCCCCGCGTCCAGCGCGTTCTCAACCAGCTCCTTAACCACCGACGCCGGACGTTCAATCACCTCCCCCGCCGCGATTTGTGATGCAATGTGTTCCGGTAAAATTCGTATCGGCATATGTCCTCTGGGTGAATTATAACTTATCGGGGGCTGAAAGCTGAAAGCTGATGGCTCGTCACTCGCATCTTAGCTGATAATTGATCGTTAGTAAATCATCGGTCTCCCTTCATCCGTTCCCAGTCTCAGGTATTCTATCTTCCGTCATCCGTCCCCCGTCATCGGTATTCCGTCTCCCGGCTCCCGTCATCCGTCCCCCACTAATAATTACGCCGAGGGCAGCACCCAACCTTCAACTTGTAAAGGGTCCATCACCTACGTACCGACATTTGACTTAACCGCTCATTAATTTATAATTTACCAAACAAGACCGAGGGTAACCATTACCAGAAAGGTAATCTTAAATGAGGGACTTGATCCAAAAAATGCCCAAAGTGGAATTGCATCTGCACATCGAAGGTTCACTGGAACCGGATTTGATGTTCACGCTCGCCGACCGCAATAACATCACCATCCCCTACACATCGGTAGAGGAAATTCAGCGTGCCTACCAATTTACAGACCTGCAGTCATTCTTGGATATCTACTACACCGGCGCCCAGGTATTGCAGACCGAACAAGATTTTTATGATCTGACCTGGGCTTACCTCGAAAAAGCCCGCGCACAAAACATCCGCCACACCGAGATTTTCTTTGACCCCGAAACCCATACCGATCATGGCGTGCCCTTTGATGTTGTGATCCACGGCATCCGGCAGGCGCTGGTGGATGCAGAGGCAACACTTAACATCAGCAGCAACCTGATCCTGTGCTTTTTACGACACAAAAGTGAGGATCTCAGCAGCGCGTGGCAGACCCTTGAGGCAGCCCTGCCTTACAAGGATTGGATCATCGCCGTTGGCTTGGACTCCTCCGAGGTGGGCCATCCGCCTGAGCGCTTTGTGGACGTGTTCGACAAAGCCCGGGCGGAGGGCTTCCTGACCGTCGCCCACGCCGGTGAAGAAGGTCCGCCCGCATACGTCTGGCAGGCATTGGACCTGTTGAAAGTCAAGCGCATCGACCACGGTGTGCGCAGCGAAGAGGACCCGGCACTGGTCAAACGCCTGAGAAACGATCAGATTCCCCTGACTGTATGCCCCCTCTCCAACACCAAGCTGCATGTCTTCAAGCACATGCAGGAGCATAACCTCAAACGCCTGCTGGATGCCGGGTTGTGCATCACCATCAACTCCGATGACCCAGCCTATTTCGGCGGTTACCTCAACGAGAACTTTTATGCCATCCAGGAAGCGCTGGACCTCTCACAAACGGACATCATTCAGCTGGCACAAAACGGGATCGATGCGGCCTTTTTACCCCCCGAGCGGAAAGCGGCGCTGACAGCCGAGCTGGCCGCTGTTTTCAACACATTGGGTCAGGGTACGTAATCCGTACTCTGTATTCCGTATTCCGTATTCCGTATCCAGCCTTCGGTCTCCTGTCCTCAGTCTTCTTTCCTCAGTCTCCGGTCACCCGTCCTTCCTTCCCGTCCTCAGTCTTCTGTCTTCCGTCTCCCGTCTTCAGTCTCCAGTCTCCCTTCCTGTCCTCGGTCTTCTGTCTTCTGTCCTAATCCCTGCAGCTTCGTTGTAAAATAAATATCTTGATAAATAGACCAAACTTGAACAAAATACAAAGGAACACCCCATGCCCATCACCTTTCGCACCTACCAATCCCCTGAAGATTACGGCCGCATCAGCACCTTTTTGATCGCCAACCACCAGCGGGGTAACCGCGATGGCAACTGGCTCGAGCCCGCCTGGGAATACATGCACGGCCATCCGTTCTTCCACCCCCAGCACCTGGATAAGATTGGCATCTGGGAAGAGGACGGCAAGATCGTCGCTGTGGCCCACTACGAGTCCCTCCCTGGCGAAGCCTTCTTCCAGTTCCGCCCTGGGTATCACCATTTACGCGCCGAGATGCTCGACTATGCTGAACGTGCCCTACCGTACCCCGAAGAAGAGGATGGCAGCCGTCAGCTGCACGCCTTTGTCAACGACCTCGACGCACCCTTCACCGCCCTGGTACAGGCGCGTGGTTACGTCCACGTCCCCGAAGAAGGCCGACCCATGGCCCGCTTTACCATCAAACGACGCTTCCCCAAGTTCAGCCTGCCGGCGGGGTTCTCGCTCGTCAGCCTGGCGGAGGAACCCGATTGGGGTAAAGTCCACCGTGTCATGTGGCGCGGCTTCAACCACCCCGGCGAGCCAGACATGAGCTCCGCAGAGTTGGAAAGCCGCCGTGCGATGTTCGATACAGTCACCGCCCGGCGCGACCTCAAGATCGCCGTGGCTGCACCGGATGGCGCCTTTGTTGCCTTCTGCGGCATGTTTTACCAGCCTGAAGGAAAATTTGCCTATGTTGAACCGGTGGCCACCGACCCGGACTACCGCCGCATGGGCTTGGGTAAAGCCGCTGTCCTGGAGGGCATCCGTCGCTGCGCGGCATTAGGAGCCGCCTATGCATATGTCGGCTCCGACCAGCCCTTTTACCTGGCCCTTGGATTCAATGTAATCTACATCAGCCAGTGCTGGAAAAAGATGTCTAAAAGCTGATAGCTCATAGCAGATAGCTGATAGCATATCCCACTACGCGCAATGTTTTTCGAGCAATGACATCGCGTCGCATCAGGTATTTCATAGTCGGTCCCCAGTTCTCACTCCCCGATCCCCAGTCCGAGCTTAAGCGGCCATAAACTGAAGTGCCCTTTTTATCCCCGAAGCGTCAGCAGAGTGGGACAAGGCACATCAGTGAAATCCAGACTTCAAGAGAAGTCTGGCAAGCCGCTAAGCGAGAGCTGCATTCATTGGAATGCAGCCCGGTCTTCGGTTCATAAGCTGAAGTGTTATAAAGATGCGTCAGCGAAACCTGTCCCCTGTCGCCGGTCTCCCGTCCCCTAAAACGCAAACTTCTCCGACCGGATTCGGCTCACCGGCACCCCCAAATCCCTCAAATGCCCGATTACCAACTTCATCATTACTTGCGGACCGCACACGTAGAAATCCATCTCTGCCTTTGCACCCTGCCCATTGAGCATCAGGCGCTCGATTTTATCCTGATTCACAAAACCCTTCTCTCCCGGCCAGGTCTCATCGAAAGCAATCACCGGGTACCAGGTGAAATTGGGCATCTCAGAAGCCATCGCCGCCAGCTCTTCCTGGCAGAAAAGCTCTTCGGCTTGGTTGACCCCCCACAGGAAGGTCACCCGTCGTTGTGGCTCGCTGACCCGCAGCGTGCGCAGCATGCTCAACATGGGGGTGATCCCAATTCCACCAGCGATCAGCCCCAGCGGTTGCCCCGGCGCATAATTCAAGTAGGAGAAGTAGCCATAAGGCGCATCTAGCCGCACTGGCGTGCCCGGTTGCACCGCCCCCAGGCTGGATGTGAAGTCTCCCAGTTCTTTGATCGTGAACGTGATCGCACCCGGGTCAGCTGGCCTGGAGGAAATCGTGAAAGGATGCTCCTCGCGGGCTACATCCCCATCCAGGATCGTGATGAAGGCGAATTGGCCGGGTTTATAGTTAATCGCTTTGTGGTTGGCGGGCGGGATCAATTTTAACGTGCGAATATTTTCCAGCTCAGGCGTGACCGCTTCAACCTGGTACGCATTACGGCCCAGCCACCACGGCCGGATGAATTTATGATAAACATAAAAACCCAGGCCAAGCGTAAAATAAACCCAGTAGAAAATCCGGATAGGGAGGTAAACCAGCGCCGCGCTGGTGGCAATCACGTGCAGCGCCATCAAAACGGACGCCACGACAGTCAGGTTATGGAACAGCACCACACGGTTAAAACCTAAGCCCAGCTTCTCCCGTGAAAATCTCACCAGCGAATCCACAAAACTGACCCGACGGAGGGGGCTGTCGATCATGAAGACGGCAGCTAACAGCACAGCCAAAATGAACAAGGCCGCTGCTGGGAAAGCATAGGTCGGCGTAAACCCAGCTACCGCTAGCTTAGATTGCCGATGAACGATCACCAATACCACGCTGACGCCGGCCATGACGGCATGGAAGCGGTACAGCTGGTCCATACCAAAGTATTGCTCGATGAACTTCGGGCGCGCACTCAGCACCAGCTGGTTCACCAACCACACAAAAGCCAGCGCACCGCTGACCACCGACAGCCGGTACAGTTGATTATCCAGCTGAGCCAGTGGTGAGCTGAAGATCAGCCCGATTGGGATGATGGGGATCAAAAAGTACAGGGCTAACCAGAGTAGTCGTTGCGGTTTCATCGGTCTTTTCCTCCTGTGAGCAGCAAATTTATCGAGTAAAAAATTATTAAAAAAAGCGAGTTGCTTATTTATACCAAGAAAGGGTGAAATTATGTGAGGATTGGATTGAGGAAGGAACAACATTTATCTTTTAGATTAATATAATATGAATGGGGTAATTCACATTTCAGCCAGAATGCAGTATAAACCATACTATGAAACAACACCGAACGGAACCAACCGACCCCACACCCCAATTATGGTCACCAACCCGGGATGATCTCTCATCCAGGAAGGGAGGAATCTTGTCGATTAATGCAGATCATGTCTTAGTCAACGCCAGCATCGGCTATAAACTCTTTTTTTCCGAGGAGCAGATTGCAGAAATCGTAGGGAAGAATGAGCGGCAGATTGAAATCGAGGATATTCACCACAAACACTGGCTGATCAACTTGGACCACTTAAAAAACATCGAGTTTTCAGCCTTCATGGAAGACCTGGCCGGGGCTGTGGCTAAGTTTTGGGTCCGGCCTAGCATCGCACCCAGCGCCCGGGACGCCTTAGGGGCCATGGCCCTCGGGGATGAGCTGTGCCATCAGGGCGAACGCCTGGCTACCCTAATCCACATCGACCCTCAAGCGCACCAGGGTCCCGTGTTGACCTTCGAGGATACCCAATATCGCCGTCACAATGTCCACTTGGGTACGCTCGACGAGGGTTTCACCCTCAACGAATATACCCACCGCTTCAAGGACTACGTCGAAAATGCCGCCGCTACCACTGCCCCCGAGCCGCGCCTGATGCAATATTTCCAGGACGAATTTGTCCCAAAAATGCTGGCCCAGATGGCCAACGACCATGACCGCTACGGCGATACCTGGTTGATGCCCTATACCGAGGGGACGGAGGACCACATTCGTGGGCGCTATGACGAATATTTCGGGCAGTTCGAAGAATCAGGTAAACCCGTACCGTGGTTCAAAGTGGCCGGTTATGCCATCATCGCCCAGGCGCGCCAGGACCACCCCGATTGGCTGATGTGACGGGGTGCAAAATAGTGCGGGAATGCTTCGGTGTGAAGGCTAGCACAGATTTGCCCACTAGGACACGTCCCTGAGCTGTTTTGTTTACCCATTTTCTCCCAATTTGCCGATCAACGAACTTTCTGCCTTCCGTTATAATTGCTAAGAGAATATCACAAACTGGATCAAACACCCCACAAGGAGACAAACATGCCATTTTCAATGGACTCAAAAGCCGGTGAGCTGCTCAAGGACAAGGATGCCGTCGAGATATTGGAAAAATATGTGCCAGGCATCAGCAAAAACCCCATGGTCAAATTGGCCAAAGGGATGACCCTTAAAAAACTGCTCGACATGCCGCAAGCCAAGCAATTTGGGATCACCAAAGAAATGGTCTTAAAAGTCTTGGAAGAGATCAACGCTCGCAAGTAACCGGATCTGACTTAATCAAACAGGTTCAACCACCTCTTGCTCCCGAACAACGCTTGGTTTCTAGGAGCAGAAGAACTCTGCATTTATTGAATTGCGTCCCCTCCCCCGTCCTCGGTCTTCGGTCCCCTGTCGTTGAGCTGAAGTGCCCTTAAGTCTCATCTGGCCTGTCCTGAGCTGATTTGCCATTTACATTCCCGAAGCATCAGCGGAGAGGGACAAAACACATTGGCGAGCGCTGTATTCATTGGAATGCAGCCTCCCATGTGCTAAAATACATCCAGTATGCATATGACAGATCACCTCCAGGGCATCCTCGACACCCTGCCCGACAAACCCGGCTGCTACCTGATGAAGGACGCTAGCGGCCGGATCATCTATGTCGGCAAGGCGGTCAATTTGCGCGCCAGGGTGCGCTCCTACTTCCATGCGGGTGCTCAGGAGGACCCCAAAACCCACAAGCTGGTGCGGGAGATCGCCGACATCGAGTGGATCGTGGTCGGCTCCGAGCTGGAGGCGCTGATCCTCGAGATGAACCTGATCAAGCGCCACCGCCCGCGCTACAACGTGCGCCTCAAGGACGATAAGCGCTTCCCCTACATCAAGGTCCACTGGAATGATCCCTTCCCCAAGGTGACCGTCACCCGCCAGATGACCAGCGATGGTGCACGCTACTTCGGCCCCTACACCAGCGTGTGGGCCGTTCACCAAACCCTCGACCTCTTGCGCAAGATCTTCCCCTATCTGACCTGCAACCGCGACATCACCGGAAAAGACACCCGGGCTTGCCTATATTACGACATCAAACTGTGCACCGCGCCCTGCATCGGCGCCATCAGCCAAGCCGATTACCGCCAGGTGATCGACGACCTGTGCAAATTCCTCGAGGGTCGCACCGACCCCGTCGTCGGACGCCTGACCAAGGCCATGGAAACCGCTGCAGAGGATCTGCAATACGAGAAAGCCGCCGCCATCCGCGACCAACTTCAGGCCATCGACCGGGTGGTCGAGCGCCAGAAGGTGATCAGCGCCGACCAGACCGATTCCGACGTGATCGCCATGGCCCGCGCCGACGGTGAAGCCTGTGTGCAGGTGTTCTTCATCCGCTCCGGCAAGCTGATCGGGCGGGAGTACTTCGTCCTAGAGGGGACCGGCGATGAGGCCGATCAAGAGGTGCTGGCCGAGTTCGTCAAACAGTTCTACGCCCAGGCAGCTTTCGTCCCCGATAAGGTACTCCTGCCGGAGGAACTTGTCGAAGCCCAGATCATCAGCCAGTGGCTCAACAGCCGCCGGCCGGGCGAGTCGGTTGAGATCACCGTCCCGCACCAAGACCTCAATCAGCAGCTGGTCGAGATGGCCGCTGAGAACGCAGTCGAGACCCTCAACGCGCTGCGAACCCGCTGGGAGGCCGACAAGAACCGCCAGACGGTCGCGTTGTCCGAGCTCCAGGAAGCCCTCGACTTGCCCGAGCCCCCCGGCCGTATTGAGTGCTACGATATCTCCACCACCCAGGGCGTGGCCAGTGTGGGCTCAATGGTCGTCTTCGAGCAGGGCACCCCCGAGAAGAAACTCTACCGTCGTTTCAACATCAAATCCGTGCTGGGACAGGACGACTTCGCCAGCATGGAGGAGGTGCTCAACCGCCGCTTCCGGCGCTGGCAGGCCGCCCACGAGGCGCAGGAAGGCGTCGGCAAGAAACCCGACCCGGCCTTCGCCGTTTTACCGGACCTGCTGCTGGTCGACGGCGGCAAGGGGCAGCTGAGCCGGGCGGTCGCTGTGCTGGAAGCCTACAACCTGCTCGACCGGGTGCCGGTCGCTGGGCTGGCCAAGGAGAATGAAGAGCTGTTTGTTCCTGGGCAGCACGAATCAATCTTCCTCGAGCGCCATTCCCAGGGTCTGTACCTGCTGCAGCGCATCCGTGACGAAGCCCACCGCTTTGCCATCACCGCCCACCGCAAGCGCCGCGCCAAACAGGGGCTAGCCTCCCGCCTGGATGTGATCCCTGGCATCGGACCTGGCCGCCGCAAAGCGCTGCTGAACGCCTTCGGCTCGATTGAGGGTATCAAAGACGCCCCCGCCGAAGAGATCGCCAAGCTCAAGGGCATCACCCTTGAATTGGCGCAGAATATCAAATTACAATTAGAGTAAGGAGCTTTTATGGCTAAACAACCGGACAAAAAACCAAAATCCTTCCGCGTCTACCAGATCGTGATGGCGGCCATCGCCTTCATCATGATCCTGTCGATGGTCGCTATGGCGATCCGCTGGTAGTTATCGTGCCTGGCCTAGGCTGGCTCGACGTCAGCAAGATCGACTTCAACGCGCTGCTCCTGCTGGAACCGCTGCATGCTGCCTGCCTGGCGGATCGGCAGCCTTCCGAAGCGATGGGCACCGCACTAGCCGCACATCCCGCCGTGCGCTGGTATTTGGGGCACATCCATCCCCCGATTCAAGCCTACATCGAGGGTTGCCTGGCCTTAGCCCAACCTGATCCCGCGCCTGAAGCGCTGCGGGCGGCTGAAGTGGCCGTACTGGATTCGATGCACGATTGGTTGATCTACGTCCTCGACCCCGACCGCTACGACCAGCTAGCCTTCCTCGGTTGGGAGGATCAGTCCCTGCTGGGTATGGCAGATTTTACGGATAAGATCGTGCTGGATATCGGCTCGGGCACCGGGCGGCTGGCCTTTACCGTCGCACCCTTTGCACATACCGTCTACGCCGTCGAGCCGGTGGCCAACCTGCGCCGCTTTTTATGGTTCAAGCGCACCCGCTTGGGGCTGGAGAACGTCTATCCCAGCGACGGGACCCTCACCCAAATCCCCTTCCCGCCGGATTTCGCCGACATCCTCATGGCGGGACATGTCTTCGGCGAGGATTTTGACGCCGAATACAGCGAGATGGCGCGCGTCGTCAAGCACGGGGGCTTGATCTTGCTGCACCCGGGCACGGACGCCGTCCATGATGATGACGCCCATCATTACCTGCTCACCCACGGTTTCAAATTCGACACCTTTGAAGAACCCGGTGACGGATTAAAGCGCAAATACTGGAAAACCGTTCACAAACCCACACAAAAAAAGGAGCTTACAATATGACCGAAGATAAGGGCTACGCCTTCGTAGAATCGACCAAATACCCTAACATCAGTGAAGCCGACCAAGCCCAGGGCCTCCCCCAACCCCCATACGAAATCCCCCTCGAAGAGGGCAAACCACTGGTCAACCTGCCCATGCCCGGCAAGATCGATCTGGGGAAATTCGACCTGCGCCAGGCGATTGAGCAGCGCATCTCTCATCGCCGCTACAGCGGGGACCCCCTCTCACAAGAGGAACTGTCATACCTGCTGTGGTTGACCCAAGGTGTGAAATCGATCAACGAAAAACGGGGCGTTCCCCTGCGCACCGTGCCCTCGGCGGGCTGCCGGCACCCGTTTGAGACCTACCTGTCGGTTAACCGGGTCAAAGGCCTCGAGCCAGGGCTGTACCGCTTTGTCGCCAGCACCCACCAGCTGGTCGCACTGCACATGGATGCGGCCTTCAACGACCGCCTGACCGAAGTCTGCCTGGGGCAGCGCCAGGTCGCCACCAGCGCGGTCACGTTCATTTGGGCAGCGGTCCCCTACCGCACCGCCTGGCGCTACTCTGAGCGCAGTTACCGCTATCTGTACCTGGATGCCGGCCACGTCTGCCAGAACTTGCACCTGGCAGCCGAGTCGATCAACTGTGGGGTGTGCGCGATCGGCGCCTATGACGACGACGGCGCGGATGCGCTGCTCGGCTTCACCCCGCCTGAGATGTTCGTGATCTACATGGCCTCCTTGGGCAAGAAAGCCTGAACAGGTGAGCGACCAGGTTGATGTATGCGTTTTGATCGCCGCTGGGGTGGAGTGGCGCGCACTGCTGCCCCACTTCCCCCTGGCGGAGACGCTCCCCACCCCCTACGGGGAAGCCTTCACCACATCCATCGCCAGCCAGCAGGTGTGCTTTTTCCACAGCGGCTGGGGCAAGGTCGCTGCGGCTGGTGGGACACAGTATGCGATCGATCGCTGGGGGCCGCGCTGGCTGATCAACCTGGGAACCTGCGGCGGCGTCGAGGGAATGGTGGACGTCAATGACATGATTTTGGCAGAAGAAACCGTGATCTATGACATCATTGAGGGCATGTCCAGCTACCAGGCTGCGATTGAGCATTATGCTGTCCAACCAAACCTGGATTGGCTGGGTACTAACCTACCTTTTCCCGTGAAACGTCTCAAGCTGTACTCAGCAGACCGCGATATCCGTCCTGTGGATGTCTCGGGCATCCTCAGGGAATTCGGCGCCGCCGTCGCAGACTGGGAGTCCGGCGCCTTTGCCTGGGTCTGTGCCAGGAACCACAAGAATTGGCTGGTGCTGCGAACTGTGACGGACCTGGTCAGCGACCAGTTTGCTGAAGCGTTGGGTAATGCTGACCTGTGGAAGCAGCGCACGGCACAGGTGATGGCGAGCCTGTTGAATACCTTACCGTGGTTAATTGAGAGATATCTACAAACCCATTCGTAACACTTTTGTAGGGCTGTCCCAGCAGTAAATGAGACAACCCTATTTTTTATTTGTGATGTATTTCCAAAATTTATCCGTAGAGACTCCCCTGCGGGGCGTCTCTACGCTTATATCAGCATATTTGGCTGTAGTCAAAGGTAACCAGGTGACATCCCCAATTTTATGTGGGGATGGAGGAAGTCACACCACGGAGATCTCCTCAGCTAGCGCTGAAAAAATCCCCCCTTTAGGGGGGACTGAGGGGGGTCTTTATAGGCGCCGGTCTGCTGACCGTGCGCCATTCATTTTTCCCCCAATACCACCCACCTATTCATATCTATTCATATCGAATACCTTTGGATTCCAACAACTTCCGTTCTTTTTCTGCATGGCCAAGGGCAAGATCACCTTTGATCTTTTCCCAGGCATCCCCCGCCAGGGGATACAAGAACAGAGAAAGAAAACTGATCCCCAACAAGATCCCAGGGATGAGCACCCATCCAAGCAGGATGCCTGTTTTAGCACCTTCGCTTTGCGTACCCGCCAAGCCGGCAAAATTATAGTTGTATAAGGATAGAAACCATAAGAAAGCGGAATTTGCTAGACTGATGGCTGGTTTCGTAATGAAACTGTTCACACCGGCGTACATGCCTTCCCTTCGCAACCCCGTCCGATGTTCATCCATGTCGACCACATCCCCATTCATCAGTGGGATCAGGTACATCCCACCAGCAAACCCAATCCCAAAGCTAAAGAACCCGACCAGAGCTGGCAGAAACTGCCGTCCAAGGCCTAAAATCAGAAAACAACCCACTGAAAAGACGCCCGCCATGAACATCGTCGCCCGTTTGATCCCCCACCGATCCCGCACATTGACAAATAATATCACGCCCGCAAGGATCCCAACAGCCAAGGCCCCATAAAGAGGGATGGCAGGTAGTTCAAATTCAGCCAGGTAATAATTCAACCCGAGCATCAAAGCTGTTTGCACGTAAATCACCGTGAAGCTGATCACCTCGAAAACGATAAACGATCGATTGGTAAAACAGGCTTTAAGTGATTTCAAGAATGGCAATTGTCCCTCTTCCTGTTGGAAATGCTTTTCTTGATAAAAATAAGTACTAACAAAGATGAGCGCAGCCATCACCAGCCCAAAACCAAGCATGATCCATTGAAATACATTTGCAGAAGTACCTGGTTCTGGACGGATGAATCCCCATAACACCAACGGTACAGCCAGCGGGAAAACCGCAAAGATCAGCTTCCAGATCATGATGCTTCCCCGAGCTTTATTCGAAATTGCCATCTCAAAAGGCATCACATAGATACTGGTTGCAATGGCCGTATACAAGGAATCAAATAGGAATAGCAGCACCAGCATTTGAATGAACATCAAACTCTGGCTAGCTTGTACTCCACCAATGTTGACCCAAGACATGAAAAAAATCAGCCCGATCAGTGGTGCACCATAACGGATATAAGGAATCCGCCGGCCAAGCTTGGTTTTGGTTCGGTCACTGATATACCCAAACAACGGATCATTGACCGCATTCCAGACCCCAAACATCAACCACACCACGGCAGCCAGGGAGGGGTCCATACCCCGATAGCTGGTGAAATAATAGGTCAGCCCTATGCTGACGATAAAGGTGTTCAGCATGGCACAAGCCGCATCGGCAATGGATACCCAGATGCGGCTTTTGAGCGGTACGGTTTCCTGAATCAGTTCATTGGATGAGTTCATGCGGTGCTCCTTGGGTAAAAAAAAATGGCAGTAAAATGTTCTGAAAATTCAATTTGGAATTTATAACATAAAATCTGTCTTTTGAACAGAGATACGCCTTCCCTAATTGGTTTAACGTCCAAATCATTCGAATTTGACACATACCTAAACTCGCGTGGTTGCACCGGACTCCTGACCAAGTGATAAAAAAATCCCCCCTTTAGGGGGGACTTATGGGTGCTACTTCCCCAAACGCGCTCTTTCCTCATCCACGATCGACGCATCCAGCTTTTGGAATAACGGCGCAGGCTGGTTAAACGCCTTGCCAGGTCGCAACTCGGTCGGTTGCCACAGGTCTTCCTCCCTTTTAGACAGTGACTCGCCCGGCTCGTACAGCATCACCAAATGCGTGCTCAAGCTATCCGCTACCTCGCGCGTCACCAACTGGCCAAAGATCGACCGGTCATATCCCAAATACCCGTGCAGCTTCTCGCTGGTATGCGGTAAAAACGGAGCGAAGATGATCTTCAACCAGTCGATGGCCTGCATAGCGGTATAAATCGACTTGGCTGCCTGGTCCTTATCCGCCTTGATCTCGAACCACGGTGCGGAGGTATCGAGGTACTTATTCACCTCCGCAGCTAAGCGCATCGCCTCCTGGATCGCCGCTCGCAGCTTGACCGCCTCCAGGTGCGCTTCCACCGTCTTGAAGCCCTCACGCAACGTCTCCAGCAGCGCCAGGTCGCCTTCACGCGGCTCACCCGGGTCAGGCACCACGCCCTCCCAGTGCTTATAAGCAAAAGACAGCACCCGGTTAGCTAGGTTGCCCCAGGTCGCCACCAGCTCGTTGTTATTGCGCTGGTAGAACTCCTCCCAATCCCAATCCGAGTCGCGCGTCTCCGGCATGTTGACCGTCAGGTAATAGCGCATCGGGTCCGGGTCGTACCGCTCCAGGAAGTCCAGCCCCCACACCGCCCAGTTCTGGCTGCCAGAGAGCTTGCGCCCTTCCAAGTTCATAAACTCATTCGCCGGTACATCATAGGGTAGCACCAGCGGCTGGGGGTCCTCGGCGCCCATTTTGGCGTCAAACGACGCTCCCACACCGATCAACTCAGCCGGCCAGATGATGGCATGGAAGGGGATATTGTCCTTGCCGATGCAGTACAGCGTGCGGGATGCCGGGTTCGTCCACCAGTGGTGCCAGGCTTCCAGGTCGCCTTGCAGCAGACCCCACTCGATCACGCTCGAGAGGTACCCAATCACTGCTTCAAACCACACGTACATACACTTGCCGTCCCAGCCCTCCACCGGCACGGGAATGCCCCACGACAGGTCCCGTGTGATCGGCCGGCCGCGCAGCCCCTCGGTCTCAATCTGTCCCAGGGATTGCCGGATCACATTCGGCCGCCAGTAGTCCTGCCGTGCACGCAGGAATTCCGCCACCTGGTCTTGCACCTTCTCCAGGTCCAGGTAAAAGTGGGTCGTTCCACGCAGCTCGGGTGTCGAGCCGTCGATCTTCGACTTCGGATCGATCAACTTCTCCGCTTCCAGTAGATGTCCGCAGTTATCGCACTGGTCAGAACGGGCACCCGTCTTGCCGCAGAAGTAACACGTGCCCTCCACATACCGGTCTGGCAAAAACCGCTCCTGGGCAGGCGAATACCACTGCTTGGATTCCTCGGTGTACAGGAAGCCGTTCTCCTTAAGCGAAAGAAACAGCTTGCTAGCCACATCAAAGTGATTGGCAGTGTGGGTGCTGGTGAATATATCATAGGTCAGCCCCAATTTTTGGAACAGCTCAATAAATTCAGCGTGGTACTGTTTGTAAACCTCCTCTGGCGTGGCATTCAGCTCATCGGCGCGCACGGTAACGGGCGTCCCATGGGAGTCAGAGCCGGAGACCATTAACACATCCCGGCCTCGCAGCCGGTGATATCTGGCGAGGATATCCGCCGGTAAGTAAGCGCCTGTGAGATTTCCGACATGGATTTGTGCACTGGCATACGGCCAAGCGACGGCAATTAACACGGGTTCTGTCATTCTTCACCTCTTTTCCTCTCATCAAAACAGACAATAATAACAAAAAAGCTGGCCTCAGCCAGCGGGTTCTCCGGAGGTGACGCGTCACCTCATGTTATGCTTCTGGAGAGCATAACGGCGAAGAACAGGGCATGCGCATCACGAATAACGGCTTTCTCATCGTAGCCCCTATTATACAGGATTAAAGGTATTCTTTCAACTGGCGCGCTTTGTGCGG
Organism: Candidatus Brevefilum sp.; assembly: GCA_019428905.1. Classification (GTDB taxonomy): domain Bacteria; phylum Chloroflexota; class Anaerolineae; order Anaerolineales; family Anaerolineaceae; genus Brevifilum. The sequence goes on from JAHYJN010000009.1 coordinate 14,566, forward strand.
ATGTCGCAGCTGACGCAGTGCCTTGCCTTCGATTTGGCGAATACGCTCACGGGTCAGCCCGAATTTCAACCCTACTTCTTCCAGGGTGTAAGGGCGGGTGCCGTCCAGGCCAAAGCGCAAGCGTAAAATGCGCGCTTCTCGTGGGGTCAGCGTGGCCAAGACCTCATTAATCTTTTCCCGCATCATGGTTTGATAGGTCACCTCCATTGGGGAGGGGGTGTCCTGGTCTTCCACGAACATGCCCAGCTCCGATTCCTCCTCATCACCAACCGGGGTCTCCAGTGAGAGCGGCAGCCATGAGACCCGCATCATCCATTGGACTTTGCTAACGCTGATGTGCATCTCATCCGCGATCTCTTTTGCCAAAGGTTTGCGGCCGAGTATGAGCTCTAGCTCCTGGTTAACCCGGTACAGCTCCCGGATACGATCGATCATGTGCACCGGGATGCGGATCGTGCGACCCTGGTCGGCTATCGAGCGCGTCACCGACTGGCGGATCCACCAGGTGGCATAGGTGGAGAAGCGAAACCCGCGTCTATAATCAAACTTTTCAACAGCTTTGATCAACCCCAGGTTACCCTCCTGAATCAGGTCCAAGAAGGGTACTCCGCGCCCTATGTAACGTTTTGCGATCGCCACCACCAGGCGGGTATTGGCTTTGATCAGGTGCTCCCAGGCTAGCTCGCCTTCTTTTTGCAAAGCTCGCAGTTCAATCAGCCGCTCAGGGGAACAATCCGGGTCATTGCGGCTCAGCTCAATTCGTGTGCTGCGACCCGCTTCAATTCGCCTGGCTAAGGACTGCTCCTCTTCCATGCTCAACAGCGGTACCTGGGACATTTCTCTCAGGTAGAGCCCCACGGTATCCTCTGAACCATCAAACTCAAAACCCACCTTGTCCTCGGAATACGCTTTTCTGTTAGCTCGATTGTCCTCTGGTTTAGCATCCAGGATCTCCACCCCCTCGTGGCGTAACAAAACGATCACATTATGTAAATTATCATGGTCGTCATCTTCAATAGGAAAGAATTCCATCAAGTCTTCCAGCGTGACATAGCCCTTGGTATCTGCGCGTTCAATCAACGCATCAATCACACGCTCTTGTTTTTTGCGTTGAGAATCCCCGACCACTTATGCTTCTCCAGGCTTATGAGTCATGCTTTTAATGGTTGTTGCCTCCCTTATTCGCAGCAGCGTTAAACCGATTTTTCTTGCGCATCCTCCGATGGATGCGCACCTGCCTGAGGCTGATGTTCACAAGATGCTTCGTTCAGGTTGACGCCACACACCGCGCACAAACCAGCGCAGTCCGCATGGCACAACCGTTTGATGGGCATCGATAAAATCAGGTATTCCCGGTAAATCGACTGCATGTCCAGGTACCCATCGTTGGGTAAAATCAAATCCGTTTCTTCGCGATGACGTGAAGGAAACTGGTACAGCTCCTCAAATTCTGTGCTAACCGGCAGATAAAACGAATCCAGGCAGCGCCCACAGGTTGTCAGCACCTCAGCTTCAGCAGTCACCTGCAACAGCAATCCCTCCCGAGTCCTTGAAATGCGGATATGGCTCCTCAAATCCCTGGCGATGAGGTCATCAATTTCGATTTGGTCGACTTCAATGGGCACTTCACGTAGTGAACCGATCGGCTTGTTGTACAGGTAACCGACGTTCAGTCGCAAAGGGTTTTGACGATTATTCACAGTGATTCATTCGTAATGACTATTGGGTAAAATAGAACTTGGTGAAAATTATAACATGCCAAGGTTTTAGCGTCAATGTGAATCGGATAATTTTGGTACTTATTGGAGAGATAGCATGCATCAAACCCTGCTGATCGCCTCGGGTAACCCGGGTAAATTGCACGAAATCAAAGCCATCCTTGCTTCACTTGAGATCCAGGTCCTGTCCGCCGCAGATATCGATCTCGATCTCCAAGTGCAGGAAACGGGCACCACCTATGGCGAAAATGCCCGCCTCAAAGCTCAGGCTTATCTCAGTGCCACCGGGCTGCCGGTGATCGCTGACGATTCCGGCCTGGAGGTGGATGTCCTTGAGGGTGCCCCTGGGATCTATTCCGCCAGGTTTTCACCGATCCAGGATGCCTCCGATGCCGACCGCCGGGCGCATTTGCTGGCGGAGCTTAAAGGAAAATCGCAACCCTGGCAGGCACACTTTCATTGCACTGCCGTCCTGGCTTTACCAAGCGGTGAGTGTATCGAACGGGTGGGGCGTTGCGAGGGGATCATCATCCCCGAAGAGCGCGGCAGCGGCGGATTTGGCTACGATCCGCTGTTTTACCTCCCCGAATTTAATGCCACCATGGCTGAACTCCCAGCTGAAGTCAAAAACCGGGTCAGCCACCGTGCCAGAGCGCTCTCAGCCTTGCTGCCCATCCTCCAAAACAGGTTGATAGAAAGCTAATCCCGCTACCAGCGGTTGCGGTGCACCCGCTCTTCTTTAAACCGATCGACGGGTTCCGGGGTTGAAGCCGGATGCCCCACAGCGACCAGCGCCACGGGGCGGATGTCTTTAGGCATCTCTAATAAAGTCTGCATGCCAAACACCCGCTCTGAATCCGGGAAGATGCCCAGCCACACCGCGCCCAGTCCCTTGGCATGGGCAGCCAGCAGAATGTTCTGTGTAGCTGCTGAACAATCTTGCAGCCACGAAGCCCGCTTCGACTCCAGCTTGCGGTCGCTGCATACCAATATCGCCAGCGGGGCTTCCATCAGCATCCTTGAGGCCGGATGGAATTCCGGGATGGCGTGCAGCAGCGCCGGGTCATCGATCACAATAAAATGCCAGGGCTGCTCGTTCCTGGCCGAAGGCGCCTGCATACCCGCCCTGAGCAAATCATGCAGATCATCCTCAGAAATGGGTTCCGTTTTAAAATCCCTCACACTGCGGCGGGTATAAATTGCTTGTAAAGTTTCCATTAAGTTTCCTTTCAAGTGAGCCATTGCCCACGTCCTCGACCATCAATCTCAAGCTAACTGGTTTTTATTTCACGCAAGTCTCAAACACAGGCAGATGACACGCTTATCCACACCACCCATATCAATCCAACGGCATGCCATGTGCTGATTTGATCGACTATTAAGGTTAGAGCTTGTAACCAATCATCCGCAGGAAGTCCTTGCGCCAGGTGATATCCTCCTCCCCTTCCACACCTTGTGACCGCTTCCCATCCGCCACACCGAGGATGGCGCGCCCCTCCCCCACATCCATCACAATCACATTGGTAGGGTTGGCAGTAGCGCAAAAAATATGGCATACCTCGGGGACCATTTTCACCTGGTTGAGAACATTGATCGGGAAATAACCTTCTGCCAGGAAAATGATGAAGGCATGCCCAGCGCTGATCAGTTGGGCATTGTGTTTGGCCAGTTCGATCATCGCTTCATCAGTCCCGCTCCAGCGGATCAGGCATTTCCCCGAGGCTTCACAAAACGCCAATCCAAATTTGATGCCAGGCACGCTGGTCACCAGGGCTTCGTGGATATCCTCGACTGATTTGATAAAGTGGGATTGACCCAGGATAAAATTGAGCTCTTCAGGTTTTTCAATTCTGATGTTCTTAACTTCCACGGCTTAACCTCCTTTTTGTTTAGACTAATTTTAGCATAGTTGGTCGCCTGACATATCCCACAGATAAGAAAAAAGACATCCCAGAGAGGATGTCCTTTTAGCAATATTAAAAACGAGAGAAATTTCAGTTGTAGAGTTTGCGATGTACCGCCGAAAGTTCGCGCACCTGTTCGCCCGCGTGGTAAGATGACCGTACCAACGGGGCGCTTTCTACCCATTGGAACCCGAGTTCGAGGCCATAAGTCTTCAGGGCTTCAAATTCATCCGGTGTGTAATAGCGCTCGATTGGCAAGTGTTTTCGGCTTGGCTGCAGGTACTGCCCGATGGTGAGAATATCAACCCCCCAGCTGCGTAAATCCTGCATGGTCGCTTGTACTTCTTCGAAGGTTTCTCCCAGCCCAACCATAATGCCGGACTTGGTCAGCACATCTGGGTCAATATATTTGGCGTTGCTCAAAACTGCTTGTGACCAAATGTAACGGTCTTGCGGCTGGACGTGTTTGAAAAGGCGCGGTACGGTTTCCACGTTGTGGTTAAGGATTTCAGGCCTGGCAGCCATCACGATTCGCAACGCCTCAAGGCTTCCCTTGAAGTCGGGGATCAGCACCTCGATTGAACACCCTGGCAGCAGCTGGCGGATACGGCGGATAACCATGGCAAAGATCGGCGCGCCGCCGTCACGCCGCTCATCACGGTTGACACTGGTGATGACGGCGTGTTTAAGCCCCATTTTCATCACGGCTTGTGCCACCCGTTCGGGTTCTTCCCAGTCAAGAATGCTCGGCCGGCCGTGTTTAACGTCACAAAATCCGCACGTACGGGTGCACACATCCCCCAGCATTAAAAAGGTGGCCGTACCGCTGCCCCAGCATTCGCCCATGTTGGGGCAGCCGGCTTCTTCACACACCGTGTGAAGCGCCTTGCTGCGCATCAAGTGCTGCAAGTCTTCATAATTCTCGCCGCTCGGTGCTCGAACCCTGATCCAACTCGGCCGTCGCCTGGGGGTCGTATCAATTGTTTCGGGATTTATTCTATCTCTGGTCGGATTTGTCGCCATTCGTCCTCCACCAGGAATTATACCCCACCATACCCATCGCGGAAGGCAAGCACCGGCTTTAGATCAAGCTGAGCCGGAAAGGTAAACTGATTCACAGCCTGCTCTCAAGTGGTAGATGCTTGCCAACCAATTAGTCTGGCCAACAGGTTCCGGTCCTTAAATTTTTTTGAACTTAAGACAGCCAAAATCATGCATTAAGCGGCTTAACCGGCACGACAATCATCATGATTAGGTAGATCCAGAATCCAGCACTGCCCGTCAGAAACAGCAGAACAAAAATCAAACGGACGATCGTGGCGTCAAGCGTCAGGTACTCACCCAGGCCTGCGCACACGCCAGCCAGCATTCCATCAGCAGGGATACGATATAATTTTTTCGCTTCCATAATTTTTCCTTTCTATTAACAGTATACGCAGTTCCTGCTCAAAAGTTGCAAACCAAACCCGAGCAGCTTACGATAATCCCAGGCAGATACAAATTATTCCCAGCAGCGCTCAGAAGTGGTATAACATAGGACGGAACAATTAAATCAATAGGTAAACCATCGATGGACTATCAAAAATCAACATGGCGCTTAATCGAACACCCCCCTGCACAAGGCGCATGGAATATGGCCGTTGATGAAGCCATTCTAGAATCCGTTTATAATAACCAATCTTTACCCACACTCCGGCTGTATGCCTGGCAGCCCGCCTGCCTGTCACTGGGACACGCTCAGCCCTTTGCTGAAGTAAATACCCAGGTCCTGGTAGCCCAAGGTTGGGATGTCGTCCGCCGTCCAACCGGCGGTCGCGCGATCCTACATGTTGATGAATTGACCTATTCAGTCATCGCTCCCCAGTCTGAGCCAAGAGTTAAAGGTGGTGTGCTAGAAAGCTATCTTCGGCTTTCGGAGGCGCTTTTAGAGGCCTTACGCTCCCTTGGTCTCAACCCACAAGCCAACGAAAAGGCCGCAAATTCTAATTCGAAAGCGCCCAACCCGGTCTGTTTTGAAGTTCCCTCAAATTACGAGATCACTGTCAAAGGCAAAAAATTGATCGGTTCAGCCCAGGCAAGACGCAAAGATGGACTGCTCCAACACGGTGCGTTACCGCTTTATGGAGATCTTACCCGCATCATCTCCGCACTCAAATTCCCTGATGCTGCCGCTCAATCTGAGGCACAGGCACGCCTGCTGGATCATGCCACAACCGTAGAGCGGGAATTAGGCCAAGCACCCACTTGGGCACAAGCCATCCATGCCTTTCACGACGCTTTCCAACGGGTATTAAACCTCGAACTTCAACCTGCACAGCTCACAGAACAGGAAATTCACCGGGCACAAGAACTCATGCATGAAAAATATGCTCACCCATCCTGGACGGAACGGATTTAAAACGATGCTAAACCACTACCAAAAACGACCTCGCACCGGATTATTTTTCCTAGTTCTGATCACTCTTATCGGTTTCCTGACGGCCTGCGCTGCCGATCCACCACAACCCACACCAACGGCTACACGAACTGCTGTACCCGAAGACACCCCCACGCCCACCCAAACCCCAACCCAAAGGCCATCAGCAACGCCTACGCTGCCGCCATTGGGAGGCATGGGTAATCCCATCACCATCGGATTCATCCTACCCTCAACCAATTTAGCAGACATCGCAGCCCAAGAACTGGCAGATCTGTTGGCAGAGGAAACCGGTTATGAGTTCGAAGTCTTGTTTTACCCAGATTTTCCGAGCCTTTCCATCGCCATCAACGATGGTGATGTGCACCTATTCTGGCTGGAACCACTGGAATACCTGCATCTCAATTGGGAAGGCGCAGCCGAGGTTATGTTGATGACCAACCACCTGGGGGTGTTCGCCTATGGTGTGCAATTCCTAACCAACGTCCGCAGCGGTTTCTGGTCTTACTTTGACACAGAAACTGGCCAGAGTTTTGGAGACCCGATTGAAGCATTGCAGCAATTTTCGGGGACACGTCCCTGCTTCCTCACCCCCCAATCTAACCCTGGTTACTTTGTACCCTTAGGGCTGCTTGCCAATGCCAGCACGCCCACCCTTGAACCCGTGTTTACTTATAACTACAATGCCACCATTCGTGCGCTGTACATCCAGGGTATCTGCGATTTCGGTGTCACTTATGCCCTCACTGGTGACCCACTGACCTCTGGGGACATTATGTCAAATTTACCGGACGCCCAGGAACAGATCATGGTCGTCTGGCGTTCAGAAGGCATCATCCCCAATCGCAACCTGTCAGCATCTCCCACCCTACCGGTGTTCATCCGCTTTCGGATTGAAGAAGCCTTGATAAGAATTATTGGCAGACCTGAAGGGTTAAACTTAATCAGCACGGCTTTAGATTACAATGTTGAAGGACTTCGGGCAATCGAGGACCATTTCTACAATCCGTTGCGTTCAGCCCTGGCCCCCCTCGAGGTAGATCTTCAATCCATTTTGTTCACAACAGTCGAGCAATGAACTTCATCCGAAAATTCTTCCGGTTTGTGCTTCATTTAAGTTTATCTGCCGTGATTGGGGGGTTTTTCATCACAGGCTTTCTACGGACGGGCATCCTCATCCAGGGCAGATCGATGACCTACCTGCCCGCCGACGTACCTGAAGCCCCGATTGCCCTGGTATTAGGTGCGGGCCTCAACCGGGATGGCTCCCCAGGTGTAGTCCTGCGAGATCGGGTTAAAACCGCAGCTGAGCTGTATTTCGCCGGTAAAGTTGAAAAACTGTTGATGAGCGGGGATAACACTTCAATGTACTACAACGAACCAGGCGCGATGCAAGAATATGCCCTTTCATTGGGCGTGCCGCAGGACGATATCGTTCTTGATTATGCCGGCAGGCGGACTTATGACAGCTGTTATCGTGCCAAAGCCATTTTTGGTGTTGAAGAGCTGATTATCGTCACCCAGGCTTTTCATCTTCCTCGGGCATTATTTTTATGCACTGCCTTTGAGATCGAAGCTTCCGGGGTGGCGGCGGATGACGCAAATTACAACCGCCGCAGCTACACCTTCTGGTGGGTGCGAGAGATCCTGGCATCAGGTGTAGCTTATATGGATGTGTGGATTGCCCAGCCTGAGCCCATCCTGGGCGAACCGGAACCCATCTTTCCCTAATCCAAACAAACACTTATTCACTTAAAAAACATTCCAATTCTGGCATCAATATTGCAATTTAAGGAGTGATCATGAACAGAGAAGCTGCATTAGCGATTGTCCACCAATATATCAAGAACCCCAACCTGGTCAAGCACATGCTGGCGGTTGAGGCAGCCATGCGTTTTTATGCCCGTAAATTTAGTGAGGACGAAGAAAAATGGGCTGTTACCGCTTTACTGCATGACTTTGACTGGGAAATTCACCCAACCATGGAGGAACACCCCCTGGCTGGCGAGCCGATTCTGCGGTCGTACGGCGTCCCCGAAGAGATCATTCGTGCAGTCCTCAGCCATGCCTCCCACACCGGCATCCCTCGCGAAACGCTGATGGAAAAGGCCTTATTTGCCTGCGATGAAGTCACGGGGTTGATCACTGCAGTTGCGCTGGTCAGGCCCTCACGTGCCCTGTATGACCTAAAACCTAAATCGGTTAAAAACAAATGGAAGGATCGATCCTTTGCTGCAGGTGCAAACCGCGAGGAGATCGAACAGGGTGCTGCTGAGTTAGGGATCCCATTGTGGGACCATGTCGCCAATGTAATTGAAGCGATGAATGGCATTGCAGAAGTGCTGGACCTGGCAGGTACACCGCAAGAAAACGGATAAGGAAAAACATCATGACGCTGACCGGTAAAGGGTACTACATCTGGATTGTAAGGGATTGTGAACGGGGTGATCCCGATCGGATTGCAGCCATGGCGCGTGCCGCCAGACTGACCCATGTGATCATTAAAATTGCCGATAGCGCCTTCCCCTACAATATCGATATGGACAGCGGCTATGACTTCGCCCGGCCAGTGATCAAAAGGCTTCAGGCAGACAATATTGCCTGTTGGGGATTTCAGTATGTCTATGGAAATTACCCCATCCAGGAAGCCGAGACTGCCGTCAAACGGGCAATTAACCTGGGAGTGGATGGTTTCGTGGTCAACGCCGAGAGTGAGTACAAACAACCCAACAAAGCTGTGGCAGCCAGTCGCTACATGAGTATCCTGCGGAATAACCTGGGCAGCATGCCGATTGCCCTCAGCTCATACCGATACCCTTCTTACCATGCCGGTTTTCCGTTCACCAATTTCTTAGAGCGGTGTGACTATAACATGCCCCAGGTATATTGGATGAAGTCGCGTAACGTTGCAGGTGCTCAACTGCAACGCTGTGTCAATGAATTTCGGCAGATCCGACCCTACCGGCCGATCATCCCCACTGGCGCAACCTTCAAAGAACACGGCTGGGTTCCGAGTGCCAGCGAAGTGATCGAATTCATGCAAGTTGCTGAGAAGCTGAAAATCCCAGCGGTCAATTTCTGGGAATGGGGGCGCTGCAGGCGCGATCTGCCGCATTTATGGGATCTCGTACGGGACTACCCTTACCAAAACTCAGGCCAGGTTGCCAGCCTGCCCGGTCAATATATTAGCGCCTTGAACAGCAAAGACCCAGACCAGGTGCTCAAGTTCTACCATCAGAACGCAGTCCACATCCGCTCCGGCAGCGCTGTTTTAGGCAAACCAGCCATCCGGGAATGGATTGCCAGTTTAATGGCTGAGCATGCAGAGGGTAAATATTCATTGGTTGAAGAATCGACCGAGAGGAATACCCATAATTTCCGCTGGCAGGTGCAGGACCGCTCCGGTGATCAGTGGGAAGGACGTGATACCATGGGCGTGATCGATAATTCGATCCGTTACCATTACTCTTTCATTAAACCGGTTTCAGCGTTTTAATATCCCTTATTTTCCCATAATCGCAATCATATCCAATGGGACGGTCATCTCGAGGATCTCATCATTCTTCTTGACATCAATGATGGTTGCACCTTTTTGAGTCCGGTTACAGCTCGGGGCATCGGTCACCCGTACCAATCGGCTGGCAGCCTCCTTGAAATGCAGCACGCCATTATGCGTCATCAAGCCGATCATGGCACCAATAATTTTTTCGTGATCAGGGAGCCTCCAGGCGATCACACCCTGACCATACCTCCCCTGACTCGGGAACAAGTCTGGATCGATGCGCTTTGCACTCCCGCGGTTGGTTACCAATAAAATTTCACCGCGTTGGGAGGCATTCCCCGCGCCGACCACGACATCACCGCTGCGAAGCTTGATCCCATTTACACCCGCCGCAACCAAGCCCATTGCCCGTGCTTCTTCCTCATTAAAACGGATACCCATCCCCCCTTTGGTGGCGATAAACACATCCTGTCCGCCTTTCGTAAACACGAGTGCGGACAAGCTGTCACCATTGTTGATCTTTACCAAGGTAAACAGATTGGCAGATGGTCCTGGCAGGTCACTGATCAGTGACCGTTTGACCATCCCCATCCGGCTGACGCTGATGATATACCCATCTTCTTCAGATAAATCCGCAGGTGCAGAAAAAATGGATGTCAACTGATGGCCTGCCATGAACGGCGCAATCGCTGTCAACAGTGCCCCCTTTTCGGGGTCATCAGCAACCGGCAGGGCTTGTACAGCAAGTGCAGCAGCTTCACCATGATCTGCAACAATATAAAGTGTGTGATGCGTGTTGGTGCGCAGCACCATTTTCGGGGCATCAAGCCCCCACTGCCTAAAAGTTTTATCCTCATCCGTTCGTGCGATCCGGTTATCGCTTGAAATAGCCACCCATACTGTCTTTTCTGGCATCATTTCCCTTGTTGTCAGCCGGTCAATGGCCGTTTCCCCTTCTTCCATCTGGATGATCTGGGTGCGCCGGGGGTCCGCGTAGCGTTGCCGCACGGCCTTCAACTCCTCAATCACCACCTCGCGCATCCTTTTTTGCGAGCGCAATAAGCTTTTCAAGTCTTTAATCCGGTTGGCGACCTCTTTGTACTCATCCTCGATTTTCCTGCGTTCCAGAGCTGCCAGACGACGCAGGGGCATATCCAGGATGGCTTGTGCCTGGACCTCATCCAGGTTAAATTTTCGCATCAGGTTTGTACGCGCTGTCTCCACCCGCTGCGAACGGCGGATAGTGGAAATCACCTCGTCTAGGTTTTCCAGCGCAATCAGGTAAGCTTTGAGAATATGGATGCGCTCTTCAGATTTCTTAAGCTCATACTCACTGCGCCGTTTGATGATCTCCAACCGGTGATCGACAAACACTTTCAGGGCTTGTTTTAGGTTCAATTTTTGGGGCTGACCTTTAACCAAAGCCAATATATTGATCCCAAAAGTACCCTGCATGCTTGTTCGTTTGTAAAGCGTACGCAAGATCTCCTGCGGATTGGCAGATTTACTCAATTCAATCACAATCCGCATCCCCTGCCGGTCTGATTCATCACGCAAATCACCCACCCCATCCAGCGTGCCATCTCGCACAAATTCGGCAATTTTTTCAATCAATGAGGATTTATTCGTCATATATGGCAATTCGGTGACAATAATACGCTTTCTGCCCCTGCTCATCTCCTCCAATAGGACCCGCGCCCGCATGCGTACCCGGCCTTTACCACTTCCATAAGCTTGTGCCAGGGTTTCTGTCCGGTCATCAGTTATGATCAATCCACCAGTGGGGAAATCAGGCCCCTTGATGTATTGCATCAGGTCTTCAACGCCAATATCATCGATCTTCGTCCAATTTTCCAACATCATCACCAGTGCATCAACAACTTCACCCAGGTTATGGGGTGGGATATTGGTCGCCATTGCGACAGCGATGCCAGATGCGCCATTGACCAGCAGGTTAGGGATGGATGAGGGAAATACTTCCGGTTCTTGCAGTGTACCGTCAAAATTATCCACAAAATCAACCGTGCCCATCCCCAGTTGCTGCAAGATGTCCATTGAGATATCGGTCAGACGGGCTTCCGTATAGCGCATGGCTGCAGGTGGGTCGCCATCGACACTACCAAAATTCCCCTGGCCTTCAACCAGCATATAGCGTTGAGAAAAATCTTGCGCCAAACGTGCCATCGCATCATATACCGCCATATCCCCATGGGGATGATATTTCCCCAACACCTCACCAACAATCCTGGCGGACTTTTTATGGGCGGTACCGGGGCGTAAACCCATATCATACATCGCGTACAAAATTCGCCGCTGCACCGGTTTCAGGCCATCCCTGGCATCAGGTAGTGCCCGCGAGACAATCACACTCATGGCATAATCCAGGTAGGATTGCTGCATTTCTTCGTCAATATTGATGGGGCGTACGGTTCCTAAATCCATTGCTGCTCCTTCAGTCCAAGTTTATGCCCTTATCGAATTGGCGTCAAGAAAACCGGTTAAAGAACATATGTTTCATTATATCATAAAAAATCCCGGTCATATGCCGGGATTTTTTCATTTTCGTGAATTTTTCTCAGGTACTAATCAATCAGATCCAGATCTTCGTCCTCAAATTCTTCGTCTGAATCGTCCTTTTCTTCGGGTTCTCCATCATCCGACAATTCATCTTCGATCTCATCAATGTCTTCTTCATCCAAAAAATCGATCTCATCAATGTCATCATCAAATAGGTCCAGCACACGGCCCTCAAGCGCTTTACCATGCGTTTCACCGCCTGGTGTCTCGCTAGAGAATTGGCCCGGTTCAAAACCGGTGCCGGCTGGGATGAGTTTGCCGATCATGATATTTTCTTTCAAGCCGTACAGTGGGTCTTCCCGTGAGGAAACCGCTGCGGCTGACAACACCTTGATCGTATGTTGGAAGGATGAGGCGGAGAGGAAGGAATCTGTCTCCAGGGCAGCCTTGGTGATGCCAAGTAAAATTTCAATGTACCGGGCTGGGCGTTTACCCTGGGCAGCCAATTCCTCGTTGACCCGCCGGATTTCAAGCCGGTTTACCATATCTTGTGGCAGGTAATGAGAATCGCCAGGTCGGATAATCTGCACTTTGCCCAGCATCTTATTGATGATCACTTCAAAGTGCTTATCATTGATGTTCTGACCTTGCGTGCGATAGACCAATTGGATCTCGCGCATCAGGTATTGTTGGCAAGCATCACGGCCTTTGATCCGTAAAATCGTATGGGGGTTCAAAGAGCCTTCGGTTAGTGGTTGACCAGGTTCAATTTTGTCACCTTCTTTGATGATCAACCTGGATGTTGTGGGGATCTCATATTCTTCCGATTCCTTCACCTCGTAAGAAACAATCACCTTCTGGCCTTCAATCCGTACTCGACCGTTATGCTGAGCTTTAATAATTGCTGCATCTTGAGAGGCGACCGTGGTCCCGCTTTCAATTTGGTCTTCTTCATTGACCTCGATGGTCCAATCTTCAGGGATGTCGTATTCATCGGAGACCATCTCGCTGTGGTCAACCCGTACGATCCTTTGATCGGTATATTTTTCTGAATATATCACATGGGCTGTCCCCGCAATCCGGGAGATCACCGCTTCACCTTTGGGCATTTTGCGGGCTTCAAACAGCTCTTCAACGCGGGGGAGACCGGTGGTAATATCGCCGCCTGCTGCCACACCGCCGGTGTGGAAGGTGCGCAAGGTCAACTGTGTACCCGGTTCACCAATTGATTGTGCAGCAATGATTCCTACGGTCGAGCCGAGTTTCACCATGTCACCTCTGCCTAGGTCTACACCATAACAGTTGGCACAAATGCCATGCACCATCTCACAAGTCAGCGGCGAACGAACCTTGATTGAAGAGATATCGAGACTGACAATTTTCTTGACATTTTCATGCGTCAGCAGGTCATTCGGGTTAAGAACAATCTCACCCGTGTTTGGATCAATCACGCGATCAGCCAAAACACGCCCATACAAGCGTTCCGATAGGGACTGACCAGCGACATCATCTTCGGCATGGATCCAAACCCCATTGTCGGTCCCACAATCTTCTTCATTCACGATGATATCCTGGGCGACATCAACCAGACGCCGTGTCAGGTAACCCGCATCCGCTGTACGCAAGGCGGTGTCAGCCAAGCCCTTACGTGCGCCGTGGGTTGAGATGAAGTATTCCAATGCTGTCAGGCCTTCGCGGAAGTTCGAGCGGATGGGCATCGGGATGATGCGCCCGGCTGGGTCAGCCATCAAACCGCGCATACCTGCCAGCTGGGCAATCGAGTTGAATCCGCCTTTGCTGGCACCACAGTTAGCCATGGTCGCCAAATCGCCGGTCGGGTCAAGCGCTTCTTGAACTGCTTGCCCCACCTCATCCGTGGTCTTCTGCCAAATATCGATGATCTCCTTATCACGTTCTTGCTCAGTCAGTAATCCGCGACGGAAATCACGATTGATCATGTCAACCGATGTTTGTGCCCCTTGCACAATTTCCTTTTTCTTGGCAGGCACAGTAATATCTGCCACAGCAATTGTCGAACCAGAACGCGTGGCGTACAGGAACCCGATTTCTTTTACATTGTCTGCGACAATGCAGGTTTCTTCCGGTCCAGAAACTTCGTAGACCTCTGCGATTAAGTCTCTCGTACCGCCTTTTTCCAACACCTTGTTATAGAAGCGCATGCTGTCGGTCAGTGCATTGTTGAAGATCACCCGACCTACCGTCGTATCAATTAACCGGGTTTCAGGTGCATCCATGCGGTTGTTGTCCTCGTCATACCAGGTCTTTGTCAGGATCTTGATCTTCGCGTGCACTTGCAACTGCCCCAAGTCGTACGCCAACATGACCTCGTCAATATTCGCAAAGATCCGTCCATCACCCTTATAATCCCCCTCCAATATTTGAGTCAGGTAATAGACGCCCAACACCATGTCCTTCGAAGGGCTGATGATTGGTTCGCCGCTGGCTGGTTTGAGCAGGTTTTTGGTTGCCAGCATCAATTCTCGAGCTTCGGTGACGGCTTTGTCCGATAAGGGGACATGAACAGCCATCTGGTCGCCATCAAAGTCTGCATTAAAGGCTGTGGTCACCAGGGGATGCAATTGGATGGCGCTGCCTTCAATCAGGATTGGCTCAAAAGCCTGAATCCCCAATCGGTGCAGTGTGGGTGCACGGTTCAGCAAGACCGGACGGTCCTTGATAACCTCTTCCAGGGCTTCCCATACCTCTGGGCGATTGCGTTCAATAAAACGCCGGGCGCCCTTGATGTTGGCAGCATATTCTTGCTTCACCAATCGGGAGATCACAAAGGGACGATACAGCTCTAATGCCATCGACTTGGGCAACCCGCATTGATGTAACTGCAAGTGAGGTCCCACAACGATCACGGAACGACCGGAGTAGTCTACACGCTTGCCCAACAGGTTGCGGCGGAAGCGCCCTTTCTTACCTTTGAGCATATCACTCAACGAACGCAGCTCGCGACGACCACGGCGTGAAAGGGCTTTGCCGCGCTGTGAGTTATCAATCAAAGAGTCAACTGATTCTTGCAGCATACGCTTTTCATTACGGACAATCACATCTGGCGCGCCCAACTCCAACAGCCGTTTCAACCGGTTGTTGCGGTTGATCACCCGCCGATACAGGTCGTTCAGGTCAGATGTCGCAAACCGGCCACCATCAAGCTGCACCATTGGGCGCAAATCAGGCGGGATAACCGGCAAAACCGTCATAATGATCCATTCCGGCTTATTACGTGAGCGACGGAACGACTCAACGATCCCCAGCCGGCGAGTAGCTTTTTTTCGTTTTTGCATGCTGCGGGTTGTGCGGATCTCATCCCATAATTCTTCAGACATCGCATCCAGGTCAATCCGTTTGAGAATGTCATAAAAGGCTTCGGCGCCCATGTCTGCACGGAACACCTGCCCCCAGCGGGACTTTAGATCGCGGTAGCGGGCTTCACTCAGGAAGGTGAAGGGCTCCAGTTCATACAATTCATCGCGCAACCGGGCGGATTCTGTTTGGCTTTCTTCAGCCTGATCCACCAGCTCGTTACGCAGTACTTCCATCTTTAATTCAGATTGCGCTTTGATTTCTTCTTTTTTCAGCGCAAGGTGTTCAAGCTCACGATCGCGCTGATCTTTGAGGTCAGATTCAAGGTCTTCGATCATTTCCTTAACGATTTTCTGTACCTCTGCCAGGTGAGAGGAGCCAACATCATCACCAACATCCACAATCAAGACTTCTTTGTCTAGCGCGTTGAAGACAATCGCTTTGCGGATCTTCTTTCCCATCCGGGTTTGGATTTCACTTTCCAAACGCTGCCCTTCTTTGATAACCGGGTCGATCCGTTTACCAATCTGCTCGTCATATTTTTCTTTGAGCTGATTGCCTTGAACATCCAGGTCCTTTACGGCTCTATCGCGGCTCTTCTTCTCTTCTGCAATTTGGGCGTTGACCTTCTCTCCCAGTTCGCGCTCAGACAGACTAATTTCATCCTCCAGCCGTTTTAAGGCTTTCTGACGTGCATCTTCATCAACATAGGTGACGATGTATTGCGCAAAATACAACACACGGTCAAGATTTCTGCGTGAAATATTTAACATCAGGCCTAAAAAGGATGGGATCCGGCGTGTGTACCAAATATGTGCTACAGGCGCAGCTAGCTCAATATGACCCATCCGCTCACGCCGTACCGAAGATTTAGTCACCTCAACATTGCATTTGTCGCAAATAATGCCTTTGTATCGAGGATTCTTATACTTCCCACAATAACACTGATAGTCGCGTGTGGGGCCAAAAATGGCTTCACAAAATAAACCGTCCTTTTCAGGACGTAACCGCCGATAGTTGATGGTCTCAGGTTTGAGTACTTCGCCATAAGACCAGCTGCGAATAACCTCAGGAGATGCAAGACCGATCCGCAGTGCTTTTAATCCCTTTGTCTCCACTAGGAACCTCCTGTAATGTATTAAAAATCTAATTAATGAATTAACGCGAGAAAAACCTAGAGAAGGTGATTGCTTCTCAGGTGTTTTCCGGGAACCTTGAAATACTTGTCCAATGCATGCAAACTGTAATTATAGCAAATTTATCTACAAATTGCAAATATTTCGGGAGATCAATTTTGGATTTAACAGGAATTTAACAAGATTGTTTACGCGGAATTTCAAAATAGAAGATGCTCCCCTTCCCTAATTGACTTTCTAAGCGTACTTGCCCCCCATGACGTTCTGCAATCGACTTGACAATAGCCAACCCCAAACCACTGCCCGCCTGTTCTTGTCCGGTTTGTGCGCTTGCCTGGCTGAAATTTTTGAATAAACGCCGCTGATCCAGAGGGGCAATCCCAATCCCTTTGTCTTCAACAGCAAAAATCACACGATCATCATCCCGCCAGGCGCTGAAAATTACCTCACCCTCCATTTTGGAAAACTTGATCGCATTTTCCACCAGGTTTTTCAAAGCAAGTGCCAAAAAAGTTGGGTCGGCTTCGATCACCACCGGGGATTCTGGTAATTTTATAACCATCTGGACATTCTTTTGTTTGGCTTGCGCATCCACCCTCTCAACAACCTGGCGCGTGATATCCGCCACAGAAATCGGTTGGATAGCCAGGGGATCGCTCCCTTCCAAACGCCCAATATCCAATAATTTTTGCACAAGATTTTGCATCTCCTGAACACCATCAATGATGTTACTGATATACGTATCTTGCTGCTCGTTCATATTACCCGTCAAGCGCAATATTTTGGCATACCCTAGGATCAATGTCAATGGCGACCGCAACTCGTGGCTGACAGTGGTCACAAATTCGGATTTGATGGAGGATTCATTTCTTTGCTGTGTCAGGTCTTTTAAGATTAACATCTGACCTGCCTGGTTCGGCTTTATCTGGATCGGGCTGGAGATCAGCTGGTAAGCCTTACCGTTAATGTGGACTTCCCTGGCGTGCGGCCCCGGCTGCGTTCGCCAAACCTGCTCAAGGCTATCTTGCGGTGCCAGCAAACTGGATAAGGACTTCCCTTCCAGCGGCCCTGTCTCCGACCCCAATACAGCCTGCGCAGTTTTGTTTTGATATACAACCCGTTCCTGCAGATCAGTAATCAACACCGCGTCTGGCAGCAGATCAAAAATCGATTCCATCAGTATCCGTGAGGATTGTGTATCCCGGTAAGTTTTGGTGTTCACAATCACCAGGCTTGCCATCCGTGAAAGCTCCTGAAGATACGCTTCTTCCTCAGCACACCGGGTCAATCCAGCTGGGAAGGCAACCCAAAAAACGCCCAATTTCAGGTCCTTCCATTTCAACGGTAGGATCGTGACACAGGCCAATTCTTCAATCTCCTCGGCACCAGGTAATTTATCCCCAATTTCACCGACGGATAACACCAAGGCGCCTTCACGACGCGAAAGCTCCACCACCGATGGATCCAGCACAGCCAAGCGTTTGGACTGTGTACCCAAACCCAAAGCATGCTTTAGGCCACTTTGATCTACCCCGGTAGCATCAGATAGGATCAACCGGGCAGAACTTGCACCATGGGTTAATGCAGCAGTCAGGATGATGTGCATTGCATCCGTTAAATTAAGCTGCCCAGCAATCCGGCTACTGACCGCCAATAATTCCGCTTGGTGATCAAGGCGGGATTGCTGGCTATCAATTACCGCTTGAAAGGCCTGGCTTAACGGTCCCTTTCCCGATTTGGCCCCTTTCTCCCGCTGGTTTGACTCAAATGGGCGTATTGAAACAGTGTCTATGGCCGCAGTAATTTTCTCTAATTCTGTTGCCATCGGCGCCACCCCGATCCAAACTGCGAGCAAGACCAAGACCATCCCTCCAGATGTAATTAACAAGACCGGAAAAGTGGATTGCCAGGCAACAGCATCAATTGCCCACCCTGGCAAAACAGCCACAACCCCCAAGTTTGTTCCATTCACCGGCTGGAAATAATGTAACCAAGTTTGTCCATCAGCTCCCTGACTTTGGCGAAAAGTTGCAGTGGTAAAAAAAGTACCCTCAGTTGGTGTTTCAACTTGCTGTATCTGTGTCTGATATAAAATAGCCCCATCAGCATTGACAATCTGTCCAATACCACCCACAACCTCAAGTGCTTGGAACGCCCTGATGAAAGTATGGGATGGAAGCATGTCTTCCATGGTGGTTGATCCGGTCATCCCAAAATAATCTCCCAAACTTGCCGCTGCCATCTCAGAGGTGCTGATAAGCTGCCTGATCGCCATCTTGCGAGCCTGATTTTGCGCAACCATCCACGTGCTAATAAAAACCACCCACAATAACACCAAAAAGGTTGGCAGGATAAAAGCAAATAACCGATGATTGAGATTAAATTCGCCCGGAGCGGGCTTCAATTGCGATTTAGAACCCCAAGTTTGTTGAGCAACAGCACTCACAATCACACATACCACACCACCGATCAACACCATGCCCCCTAACGCGAACATCACCATAGGAAAACGGTCAATGGCAATTCCCACACGCTCTCCCGCTGAACCTGTAGCGCTAAACGCGGTCACAATGAAGACCAGTGGAGAGATCACTGCCAGGCTGATGGCACCAGCGATGACTGGAAATCGCAGCCACTGATAAAAACTAGTCCGATACCGCTGCCGAACGCACCAGCTGAACACAACTGCCAATCCCATCAACACCAATGGCGTGAAGATGTTGTTGGTGTCCAGATAAGCCAGCAACAAGCCAGAAATCATCGCCAGCAAAACAGAAGGCATAACCCCTAACACGCCCCCTGCCACCATCCAAGGCACAGCAGTAAAAAACATCAAATGCAAAAAGGGTACATCACCCGGGTTCAGTGCAGTGCTCATCCTCGGTAAGATGCCAATAAACGGGGTCAAGGCCAGCACCAGCAGGCTCAAGGCAGCTGACCAGAGTAAGGTCGCCCGGGTTATCCGAAAGGATCGATCTTGCAGAAAGGCAGCGAAGATGATGATGCCGACAAATCCAATCACCCACCCGAACAGAGCACCCCGATTATCGGGGATGACGATTGTGTAAGGCGAAGTAAGTGGAACCAAAATTTCCAACATATCAATTTGATAAAGAAGGCCTAATCCATTATAGCATCTCTGTGGGGTAGTTTACGAGTGCTTGTTCACTTGTGGGGATAAGCCGCTATTTGAGCACGCGAGCTGCGCGGACGCTGCGCCTGCCGGTCAAAATTTCGCCAGGCGATCTGGTCTAGTATTGACCGTCGATTTACAACTGGCTTTTCAACGATCATTTCCAGCCATTTTGCCTCTACATGCTCAACTTCATAGAAACAGTCCCGGGTTAATCCAGCCCGTGCTTCAATAGGCTGGGTAGGCCAGTTCTGAACTTGTGCGATGAAATTCTCCTCAAGTTTGTCGCGCTCCCCTTCGATCACCTTGATCCGTGTCGCGTAATCCCGTAACAGCTCTCGATGGAGGTTTTCATGACGCCACCACAGGGAGGCATGATCATATTCCCCAGTTGGAGCTGCGCCAAATTCTGGCAGCCCTGAGTCGAACCATACCGGTTTAAACACCGAGGTACAGGGTGCGCTCGTTCCCGTCAACCAATGGGTATGCCCATCAGCTGCCAGGTGTGAAATCATCGATCCCGTTGTCTGGCTGCCCCTCACGGGACCAAAACTGGCATGCATGCAGACTTCTGCGCCAACAATCCCGTTACCCGGCTGCCATTTTTCGTTCGCTTCCGGACCGTGGTCTCGCAGCACTTGCATTGCAAAGGGGATATCAATCTCACCCACATGGGCTGATAACAGCTCGCCAATTCTGCAGGAACGGTGTTTACCTGCAGCAAAATTCGTATACACCAAGTCACTGTAACACTCGCTGAAATTAAACGATTCGGCGTTCTTACACCAACCCTTATTTACCGCATGCGAAACCAGGCCGGAGGAAGCTCGATCCCATGTTGCGCCAATACTGATCAGATTCGAGATTGTGCGAACATCCCGCACTTTCTCTGCTGCCCAATGGGACCCTGCAGTCTCAAAGATCCAGGCGCTGTGCGGATCAGCGATCAGAAAACCGTTGTGATAAAACATTTTGTGGGAAAACATCGCATTTCCACCCTGTCCATAAGTCGCTAACAGCTCGATCATCACATCCAACGCTTCATCGGCAGTTGCTGCCCGTTCAAGCGCCAACCTGATGAAATCCATACCAATTAAACCAGGTTCCTTATCGTAAGGCACCTTGGTAAATACCGCTTCGTTGCCGATCACCACACCATGCTCATTAGCCCCCATTTCTGCCCCCCAGATCCAGAATGGTTTGGACAACAAAACCGCGTTCGTCTCCCTCACTTGTGGAATACGAATATAAGTGCAATCAACTTGTGCACCTTTGGGATGGCTTGCACGAGGGATCAACCTCAACGCATGCCCTTCGTTGGGATGACGGTCGCTGTTTTTTCCGAATATCACCGACCCATCTTTGGTTGCGTTGCTTAATGCGACAAATGAATCACACACGGTAGACAAGCTCCTTTGCTTTTTCAAGCACTTGCTGTATTCCCAGACAATCCGCCTGGATCACTATGGCATCCTCAGCCGGTTTCAGGGGCGCAATTTCGCGGTTTGAGTCGATGTGATCCCGGTTTTTCAAAGAACCCAAAACAGCCTCAAAATCGGCTTGCTCCCCTCGATCAAGCATCTCCTGGTAACGCCGCTGCGCCCTGACTTCAACCGAAGCGTCAAGATAAATTTTTAGATCAGCATCCGGCATGACGACCGTACCGATATCGCGCCCGACCATCACCACCTTATTCTCCAGCGCAATCCGGCGCTGCTGATCGGTCATGGCGTTGCGCACACGCGCGTAAACTGAGATATCTGAAACATGGTCATTAACCGCATCAGACCGGATCTCCCAGGTAACATCCTGACCATCGAGCAATACATCATAATCCCTTCCATCATCCGCACTGGGAGGGGCGACATCAATCCGGACTTTTTCTGCTAATTCTCCAATGGCTGCCTCATCAAAAATGTCCACACCGTTTTGCAGTGCGGCAAGAGTCACCGCTCGATACATCACACCGGTGTCAAAATACAGATAACCCAGTGCTTCAGCCAGCAGCGCACCTAAAGTCGACTTTCCAGAAGCTGCTGGTCCATCGATCGCAATCGTCGTAGGTAAACCCATATCTATTTCATACCTCGTTATTCTGTCAATTCTCCGCCTGGCATCAAATCCGTCCGTACCCACAGAATCACCTCCTGGGAAAGGATTGGAACATCACGCGTGACCATCCAGGTCAGGTATTGATTTGCGGACATCTCGTGCCAGGGTACTTCACGGGTCCACACCAGATCCTGGCCCTGGTAGCCTCGAGAAATTTCAGGGATAACCCCGGCGGGTGTGATCAGGATTCCCGGTTGAGATTGCGGCGGCGCAAAGGGTACAAAATCAAGCGGCGCATAAGCATGTAATGCCCAACGTAACCCGGGCATATCCATACCTGAAACAACAATATCGACTGGTTCCTGGCCGCGTGCATTCCAAACCAGGACGCGGTCGATGGTGACATTCAGCCAATCCGTCGTCAACATGGGTTGATCTGGATACCATATTTCAAAAGGTGTCTCAGGACCTATCCCAGTCGAATTCACACTGAGCGAGATCATGCCCGCTGTAAAGACCATGGCTAGTCCCATCAGCAAACCTGAGCGAGCGATCTCCTCCGTCCACCCATAGCTGACCAACAGCAAGATTGCCACCAAAAGCACTACACCCCCGACCATGGCAATCAGGTAGTTGATTTGCTGCGATGATGGTAATGTTGGCAAAACAAGTGACCGCATTGCCAGCAGCATAAAAGCAAAGATCACGACCACCAACGCCGCCATACTGGCTGCCACCAATCGAGATTCCTTGGGAACCTGCCAGGCAAACACCACCACGCGCGCGCCCAATACCCATAGCGGCAGCGTCACAAAAATCAACTCAGCGGGTCCCGCAGCTGGGTAGAGGATAATGAAGATCAACCCAAAACCCGCCCAACACAAAAGGAAAATATCCAGCTTACTTTTTACCAGTATTCCCCTGACCCCACCCCACAAGCCAAAGAGGATTGCGCCTGTGCTGTAAGCTACCAGTGCAAACGGGATAATCCCGAATGGCGCCTGCACAGTTGTTCCAAACCCCAGGAAAAAAGTGTATAGCCCGGAAAAGATACCCGTCAAGCCGGCAGGCGCCAGGAAAAATCCGGTCCCCACCAACAACACGCTTACACAAAACGCGAGCGCAAAACGGACCCAAAAGGGTTTATCTGTTGGGGAGACTTGCTCTTTTAAGACCTCCTCTACCCCAAATAAACGGTCTGCAATCAAATAACTCAATCCAAGGATCGTCGCCCCCACCCAGAATCCGGGACCGCTCATCAGGCCTAAACCCAGGCTCACTCCCGCCAGGATCGGTCTTCTTTGGAGCCAAAAACCCGCAAACAGCATCAAAAAGACCATTGCCATCATCGGTGAACCGACAATTCTGGAGAGTCCAACCATTTCAGGTGAAATCGCCAAAATTAATCCCGCCAAGATCGCTGGCCGATCACCGATGTATTTTCTAAAAGTGAAGGGGATTAAAACCACCAACGCACCGGACAAGGCTGGCCAAAACCGGGCTAAAAAATTGCTCGATGAAAATAAAAAGAAGGTAACGCCGGTCAACCCCACATAAGCAGTTTGCCCACCAAACAGCACCGGCCCACCCCGGGCGACTCCCAGTGCCTTTAATGCAAATTCGGCTTCCACATGGCTTAATGGTAAAGCCCCCAACCTGAGCATGCGAAAAGCCAATCCGATCACAAACGCCCCCATGGCGATCATCACGTGTGTTGTTTGGCTATTTTGTTTATCCATGAATGCTTTGCTCTACGTCCGTGTTTTGGTCATACAGGTCTCGGATGAGGAGCTCTCACCTAGACAGGCATGACTTTGACCGTTCTGTGCTTTCTGGACGGCATCTGTAACTTACACCAGATCACCGGCTATACTTCACCCAATATTATACTAGTCCATCCAAACTTGTGAAGAAACCTGCCCAAGCGGTTATTCCCCGTGCAGGATTAGGCTTTATTTAGCCTGGTGGCTTAGATCCGTGTTGACCCTGCGGTTTGGACATTCCCAGATCCTTAGGTAGGATCTACTGAATCATCTTAATTGGTGAAACTACTCGGTAACATCGCCATTCGAATTGGTCTCACCCACATTGGAACTATTTTCGAACCTGGTAAATAACTGTGCTGCCCACCCGGTACACGGCATCCCAGAGTTGACCCTCATAACGCTGGAACTTTTCAAGTCCGGCTCCAGGGTAAAAAGCCTGCTCAAGCTGACCCACAACAACATATGAAACATCGTGTGCTTCAAGAAATGCACTGACAAAGGCCATATCTTCGGTATTGTAAAATGTGTCAACCGCATTGACCCGTTCCTGGACAGCGTTATTGCGTAACACAGCCCGCTGCTGCCGTTGATGCCAATTCCACCCCACCACCCCTGGTAAGCCTGTGTAAATCGTGTAGCGATTTCCCCATCGGTACTCATATGCTTGTCCCTCAAGGATCACGGGAGAACCCTCAATGTGATCCTGGATCCATCGGATCGCATAATAATCCTCAATCAACTGCATATCCAGGCCCATGTCGTAGTAGCTGGCGTAAGCCATATATGTCATACCGTCTAGGGTCTGGGGTGCATCCGGTGCCATCCGGTCACGTACCTTATCTGCTGTACCTAACACCGTAAACAAGGCTGCTCCAGCGACGAGAACAAACAGGGCCACCTGCCACATAAAGACCAGCCGCATCCGCCAATAACGTAAAGATTTCACCAGCCAGCCAAAACACACCCCGGCTGCTAGGGCAAACAGGATCCAGGCTTGCAAGTAGAACTTGAAAACCGTATTCATCCTGCCAATATCACCGGGGAGATAGATCAGCTCCACAGCCAATGTCAAGGTGACCGCGGTGCCAATCATGAATAGGTGGAACCGTCCACCATCTGTCCGCCCCGGACGCAGCATTAAGACCACGGTCCATAACCCGATCGGCAGGGCGACCAATCCAACAGGAAGGCCCATCACCAGGAACACAATCAGGATGATCAGGGCTAAGATCAAAACAGCATAAATCCAGGTCAGGTAAGGCTCAAGTTTCTTTAACGCTGATGCAGGGGTCGTCTTCATCCAATGATATGTTTCCCAACACATCCAGCTCACGATGATAAACAGGAATAATCCCCAATGAGTAAAGTAAGAGTCAAGGGGTGTGCGGCTGCCCTCCCAAATATCAACCCGGGTGTACCCCTGGCCAAACCAGTAGGCAAAGGGTTGGTAGAGAAATGTAGAAAGCAAAGCCAGGGCTAACACAGCTGCCAAAGCCACTACGATCTTTTCCGCCCAGTCACTGTATCTGAAATTCAATCGAAATCTTGGCTGGTAATACCGAATAATGCTGTAAAACAGAGCAGCTGATGCAAACACAAGATAAGTGTAGAAGTCCCATGTGTTCGTTGGCCTTAATGCACCGATCACAATCCCGCCAAACAGGAAACTAATGATCATCCCCAGCCAGCCAAATTTTTTCGCTTTAGCTCGAAAATGCGCTTTGTTCAACACAACCGATAAACTCCAACTGATGGCCAGCACGGTCATTGGCAACGCGATCAGGTGGGCGTGTAAATCCGCATAGATAAACGTAAAATACGGAAACTCTGTGATTGGTTCACCCGGGATAACCCGGCTTGGGAACCAGTACCAATCTCCAGGATAGAAGGGCATCGAAGCCCCTTGTAAAAACTGGGCAAATCCCTGGATGATCGAGCTGATTTTCTGCCCAAAGGCCGCCTGCTCAATATCGATCCCCGTAGCGGCCAAGCGATAAAATCCTGTGCCAATCAAGCGGATGGTTCCTAGGTTGCCCAACACGGCTAATAGGACCGCGGTTACCAAGCCCACGCCAAAGGCCGTCCCCAAGACGCGCTTCCCTTCGCCTTCCTTGACCCGCAGGGCACGCGGTCTGGAAATACCCTGGTAGAGGTTCCAACCCACAGAAAAAGCGCCTAAAATCAGCAGGCTGTACCACAGCGGTAAAATCAGGTTATAGGCAATCGAGGGGATAATGCCCAGCAGCTTTATCGGCATACCGACGATCACAAAGCCGTAATAATAATAATTGATGTACCCACCAGCAAACCATGGGTCAAACGGTGGAAAGGTTGTGCTTTTGATGACGGCATTCAGGTATGAGAAATCCATTGGCTTCTCACCACCTTTGAAGGGATGCCACAAATCTGGGTTTCCCCAACGCACCACCAGGAACAGCACAAATGCGATCAGTCCCAAGACTTCAACCATCAGGAAATAGCGCCAATTTTCCTGCAGTTCCTGCTGCAACGCCTTACGCTGCGGGTAAAACAAAACCCCACATACCAAGCCCAATCCAGCCAGCACCAGCCAGATCATTTGCCGTGTAACCGGGACGCCGAAAGAGCCCATCAGCCACACAAAGAATGCCAGCAGCAGCAAGCCAGCTAATTTTGATAATGGGTAACCGCGATCTGCCAGCCCGGGCAGGGCTAGCCTGACCAGCGGATAGCATAGCCATCCTAAAACAAGCACAAACAGGTAGAAAACAAGTATGGCCAAGGGCTGCGAGGTGTTGATCAGGCCTTCCCGATCAAACAATGCTGACCAGGTGCCCCCAGCGCGTTGTGCGGCCAGTCGGTCTTCTGGCAGCATCAAGTTGTAACGTGGCTGATAGAATTGCTCTGGGTCTGGGCCCTGGTAGCGGGCAGCATCACCCGGGGTGAAGTACACCACCTTACTCAAATCCACCGAGCGCAACAAAGAGCGCACAGCAATGGGATCATAATCTGCCGTTTTTCTAAAAATCAATACCTTCGGGTGATCATAAACCGTGAACGCTTCTTCAGCAAATTGTGTATTGAATTCAATCGGGCCAAGGCTGGGATGGGACGTAAAGGTCGCCACCAGCTCAAAACCTAACGCGCCTTCAAACTTTCCTGGTTCCGCCACACGATAGCACCACAAAATGTCCTCATCGGGCGGGCAACCCAACAGGTTTCGATAATAAAAACTGGTCAACAAGTACCGTTCCGGCACACGCGTCGTCGTTCCCCATTGGCGATTCGATGTAATGAAAATGTAATCAGCCAGGTCGAGGTTGGTTTCGAATCTTTGCAATTTATTCTGATCATCCCCCCAATACATTTCGAAATTCACATCACCACGGTAGATGCCACCGCTTTCGCTATAGGGGCTGAACCCATCCAGGGGATACGGGATGGCATCGTCCCAACTGCTCTCATGGGCTGGCGCCGGTGCCTGCGGCACAAATTGCACACCTGCACTCTCTGTGGTCAGTGATACGGTCAAAGTCTGCCCGGCCTCAACCTGAAGAGGTTCCTCAAGGAGGAACACAGCCGGCCCACCGCGCACATCATCAGCAGCCATAAACGATCCTGTCAGACTGTTGGTTCGGGAGATTCCTCCCTGGTCAGGCAGCTGCAGACCAATCGTCAGGGATTGATCACCGGGCATGCCTGCCTGGTCGACAAGATAGGGCATGCTCACCGATGTGATCCGGCCGCTTTTTACCAGCATGATGTTCATCGAATACGGCTGGCCTGCCCTGACGCTTTGCTGAATACGCGGCAGTGGACTGTTAAAGGCCATGCCATCATCGGATATGTAAGTGAGGATTGGCGAACCATTTAATAAAAGAGCTTGATCAGGTTGGAGCAGCTCTAGCTGCAGGAAATATAATTCACCTTCAGCTACCCGTAGGGGCGTATCGAGGATGAAGTCATATGCCAGACCTCGCCAATCGCTCTCACCAGCTATAAATCCGCTTTCAACCCAGGCAGAGGCTAATACCGTGTCAGGGTCGCCCGCAGCTGTAATTGTCAATTTCACTGGCATCAGGGTGCCGCTTTGCGATTGGTCAAGGATATGGGGAAAGTTGACCAATGTGATCAGCCCATCAGCGGTACCAAAGAACGGCTGAAGGTACGGCTCGCCAGACTGAAATGCATCACCTGCTCGGTAGGGTAATGGCTGTTGAAACTCCCCGGCATCTGTTTCTATATGCAAGGTCAACGCCCCTGGAATATTCTGGTAAACCCAGCGGCTGGCTGCCGCACGGGTATGCGTCCGTGGATAAATACGTGAAAATGCGAACGCCCAAACGGCTGTCGAAAGCACAATCACCACAGTCAAGACGATCCCGACAACCCTGATCGCTTTGGCCGAGATTTTAAGTTTGCCAAACCTGATGTCGCGGCAAGCTGACCATAAGGTCACCAGACCCCAGCCTGCAATCAATGCCAGCAGCGGGTAAATCAGCATCTGGTAGCGCATAGAGCGCACCCAGGAAAATGACTGCCAGATAAAATGCGTCCCGGTGAAAGCCCATAAAGGCAGATGTCTTCGCCAATTTTTCTTATGCAGGATCAAGATACCCATCAAAATGAAGGCAAGCCAGGCAAAAATGCCCAACGGCCATCCCAACCCCCACGCCACCAGGTTATACCACGAGAAAGTGAGCGGTCGCCTGGCCCATTGCAATGCCGGTGGGAAATCCACCACACCGGAAGCTTGCACCCGCAAACTTTCCAACCCCGACCACCAGGTGGGGTTGATGCCTAAATTGAAAAACCCGGGTCCATTGAAGGCATACGGCTGCCCAATACGGAAAACAAGAAAACTGAGAGCCCCGGCGACCACCAGGTTGCGCAGGATCGGCAGCACAGCTTCACGCTGCTGTTCGGTGTCCATTCCCAGGTAACGCATCCCCTCGACCAGCGGCAGAACCGCTGCCAGAACCACCGCATTGATTTTTGAAGCGGTTGCAGCGCCCAGGGCGACACCAAATAGGATATACGGTGCCAGGTCCAGCAAAATTTGTTTTACTTTCAACCAAAATTCGCTGGTTGGAACTTCATCCCCTGGGCCTTGTTCTGGGATACTTTCGCCTATCTCCAGATTCGGTTTGGGCTCAACCAGCTTGTTGTCAACTGGTCGTCTCAACGCCCAAACTGCACCATAGACTGCCAGGGCTGCAAAAGTGTTGGTGAAGGTATCGACGGTTGCATAGTGTGAAAGCTGAATCGGCAGCACAGCCAGGGCATAGAACACTGCACCCAGCAGACCAACCCACTTGTGATACAAACGCCGTCCAATAGCATACACCAGCAGCACAGTAATCACATCAAATATCGCCGAAAGCTGCCTGCCTAAAATCGTAATTGTATGATAATCTGTCCGACCCAGGGCTTCCCCGGTGTAGCGCACAATAAATATCGGTAAAGTGCCATATACAAAGAAGGTGTACCCCCGGTTTGCGGGATTCAGGCTGGATGTGGCAGTGTCAAAATAGTCAGATACACCTTCCACCGGTGTAATCGCCGCCTGGACCAGGCTGAGAAAACGCTCATCCGGGTGCATATGTTGATCTTCATCCCAATTCACCCCCACCAGCCTCAGGTATGCCCCCGCTGCCAGTGTCATGACAAGGAGCACGATCACCAGGATTTCTCCCCAACGGCTGACTTTATTCGACGTTTGCAAAGTGGTGTCTCCGTTCATTACGGCATGGCTCCTTGAGATGGTGGCACGAAAAAGACCATAAAGTCTTTATTCTCCACCTCAGAATCATATTGCCACAGCACGCCCGTGGGAAAGGTCTGTTGGAGTACTTCGATATTGACAGCGTCCTGCACGCTCAAAAAGAACATCTTGGATCGGGGGTCATCCCGCGTGTCCGAAATTTGTTGTGGCAATATGGCAAAATCCAGCCCTGGGTAACCCGAGTTAATCGCCACCAGGCGCGAATCAACCCAGTGCGGATAGCCCACAACGTAGGTAGTTTCCGGTTCGCCAAATGTTTCAATGAACAAAGCTGCAATCCTACCAATCTCAGAGGTATTCCAGCTGGAAGCCCGGTAGATACTGAAGTATTGGTTAAACACCAGGTCGAAATTATTCGCGCCAGACCACAACAGCAGCAAGATGACGATGATCACCAAAACGGCCTGTCCGACATTCCCCTTGGTATAGCGCTTGAGTGACCGGATGAGAGCCATAAATGCAAACCCAATCACAACGAACACCGGTACCACAGCCCCAGCACTGCGATTCAGGCTTGGGTTCTCACCAGGGTATGCCAGCGAGAGAATCGAGGGCATCATCAACATGGGGATTGAAATCAGCAAGAACAAATCACGCCAGTCGCGTTGTCGGAAATAGCGGATGATAAGGCTGGCAATCCCCAGGAAATAAAACGCCCCGGATACAACCTCAAGGGCTGGTCGACGTGGGATAGAATGTGCCCAGATCACCCCGTTATCCCAGAAGAACATCACACTGGCTTTCCAAAAATTCTGTAAAAAGATAATCAGCGGGGAGTTTTGAAAGCCGACCTCCATCCCCGTCAATCGCGAAAAAGCACGGTAGGCAAACATATCTGGGTTTGCCTGCCAGTACCGCAACAATGGGATGAACACCAGGGTTGAGACGAAGGTGATCAGGAACAGCACATAAACCGCCCTCAACCACTTTCCCTTGCCGGAAGTTTGCAATGCATAGATCAGAATCCCCAGCACCACTAGGATGGGCACAATCCGGTAAGGCGTATAACCATGCAAACCCAAACCAAGGAAAAGCCCCGCCCATAAGATGTCATGGATATTTTGCTGCCGCAGACCCCGTACCATGAAGTACATCACAGGTGCGACAAACAAGGGGTAATAGGGAATTCTCAGCGCTAGCCGGGTGAATAAAAGGGGCCAATAGGCCATTCCAGCAAATAGCGCTGCAGCCAACCCTACCCAACGGTCACCCAATTCCTTGCCGAGCAGGTAAATAAAGAACAAGGTCAACAGATTGGCAAATACCGCCACGATCTTCAGATTGAGAAAGGAAACCGGCAGGTTGAAAATCCGCATGAAGCCGGCGGATAGGTAGAAATGCAGTGCCTCTCGGCCGGTATTCCGCGTGAAATACACCGGAAATTGCCCATGCAAAATGTCATTCACATCCATTAGTTTCTCAGCTTGGTCTGAGACCATTTCCGGCGGCACATAGTCTAGCCTGGCAAAATTAAAAAACAAGATCACAGCCGTGGCTGCTAGTACAATCAACGTCCAGCGCGTAACCCGGATATACCAGCTGTCCCTCATCAAGCGCTGCCACACGGCTTTTAATTTAAACCGATGGATGCCTGAAAACTGCCAAAAAGCTAAGAAGAAAA
This sequence comes from Candidatus Brevefilum sp., assembly GCA_019428905.1. Classification (GTDB taxonomy): domain Bacteria; phylum Chloroflexota; class Anaerolineae; order Anaerolineales; family Anaerolineaceae; genus Brevifilum. Next base: position 45,428 of record JAHYJN010000009.1, read on the forward strand.
AGATGATCGCCAGAACCCACACTAGGGTGTTAAGGACGCCAAATCTGGCATTTCCAAACAAGAGAAAGGCTAAAATTGCCAGGAAAAAGCTGGAAATTATGAATTCAAATTGGATATGTGTGCTGAAGGTTTCAGCAGATGATTCTTTATGAGCAACCAGGCGCCATTCTCCTCTGAAGATCGCAGCCAATAAGCAGCCCAGCGACCCTGCATACAGCACAATACCTGGCCAGGCGGTCCGGCTTGGTGAAGGCTCCAGTGAGAGCTGAGCAATGATGGCTAAAACCACTGCGCCAACGGTCATCCAGGGGAAGGCCATTTTTTCCTTGGGCGGTTGATCGTGAACAGTTCGTTCCTCTTCAGGTTGGGCTCTTAACCAGAACCTCAATTTAACGACAAACAGGTCCCAAACGCTGGTTTCTGTGGGTGGTCCTGGTTGGTCTGTCATGAATGATCTCTATCCAATCCTAGTTCAGTGTGGCGCTAACTTGCGCTTGCATCAAGACGGAAAATATCATACTCTACCGGGGATTTCCTGACAACCTTTCATTAATCGTGGTGCAGTGGGCACATTGCCACTAAATTATGGTCGCTCACACGAAGAAACGTGTTACCTATTTCTGCTCAGCATACAGGTAGCCAATTTCCGCGTGGACATTGTTTTCTTGGCGTGTCACCTGGTATCCCTGTTGCTGTAAAAAGTCAACCAGGATAGGGTGGGCGCGCTGAGCGTCCAAGTCATGGTATTCCATGATGATCCGCTTAACCAACCGCAATATCTCGGGAGGGGTGTTTAGCAAAATCTCGTACTCCGCACCTTCACAATCCATTTTAAGCAGATCAAGCCGTGTGATGTTCAGCTTAGCTAGCGCGGATTCCAGGCTGATTGCATCCACAGACAGCCGATAGCCGTCACTAACACTGGATGTCAAGTTATGGCTGCTGATCTGCAGCGGTTCACCGTTGGCAAGGTCTAGGGACAAAGCTCCTGTTGTATGCCACACCGCTTGCTGAAAGGCACGCACTTGGTCCATTTGGTTGAGCGCCAGGTTCTCCAGCAGCAGCCCAAATGAGCCGGGATAGGGTTCAAATGCATACACTTGAACATTAGGTTTCCCATAAGCAGCAAGGATGGCATAATCCCCGATGCCAGCGCCGATATCCATCACGGTCCACCCATCCTCAACTGGGACGCCATAGCGGGTGTAAAACTGGTCAAGAAAGGTTTCTTTGACAGACCAGATATCCATCGCGCTGCGGACGATCAACGCGACCTGTGGGCGGCGCAACTGCAACCGCAGCTGTTGATTTGCCCTAGTCCCCAGGAAAAAGGGCACAACTGCCGGCCAATTCTTAAAACCAACCAGCATCTTTATCACTGAAGTGACATAATACACCACTGCCTTTACCCACCTCATGCGCGCCTCCTTGCAATAAAGAAAGAGCACACCCCATCAGGTGATTTTGGATCATCCATAAACTTACGCGTCCATCGCCAGGGAAGGGCAAGGGTCCAGCGTCGCGGCACAAGCACCCAGCGCCCGAAAACCTTCTTAGTGATTAACGATGGCAGGCCTAAAGGATGCCCCCATTCCAAAACATACAGGGCTTTCGGTGGAAAATAATCCCAGGTATCCAACAGCTCGAAACCAGCCTGGTTGAGCCTGCGCTGCCAAATGTCGGGCGAATCGGTGTGTGCATGTCTGGCGATACGGTTGAAAAATCGGCCGTAAGCTGCGCCCAGTCCCCGCAAGCCGATTTTGGTCAAAAACCGCCTTCCCCACAATTCTTCTGGAAAACGGTGATTGGGCACGCAAAACACGAACTTTCCACCAGGTTTGAGGACCCGGGCTACTTCCTGGAACACCGGGTCAAGATCCGAAATATGTTCCAGTACCGAGGTGCTCGTGACTGTTGCAAAGAAACCATCCGCAAAGGGGATGGCGGCGCCTTCACCCAAAACCAGCAGCCGGTAAGCCCCGCGCCCCTGTGCCTCTTTCATCGGCGCTGACCAGGGGTCTAACCCCACATCCAATCGATGGTCAAAAGCCACAGAGGCAAAATGACCATCGCCGGAACCCAAATCCAACACCGGCGGCGCCAGCGGTATCTCCTGGTAAAAACGGTCTTCCACTGCGCGTAAAAAACCCCGAAAATACGGCAGGCTGGAAAGATGACGCCAGAGGATCTCATCCAATTCGTGGCTATCCATGATCTTCCTTTACCTGGCGATACAGGTCAGCATAAGCCTCAGCTACCGTTTCTGGCGTATATTGCTGTGCGATATTGCAAGCCATGGCAGGATCTAACCGCATGTCGCGCTTCAGAACATTGATAATGGCTTTCGCCAGCGCAGCAGAATCTCTCACCGGGACGATCTCGCCCATACCTTTCTCACGCACCAGCTGCCTGACACCGGGTAGATCCGATACAACTACCGGGGTACCGCAGATGAGGGCTTCAACCTGTACCATTCCAAACGATTCCGTGCTGTTAACACTCGGTAAAACCAAAACATCACACACATGGTAAAAAGCAGCTTTCTCTTTCTCGCTTAAAATGCCCAGAAAAATCCACTGGTCCCCCAAGGCACCGATCATCGGCAAAATTTTTTCTCGGTAAGCGCTTTCACCCAAAACATTCTCGTATGCACCCACAAACACCACCCGAGCCTTGGGTTCTTTCTGCTGGATTTCAGGCAATGCCTCCACCAGGTACTCTACACCCTTTTCCTCCGCCAGGCGCGCCACCATCCCAATCACACGCTCCCCCCGTTGAATGCCATATTTTTCACGAAATGCCTGGACCTCGCCATCAGACACGCTTTCATTGATGATGGGTGGACGGATCACGGTTGTTTTATCTAAATATCGCCTTAAGAAATTTGAATGCTCAGCATAATCCCATGTATTTTGGACAATCGCTTGCGCTAAACGCGCAGATAGGTGATGCACAAGCTTTGCACCAAAACCAGCCAGCTGGCTAACCCAACCTGGGGGCATCTGCAAATCACAATGGTAGGTCAGGACAACCGGTTTTTTACGCCACCTGGCAAGCAGTGCCATCAAGGCCGCATCCATCTGGGGCACATGTAAATTGACCACATCCGCTGAACGCATCAATCGCCAGGCTTGCAGCGGCATTTGGGGCATGATCACGCCTTTTGAAACCCGTAAGGCAACCGGCACTCGTATCACCTGGACGCCCTCCAGGTTTTCTTCAACTGGGAGGGTTCGCTCATGTTGTGAGGTCAACACGGTCACCTGATGCCCCATCGCTGCCAGCGCACGCGCCTGACGGACAGCATACACCGTTAGACCGGAAGTGTACGGCGCGTAATAGGTCAAAACGATCAGGATCTTCATAACCTTCACTCAACTGCCTTGACTTGTGGGGCTCGTTTTAACACCCGCTGGATGAAAGCAAACAGGACTTCGCCCCGCAGCCGTAAACCGATCAGGCCAATCAAACTTGCATAGATAAACGTCATCGCATGGATCACGATCGCATGGGTAAAGGCCACCTCTGCTCCCACCCCCAGCAGGGCAAAAGCTGCCACCACCGCACCTTCAAACACCCCTAACCCGGCTGGTGCTGAAGGCAAGGCCGCCCCAAAGGCACCCGCGCTGAGCACAAAAGTCATCCACCAAAAAGGCGGATCAGGATACAGGCTGTTAAAAATGATGTCGTTTTGAACAAACGCCAGGCCCCAGCTCACAGCCAGGCTGAAAAAAGCCAACAAGAATACCCGCGGCGTGGTGAGAACCGAGAGACCCTCCAAACCATGGAGGATTTTAGGTGTCAGCCAGTCCCTGACAAACCCTGAACGTTCACCCCATCGATCCAGCCACATCCCGATTCTAACCTTATATTTCGCCAGCAAAAACAAAACAGCCAACCCAAACACAGCCAGTGCCAGGGCTATCGTGATCAAGCGTTGATCATAATTTGCCCCCAAAATCCGGGGCAGAACACTCAAAACAAACATAGCTGCCAGAAAGACATCAAAAACCCGCTCAACAATAATGCTTGAGAAAACTTCAAACATCGAAATCCGTTCTGGGTCATCCAGAAAAACAGCTCGACCAATTTCACCTAAACGAAATGGGAAAATGTTGTTGAGCAAATATCCCACACCCATGGTAAAAAATACATCCCGATAGGATACTTTGTGGCGTAACAAGATAAACCAGCAAAAAACCCGTGCAGCGTAGCTAACAAAGTAAAACACGGACGCCAGCAAAAAAGTCGGCCATCGGATCAATCTCAGGTTGGTAAGAAATTGAGATATTTCAATCTCCCGCAAGACCAGCCAAATGGCCAAAGCGCTGATCAATAGCGGCACCAACCAGCGCAGCACTTTGCCAGTGACGCGCTCAGTACCTGCTTCGCTCACGATTTATCCAATCGCAGGATCGCCATAAAGGCATCCTGGGGGATCTCTACATTCCCCACCATTTTCATCCGGCGTTTACCCTTTTTCTGTTTTTCAAGCAGCTTCTTCTTGCGCGTGATATCGCCGCCATAACATTTGGAAAGCACATCCTTGCGCAAAGCTTTAACATTGGCTCGTGAGATCACCCGTCCTTGGGCATAAGCCTGGACAGGAATGGTGAATAATTGCCGGGGGATCAGCTCCTTAAGCCGGGAGACCAAGGCCTGCCCCTTATGATAGGCATCGTTTTTGTGCACAATGGCGGTCAGGGCATCCACCGGTTCGCCATTGACCAGGATCTCCAATTTGACCAGGTTTTCAGGTCGATATTCTTTAAACTGGTAATCCATCGAGGCGTACCCGCGTGTGCCAGATTTGAGCTGATCAAAGAAGTCGATGATCAATTCAGACAGGGGAATTTCGAATTCGATCTGCACCCGATTAGGGGATGGGTATTCTTGGGCGATGAACGTGCCCCGCTTACGTGTGACCAGTTCCATCACCACACCGTAATATTCAGTGGGAGTAAAAATCGTCAGGTCCATCCAGGGTTCAAGGATTTGATCGATTAAACTTTCATCCGGCAGCCCGGCAGGGGAGGAAATTCGCAAGGACTCGCCGTTTTGCAGCTTAATCTGGTATTCCACCGAGGGCGCGGTAAACACAACATCCATATCATATTCACGCTCTAGCCGTTCTTGGATGATCTCCATGTGGAACAAGCCGAGAAAACCGCATCTGAAGCCAAAATTGAGCGCCTCAGAGGTCTCCGGTTCAAAGGTCAGCGATGCATCGTTCAACTGCAGCTTCTCCAATGCATCACGCAGATCGGCGTAATCCTCACCCTCTGTTGGATAGATGCCGGCAAACACCATCGGTTTGGCTTGCCGGTAACCGGGCAGCGGATGCTCGACACCACCGGTGGCATTCGTCACCGTGTCTCCCACCCGACACTCCGATACCGTCTTCAATCCGGTGGCAATATACCCCACATCGCCAGCTTTTAAGGTGCGGATGGGTCTGAGATCAGGCGCAAAATAGCCAATTTCAACGGGCAAGGTCTTGACCTTGGTGGACATCATCAGCAGGTGATTCTCACGTGTGATACTGCCGTTAAAAACCCGCACATATGCCACCACACCCTTATATGAGTCATAATGCGAATCGAAAATCAGAGCTTCAAGAGGTAAATCGTCCTCACCCGTTGGCGGCGGGATCAGGTCGACAATCGCCTGGAGCACCCGGTCAACATTTAACCCCTGTTTAGCCGAAATCTGTAGGATCTGATCCATGGGCGTCCCTAACAGGTTGTGCAAATCCTCAGCGACGGCTTCGGTTTGTGCAGAATCCAGGTCAATCTTATTAATCACCGGGATGATCGTCAGGTTAGCTTCCAGTGCCAGGTACAAATTTGCCAGGGTTTGGGCTTCGATCCCCTGGGTGGCGTCAACGACCAGCAGTGCGCCTTCACAGGCGTTCAATGCCCGGCTGACCTCGTAATTGAAATCCACATGTCCGGGGGTGTCAATCAGGTTCAACCAATACTGGCGACCATCCCCCGCCTGGTATCCCATCCGTACAGCCGAGGCTTTGATCGTGACGCCTTTTTCTCGTTCCAGGTCCATGCTGTCCAACACCTGCTCTGTCATATCCCGATCTGCAATCGTTCCGGTCATCTGCAGCATGCGGTCAGCCAGGGTTGATTTCCCGTGGTCAACATGGGCAATAATACAAAAATTTCTGACATTATCAATCATAAGCACTGAGTATAACTGGTGACAACCTGGCTGAAAATGACCACTCGTCGCCCAGTTAATTCCTATCTTTTTTCTATATCAAATTCATTTTGCTCGAACAGCGCTATCTCTGACCGACCTTCATAAAGACCACATAACAAATGGGCTTTGATTTGTCCGTGTCCCTGAGAAGCGATTACATTATACCAGCACGGGTCATCAGATGGCTTGATTACTGAGTCATGATCCAATTATCAACACGCTCGGGTTATGCACATATTTCTTTCATTAACGGGTGATTCCCTCTTCATTCAGTATTCTTTATCATTGGAAATACTGCAAAGAACCTGTAACGTAAAAGCTAAACACGGTTACATTTAAACCCACCAGTTTATCCCTGGTAAGTATGTCATGATCTGCTATCAAGAATTGGCCACAGACCCCAGCTAAGCCAAATCTATCAGGTACGAAATCAGCAATCGCAATCAGAAGAACTTACACGCCTCAATCAGGGATGGTCTGCAATGCCTGATCAATCATCTCCCATACAGCCTGCAACTGCTCAGGCGCAGCCAATCTCAAGTCAACCAAAAATTCAACATTTCCCTTTGGCCCGCGGATCGGGGAAGGTGTTAAGCCAACTGGGAAGAAACCCAACGCCGCTGCATCATTCAGGGTTGCACTGAGCACCTGGGCATGAACGGAACGATCCTTAATCACACCGGCATGCACTGCGGCGGCTTTCCGTCCGGCCTCAAACTGGGGTTTGATCAGCGCAATCACCTGGCCGTGATCACCATTAAACCAGCCCTTCACCGCTGGCAAGATCAGGTTCAAAGAAATGAAAGACGCATCGATTGTCACCAGGTCCACCGCCTCAGGCAGCGTGTCCACGTATCGAGCATTGGTCCGCTCCATTACCACCACCCGCGGGTCATTGCGCAGCTTCCAATGCAGCACCCCATAGCCGACATCGATCGCATACACCTTTTGCGCCCCGTTCTGTAGCAAGCAATCTGTAAATCCCCCGGTCGAAGCGCCCACATCGGCACAGATCTTTCCGGTTACAGCCACGTTAAAAGCTTCAATGGCCGCCGCCAGCTTATTGCCCCCGCGTGAGACAAAAGCCGGTCGCTGTTTAACTTCGATCTCCGCATTGATGTCAATTTGGGTGGATGGCTTATGGATCATCTCCCCTGCTGCGCGCACCTCCCCCGCCATCACCAGCCGTTGCGCCAGGTTGCGGCTCTCCGCCAGGCCGCGTTCAACCAGTAAAACATCAATCCGCTTTTTCTTCATGGCTTAATTCTATCTTGAAATCACAGCTCATGGCGATTTGGCTAAAGCGTCGCTCCCAAAGCTAAACCTCCAGTGCAAACTGAGTATAATCAACCATAACATCATGAATTCGGGAACCATTCGATGATCAAAACCTTACAGTACATCTGGGCCAGCATGCGCCCCAGGCAGTGGATCAAGAATATTTTTGTTCTTGCTGCCCTTGTTTTTGACCGGCAGTTGATCTCCCTTGATTCGCTGTGGATCACCCTGGTTGCCACCTTGTTGTTTTGCCTGGCATCCAGCCTGGTGTATCTTATTAATGACCTGGTAGATATCGAATCCGACCGGCAGCACCCCACCAAAAAACACCGTCCCCTGCCTGCCGGAAAACTCTCAAAACAGGCAGCGATCACTGCAGCGGCGATCCTTGCACTGTTAACCCTTCCAACTGCCTACCTTGTGGATTTTGGGTTGGGACTGACCGTTACACTATACCTGGTCCTGATGCTGGCTTATTCATTCTGGCTTAAACACTATCCCCTGCTCGATGTGATGATCATTGCCGCCGGGTTTGTCCTGCGAGTCACTGCAGGTGTGATTATCATTCAAACCCAACAATTTTCGCCCTGGCTGTTCGTTTCCACCGTCTTTCTAGCGTTATTCATCGGTTTAGGCAAGCGCCGAGCTGAAATCGAACTTCTTGAAACGGATGCCTCAGCACATCGGCGGGTGCTGGATGGGTACACCCTGGAATTGCTCGACCAGTTACTTACCATCGTTCTCAGCACCACCTTGATGACTTATTGTTTATACACTTTTTCTGCTGCAATCCGACCTGGCAGCTATTACATGATGCTGACCATTCCCTTTGTAATTTATGGGCTGTTCCGTTACCTGTACCTGGTGCGCATCAAACAATTTGGCGGTGCGCCGGAGGAAATCGTCCTGACCGATCGCCCCATGCAAACTGCAATTGGCTTATGGGGTCTGACAGTATTGGTGATCATTTACCTGCTTTGATTGAGGTTCTCGATAAATGCCAGTAATTTTCGCAAATGCTCCTGGAAAGATCATCCTGTTTGGTGAGCATGCCGTGGTGTATGGCCAACCTGCCATCGCGATCCCGGTCAACCAGCTCAAAGCAACAGCGCGCGTGATGCCAAACCCCTTAGGGCAGCCGGGCGACATCAGGATCCAAGCGCCTCAAATCCAACTGGACGCATCCTTAGCAGACCTGCCGGTAGACCACCCAATTGCCGCTGCTGTTCGTTTGGCTTTTCAAGCGGCATCGATCAACCAGCCCCCCGCGTTTACACTCCAAATTAGCTCAACCATCCCCATTTCCGGTGGTATGGGGTCCAGCGCTGCCGTCTCCATCGCAATCCTCCGCGCCCTGACAAACTTTTTCGGCAAGCCGCTCACAGCTGATCAAATCTCAGCCTTGGCCTACACTGTGGAAGAAATCCATCATGGAACCCCATCGGGAATTGACAATAACGTCATTGCGCATCAAAAACCTGTCGTTTATCGTCGTGATCAACCGATTGAATTTCTCTCCGTCAAGCAACCAACCCATTGGGTAATCGGGGACACCGGCGAGACAACGCCCACACACGAAACGGTTGCCGACGTCCGCCAACACTTTCAGGCCAACCCAAAGCGCTTTAGCACCTTTTTTGAGCAAATCGGCGATATCAGCCGCCAAGCCCAGCCAGGGCTGATCGATGGAGATCTGCCCCTGTTAGGCAGGTTAATGGATCAAAACCAATGTTTATTAGAGAAGATGGGTGTCAGCAGCCCCACGCTGGAACACCTCATCCAGGCTGCCCGGATGGCAGGCGCAGTCGGCGCCAAACTCTCTGGTGGCGGCCGTGGCGGCAACATGATCGCCCTCGCACCCAGCGAGAATGCAGCTGAAATCAAAGCAGCCCTGATCGATGCTGGCGCAAAACAGGTTTTCACCACGATTTTGACCAAAGGGCGTGAATCATGAGCGGAGCTCGGATCGTTTTTGTCAAGTTAGGTGGGTCGTTGATCACCGATAAAACCCAATCAATGACGCCCCGCCCAGGGGTGATCCAACGCCTGGCGGATGAGATTAGGCAAGCCATGACTACGGTTCCTGGCCTTCAACTGCTGATTGGCCACGGCTCAGGCTCTTTCGGCCATACAGTAGCCAACCAGTTTCAGACGCAGTCAGGCGGCATAGGTCAAGATTATTGGCGAGGGTTTTCCGAAGTTTGGGCGGCCGCCCGTGAGTTAAACCAGATCGTCATCAACGCCCTGATCGGCGCAGGCTTACCTGTAATCGCCTTTCCCCCATCTGCTGGCGTTATCGCACAGGGTACCCATATCCAATCTTGGGACATTTCCCCCATCCAGGCAGCCCTATCACACAATCTTGTCCCGGTCGTCTTCGGCGACGTGATCTTTGACACGGTCCTTGGCGGCACCATCCTATCCACAGAGGCGATCTTTCAGCACCTTGCAGGCGCCATCCATCCCGACGAGATCCTCCTGGCAGGTCAGGACAAGGGTGTCTACCAAGATCCCCATCATCCTGAAAAGATAATCGCCCAGATCACACCCCAAACGATCACCACAGTGCTCCCAGCACTTTCGCCATCACAAGCCGTCGATGTCACTGGCGGTATGCTGTCAAAAGTCAAGTTGATGGTCTCCTTGATCCGGGAACATCCTTCGCTTAGGGTACGTATCTTTTCAGGTTTGGAGCCGGGCAATCTTTACCAAGCGCTGACCGCTGAAAACATTTCTTTTGGAACCCTGATCGCCCACCAGGAACACCTACCTTCACCTGGCCCCTAAAAAAAGCATTCCTGATTTATCCGGTATAATTTAAGTTTGATTGATAATTTTGGAGAAAAAACGAAATGCTATTCACGCGCCATCAACTTGAAGAACTTGAAGACCAGATGCTGGCCCCGTATGCGATCCGCAGCAAAGACAGCAAAGGTCGCAAACATCCTGAAGACGAGCCAGATTATCGCACGGTTTTCCAGCGCGACCGGGATCGCATCCTACACACCACTGCATTCCGGCGGCTTGAATACAAGACACAAGTTTTCATCAACTACGAAGGCGATTATTATCGCACCCGGCTGACCCATACCCTCGAAGTCGCCCAAATTGGGCGCAGCGTTGCCCGCGCCCTGGGCGCGAATGAAGACCTGGTGGAGACCATCTGCCTTGCCCACGACCTGGGTCATCCCCCGTTTGGACACTCAGGGGAACGCGTCTTAGCGCGTTTGATGATCGACCATGGTGGGTTTGACCACAACCGCAATTCTTTCAAAATCGTCACCGAAATTGAAAACCGTTATCCTGAATTCAACGGGCTCAACCTCACCTGGGAAGTGTTGGAAGGTATTGTCAAACATGAAACAGAATATGATATCTCAGACGCCCAGGATTTTGACCCCAAGCTGCGCGGACATCTTGAAGCTCAAATCACCAATGCAGCTGATGAACTGGCCTATACCGCTCACGACCTGGATGATGGGTTGCGCTCCGGGCTGATCACCACCGATCAGCTCGCCGGTATCTCCCTGTGGGAGGTGATCAACGAGAGCATCGGTCGGCGGCGAACGGACGATTTGGATGAACTCTCACGGCACCGGTTAATCCGCCGCCTGATTGGGATCGAGGTGACCGACCTGATCCAATCCATCGACCGCATGATCCGCCGCAGCGGTATCCGCACAGTGGAAGAACTACAAAAGCTGCCCTACAACGTGGTGGGCTTTAGCGAAGATATGCACCGTCGCAATCGAGAACTGAAGGATTTTCTTTACAATAACCTGTATAACCATTACCGGGTTGTGCGCATGGCGGTCAAAGCTGAACGCATCATTGAAAGCCTGTTCAATGCCTATGTCAGCGAACCCTCCACCCTGCCCAACCAATTTCAAAACACCATTAATGATAAAGGTTTAGAGGGTTCGGTATGCACTTACATTTCTGGGATGACAGACCGGTTCGCAATTGACGAATATCAAAAACTATTCGATCCAGAAACCCTTCCCTAACCACGCACGACATACAGAAACCTACAAGAATGAGGAATGATGAACAACAACACACACTACCTGACACCTGAAGGAAAACAAAAACTGGAAGCTGAGCTGCAGGATCTTAAAGAAAACGGCCGCCGCGAGATCGCTCAACGACTGAAAAACGCCATATCCATGGGTGACCTTTCAGAGAACGCTGATTATCACAAGGCAAAAGAAGACCAGGGCTTCCTTGAAGGACGCATCCAGGAGATCGAATCCATTCTATATGGCGCTGAGGTGATCGAGACCCAAGCCAATTACCACCAAGTCTCTCTTGGCGCGACTGTGACTATCAAAGAACCGGATTACCCAGCTGAAACCTATCACATGGTGGGCACCAAGGAAGCCAACCCAGGTCAAGGCCGGATTTCACATGAATCGCCTATTGGCAAAGCCCTGATGGGTCATAAGGTGGGCGATGTGGTCAAAGCCAAACTTCCCAGCGGCGATATGATTGAGTTAACAATTTTAGCCATTGAGTAATCGGAACCACTCCAACAAAAAAAGCCCCCCAACACAACTGGGGGGCTCAGTGTTTAAAGAAGGCGACCTGGAAAAACCTGGAAATTACTTCGGCCAGATAGCCAGTTCCAGGGTGAGTCGCTCAAAGAAACTCAGCTCAGGTGCGGGACCTTCGCCATAAGCCATATCAATGATGCGTGCTTCAAGCTGTAAGGTGGCCGTTTCAAGCAAGATTTGCTTACCGGGTTCTGCTAAAACCAGCTCACCCTTCGATTCAAGCCGTATCCGAAGTTTATCATCCTCATGGGCGTGTTCGCTCATGATCACCTTGGTCACGGTTTGAATGTCATTCTTATCAAATAACCACACTTCAAACGCGGTCACACGTTTTGGATCGCCCACACCAACAGTCTCCGAAATGCCAACCCCGCACTCACCCAGGAACTCGCCGGTCGGTGCGTCAATACTGAAGGAATCATCATACAGGTCATCACCAAGAGCATAGGTCGTCATAAATTGTGCTACTGGGAGGGCGGACGGTTCTTCAGGATATGAAGGCTCATAACTCACTTGTGCTGGTGGAATATACCGATTGGCATCCTCGTCAAAATCGACCTCATCCACAGGCATTTTTCGCTTATTGAGGATTTCAGGACGTTTAAAATCCGGGAGTTTTCCGTGAAGCACAAAGAAATAAAACACTGCAACAACGGCTACCAATACAACGATTAGCAAACCAATCACCAACCCCCAGTTGATGCCAGAACCCTCCGTAGGCTCTTCAATTTCCGGTTCTTCAGCCACAACCTCCGGTGAAGCCACTTGATCCATCTCTGCACCCACCAGGAGCATAAAACTGGTGATCTGTGCGTCTGAAAGGTAACGCGGTTGGTTTCTAACCACCAACAGAGTTTCCTCTGCCGTAGCTTCTAATTCTGACCAGGCTTTTTCAGCAATCGCAGCGTTCCCCACATTTGTGGATGTAAAAATTGACATCCTCAAATAATCTTCGCGCAGGTCCGGACGAAGGTGATAGGGGGCTAAGTCTGTCCACTGCACAGGCCAGATACCCCATCCAATCACCAAACCTAAAATCAATCCAACCACCACCCCAACAGGCAGGGTGATTCGAAAATCCTTTAGCCAGCCTTTAATTTTTTCTGAGTCCATCACCAACTCCTATCTTTCTGAATAAGAACAATACGCGTTGTGACTATTGTAGAATAGTTGTTCATTTTCTGCAACAATGACGCTCAGAACAAATAGTGCAAGCTTTATGCCATTTCCGATTCTTCGATAACCTCATCCTGCAGAAATGTCGTTTCACAATCCATGCATTGCACGTGCCGCTTGTTGGTCAGCACCAGGGTGCCTTGGCAATGTGGACATGGTGTGGGAACTGGTTGCTTCCAGGAGGTAAAATCACAATCCGGGTAGCGCGAGCAGCCATAAAAGGTCCTGCCTTTCTTGGTTTTTCGGCGTACCACGTCTCCCTCTTTACAAACGGGGCAGGTCATGCCAATCTTTTCAAGATAGGGCTCGGTATAGCGACAATCCGGGAAATTACTGCAGCTGATAAATTTGCCGAACTTGCCAAATCGAAGCACCAGGTCGTGGCCGCACTGCGGACAAGCACGCCCGATTTTTTCCAATTCAGCTTTCTTTTCAGGCATGGCAGCTTCAGCATGTTCCAGTCGGTCTGAGAACGATTCATAAAATTCACGCATTACCTCAACCCACCCGGCATCACCCGAGGCAATCATATCCAGCTGGTCTTCCAGGCGTGAGGTAAAACCAATGTCGACCACATTCGGGAAAAAATCGACCACCAAATCGTTCACCAAGAAACCTGTTTCAGTCGGGATAAGCCGTTTATCTTCTCGCACAACATAGCCCCGATTTTGAATGGTGGAGAGGATCGGTGCGTAGGTTGAAGGCCGGCCGATGCCGTTTTCTTCCAATAACTGCACCAGGGAAGCCTCAGTAAAACGCGGCGGCGGTTGGGTGAAGTGCTGTTCGGGATACAGTTTCTGCAGCTGCTGGCGTTGATGTTCTTTAATATCATCAACCGGGATGCGGTCGCTGTCACCCTCATCTTCATCGGCACGGTCTTCATCTTTGCCCTCTTCATAGATGTACAAAAAGCCCTGAAATTCAAGTTGGCTGCCAGTTGCACGTAACAGGTACTGATCTTCTTGTCCCTGACCGATGACTTCCACCGCCAGGGTCTTATACACCGCTGGTGTCATCTGGGAAGCAATAAACCGCTGCCAGATCAATTGATACAGCTTGAATTGGTCTCGCGTCAGGTAGGCCTTGATCGATTTTGGCAGCCGATGGATCGAGGTTGGGCGGATTGCTTCATGGGCTTCCTGGGCAGACTGGGTACGCGTTTTATAGCGAGGCGGGGAATCAGGCAAGAATGCATCACCGTATTGCGCCTTGATGTATTTTCGGACTTCATTTTGTGCAGCCACAGAAATATTGGTCGAGTCGGTGCGCATATAAGTGATCAAACCGGTTGTACCTTGCCCATCCAACTCGATCCCTTCGTAGAGCTGTTGGGCAACGGCCATCGTTTTCCGTGCGGTAAACCCCAGCTTGCGGGATGCATCTTGCTGCAAAGTGCTGGTAATAAACGGGGCTGATGGGTTCCGCTTTCGTTTGCTGTGTTTGATGGAATCAACCGTGTAAACGGCTTTTTGCATATCCTCTATGATTGGCTTGACAATCGATTCGCTGCCCAGTTGCGGGTCTTCCCCGTTAATCTTGGCCAGTTTGGCGCGATAAACCACCTTACCGCCATCTGGCAGCAGGTCTGCGGCAATTGACCAGTACTCCACAGGATCAAAGTCATCAATTTCTCGCTCACGCTCAACAATCAAACGCAGGGCAACAGACTGCACCCGGCCTGCAGACAAGCGGCTGCGAACCTTCTTCCATAAAATCGGGCTGATCCCATACCCCACCAGGCGGTCCAGGATGCGGCGGGCTTGCTGCGCATCGACCAGGTCCATGTCAATCGCCCGGGGATTGGCAAATGCTTGGTTGACCGCATCTTCGGTGATTTCATGAAAGACAACCCGGTTGGTTCGGTCTTCGCTGATTTCTGCGGCTTCCATCAGGTGCCAGGCAATTGCTTCGCCCTCACGGTCGGGGTCAGTTGCCAGGTAGATTGACTCAGCCTTTTGCGCTAATTTCGTCAACTCTTTGACAACTTCGCGTTTTTCATTGGGCACCCGGTATTGAGGCGTAAAATCATGTTCGACGTCGACGGACAATTTCGATCGTAAGAGATCACGGACATGCCCCACAGAGGCCCGAACCGTATAACCTTTTCCTAAAAACCGGCCGACAGTCTTAGCTTTGGCAGGCGATTCAACAATCACCAGCTTGCCTTTGCGTTCTACTTCCTTCTTACGCTTCACTTCCGGTTTAGGTAACCCTGCATGGGCTTCTGTTGCACCCATCCTGAAGACCTTTGTTCCGCAATGCGAACACACACCTTTGGTCACAGGGGCACCAGCTTTGTTATAATCCGCTACCGGATCTTTGATTTCTCTTTTTTCTCGACACTTTACACAATAAGCTTTCAATTTCAATAACTCCTACAAAAATTTGTCCCGGCCATGCTGCTTCAAATAGTCAACAACCTCACGCACCCGCTGGGCTTGTTTTCGATCGCAAACCAATATTGCATCACCCGAATCAATAATAATTAAATCTTCAACACCAATCGCCACAATCAGATGCTCTGAAGAATCACCACAAATGAGTGTACCTTGTGTGTCAAGTATCACCGGGTCACCGCGTAAAACAATATTGCCAGAACCATCAGATTCGAGAGAATCAAATAAGGATTCCCAGCTACCAACATCATTCCAACCAAGATCAATTGTGGGGATCACCGCTACATTTTTAGCCCGTTCCATAATACCGTAATCGATGGTTTGCGGTTTAATTGTCGGCCAGATTGAGTCAAGGATTTTCATCCGGGTTTCCGTCATCCAAGCTTGATCGATTTTGCTTACTTTATCAAACAGATCAGGCATTTGCCGTTCAATCTCGCTCATCACAGCCTCAACCCGCCAGATAAACATCCCGGAATTCCACACGTGTTCTCCATCCGCCAACATGGCTTTGGCTTGTTCTTCTTGGGGCTTTTCCTTGAATTTTTCAACTCTGTACACATCCAGACCTTCAAAGGTGCCCATCAAAGCACCTCTTTGTATGTAGCCATAGCCTGTTGCTGGATAAGAGGGGGTGATCCCCAAAGTCACCAGCACATCATTTTGGGCAACAGCATATGCGGCACGTAACAATTGCCTGAGATGGGCTTCGTTCTTCATCAGGTGATCCGCAGTCAGAATCGCCATGGTAGCATGCGTATCCCGGGCTTTTAGTGCCACTGAGGCCAGCCCCACCACCGATGCCGTGCCACGCGGCAGGGGTTCGATGATGTAATTTTCCAGCGGGATCTCAGGGCATTCACGGCTGAGCATATCGACCTGTTCAGCGACCGTGATAACTAGGATCCTCTCATAAGGGAAGAGACCCTGTAACCGGTCTACGGCACATTGGAACAACGAACGATTACCTGTGATCGTCAGGAATTGTTTGGGTTGGTTCTTGCGTGAAAGCGGCCAAAGCCTGGTCCCGCTGCCGCCAGCCATAATAACAGCATAAAAATGCTCTGACATTATCATTTTCTCACTTCCTGGTCATCTCACGAATCGCTGCGTACCGCATGCCGCCCACGTGCTGCACCATCCCCTTTAACTCCATCATCGTCAGTGCAGCGGACACCTTTTCGACGGGCAAATCCACTTCATGACAGATCTCATCCACATGAATGGGTTCATAATCCATCACCTGCAAAATCTTGGCTTCGGTGGTATCTGCGGGTAGAGCTCGACGTGCATCCTTGTAGTCCTCAACCTGGGTCAAATCCAGCACATCCAAAACATCCTGGGGAGATACCATGGCATACGCCCCCTTTTGAATCAGCCGGTTTGTACCCCGACTGGCTGGTGAAAACACATTCCCCGGTACAGCGAAGACATCCCGGCCCTGTTCCACGGCAAAATCAGCAGTGATTAAAGCCCCGCTGCGTTCGCCAGCTTCAACCACGATGGTCGCCAAAGACAGCCCTGAAATGATCCGGTTCCTGGGTGGGAAATTGATGCCTTCTGGTTGGGTTCCCATGGGGTAATCACTGATAATAGCCCCGTTTTCAGCAATTGCTTCTGCTAACTTGCGGTGTTCGGGAGGGTAGACCACATCCACGCCGCAGCCTAGAACGGCGATTGTACGGCCGCCTGCCTGGAGGGCATGTTGATGCGCCAGGGCGTCGACCCCGCGCGCCATGCCGCTGACGATGGTCAGCCCATGTCCAGCCAAATAGGTGCTGGTATCCCGTGCGACTTGTTGTCCATATGCAGTCACCCGCCGTGTGCCCACCATCGCAACGGCAAAGTCATCTGCCGGGGTCAGGGCACCTTTGACATAAATCACCGGCGGCGCTTGGTCGATTTCTTTTAATAATGCTGGATATGCTTCATCCAGCAGGATTAGGACGGTCACATCACTTTCAGTGATGGATTGATATAGGCGGTCCAGGTCGATTTCGCTTCGCAGCGCTGAAAAATTCTTTAAGGCTCGCTTTGGCAGCCCAATTTCTTCAAACGCCTCTATCGGCGCCTGCCAGGCGATGGAGAGGTCACCAAAATAGGATTGGATCTGCTGAAAACGGACGGCGCCGATCCCCCTGACCAGGTTGAAACCGATCCAGAATTTTTTTTCATCCGTCATCCATCCCCCTCGCCGTACCACTCAATTTTTGAAACAATCATTTTCCCCGCCTCCAGGTCAATATCCAGAATACGCTCTTCAACAGCCGCAATTAAAACCTCTGCACCCTGGTCTCTGACAAGGTAAACGTCATTTGCGCCGGTCTGCAAGATTTCCGTCAGCACCCCAACGAAGTGATCGTCGGTATCAAACACCTCCAAGCCTATCA
The DNA here is from genome assembly GCA_019428905.1 of Candidatus Brevefilum sp. GTDB lineage: Bacteria > Chloroflexota > Anaerolineae > Anaerolineales > Anaerolineaceae > Brevifilum. The sequence goes on from JAHYJN010000009.1 coordinate 63,434, forward strand.
ACTGGTGCATATACACCTCTCCCTCATCCAATGGAGGCAGTTGATCCGTCCGTGTGTAGATCAGCGCATTCGTCAATTGAGAAGCGTCGGTACGGTCATCAACCCCTTCAAATTTAAGCAAAAGGAGGTTGCCCTTCCATCGCGTTGACTGGATGGTGTAGGGGTGATAAGCTTCACTGACATACACCACCTCACGAACGTCCAACAATTCCAGCATGCTGGTGTAAACGTCTAAAGCAATCTCACCCATAACACCGTGAGCGCGCCGTAGCTTACCTAAGACAAGAAAGGCAGGCTCGGAGTTTGTTCGCGAGCCTGCATCGTTTCCAATTTTGAGAGGCATTTTACTTATTCAGCGGTTAACGGGGTTCAATAATTTCCAGATTGACCCGGTTGCCTTCTCGGGCTGCTGCCACCTTGAGCAAGGTCCGGATGGCATTTGCCACCTGGCCGCTTTTACCAATCACCCGGCCCATATCCCCTTTAGAGACATTTAACTCCAGGTTTACAATGGTGCCGCGTTGATACCGGTCAACTCTAACCTCGTCTGGAACATCCACCAGTGATTGAGCGACAAATTCAACCAAGCTTTGCAGGTTTTCGCCTTTCATATTTGCCTCGATACTTTCTCAGGGATTAACTGGTTTGTGGCGGGTTGGTGCGTGGATCAGTGACGCGGTTTTGATAGACATTGTCTGCTTCTTCAACCAGTGCGTCCACATCCTCACCAGCTTTAAAACGTTCGTAACGCTCCCACAGCTGGGTCTGTTTAAACAAACCGTCCACAGCCTCCGTCGGTTGAGCGCCAACGCTCAGCCAGTAATAGATTCGGTCATCCTTCAAAACAATCGTCGAAGGCTCTGTGCGTGGGTTGTAATGACCAACAATCTCTAAAAACCGTCCATCGCGCGGGCTTTCTTTATCAGCCACCACAACACGATAACTTGCCTGATTCCGGGATCCAACCCGGCGTAATCGAATACGTACCATCGAATTTATGCTCCTCTTGTTATTAATGATTATTCACTTTTTCAGCCCGATTCCGCTGAAAGGTCTGAGGGGCGTTGAAGGAAACGCACACCTTTCCCATCCTCCGGCTAACCCATCAAACGGCTTAATCCTTTGCCGCCCGATTTCTGTATGGTTTTAATCAACCGCTGAGTCTCGCGGAAACGCTTCATGACCTGGTTGACCACTTGCACTTCCAAACCCGACCCACGCGCAATTCTGCGCCTGCGGCTGGCATTTAATATTTTCGGATTGCGGCGTTCCTCGACAGTCATCGAGTTAATCACCGCTTCAATCTGTTTCAGTTGATCCTCTGCATCTCTGGGATCTACCTGGCGGGCAACCTGCCCCATTTGTCCGGGCAGCATCTCTAAAATCTGTCCCAATGGACCCATCTTCCGCATCTGTTTCAACTGTTTGGCAAAGTCCTCCAAAGAAAACTCGCCGCTCATCAGCTTTTCAGCTTGTTTTTCTGCTTCTTCCTGGTCAAAGACCGACTCGGCTTTTTCGATCAAGCCCAGCACATCACCCATACCCAGGATACGTGAAGCTAACCTGCCTGGATTATACTCCTCAATCGCATCAATGGACTCGCCAACTCCCAGGAATTTAATCGGGACGCCTGTAACTTCTCGAATGGATATGGCAGCGCCACCCCGGGCATCACCATCAATCTTGGTCATGAACAGTCCGGAAATCGGCAGCACCTGGCGAAAGCCCTGTGCCACGTTTAACGCCTCCTGCCCGATCATGGCGTCTACCACCAGCAGGGTCTCGGTCACCGGCACTTTCTTTCCAATTGCGCCTAATTCGTCCATTAACGCCTGGTCCATCTGCGACCGGCCTGCGGTATCCAGAATCACCACACCCACGCCGCCTTTACGAGCTGTCTGGTAGGCCTCGCCAGCCAGTTTTGGCGGTTCCTTGTCATCCTGATAGAAAACAGGCACATTGATCTGCTCGCCCAGGGTCTGTAATTGGGTCACAGCCGCAGGACGATAGGGGTCCGCTGCCACCAGCATGACCCGCTCACCCTGTCCCCGCAACCGTTTGGCCAGCTTAGCCGCCGCAGTCGTCTTGCCAGAACCTTGCAGCCCTACCAGCATAATCACATGCGGCCGTTCACCTTTGAGGTTTAATGGGGTTGGCTCACCCAGGATCGTGATTAATTCTTCGTTGACGATCTTAATCACCTGCTGCGCAGGGTTAAGAGCTTTTGAAATATCATGACCAATCGCGCGCTCTTTTACGCGATTTGTGAAACGTTTGACCACACTGTAATGCACATCAGCTTCAAGCAATGCCAAACGCACTTCACGCATGGCTGCTTCCACATCCGCCTCTGATAGACGGCCATGCCGGCGCAAGTTTTCAAATATCCCGGTTAATCGTTCGGTCAGGTTTTCAAACACAATTAATGATCAATTCATTTCTTCTGGTCAAATTACCAAGCAGTGATTTTAGCGTGTATCAAGCCTTAGGTCAAGAGGATGTTTTGATTTGCTTCATTATATAGCTATCAGGTATGTTTAAAAAGAAATTTGGCGTTAAAATAACGCGACTGTTTACAGATCCTTGGGTTAATCAAGGTGATGTTTTAAAGTTTATTGACTTTCATTTATTATTTTCTTACAAAGAAAGGACGTCTTATGTCAAAAGTTGCTATTGTCACCGACTCCACGGCATATTTACCAGAAGAAACAGTTTCCGCTTACGGGATCACCGTTGTTCCATTGGTCGTAATTTGGGGTGAAGAAACCCTGCTGGATAATATCGATATTACACCAGATGAATTCTATAAGCGGCTCTCAACCGCGCAAGTTATGCCCTCCACTTCACAGGCGACCATCCAGGCTTTTGCTGATGTGTTCCAAAAATTACATTCCGAAGGATTTGATATCCTGACAATCGTCATCTCTTCAGCGCTCTCAGGCACCCTCGACTCGGCAATCCAGGCCAAGAAATTGGTGCCCGATGCCAATATCACCTTGTTTGATTCGCAATTCACCTCTCTTCCTCTAGCCTATATGGCACTTGCAGCTGCCCGGGCAGCCAAACGTGGCGCCACGTTAGAAGAATGCACAAAGATTGTTGAAAGTGTGCGCGAGCATACCCAGATCTTCTTTGCCGTGGATACCCTGGAATTTCTGCATCGGGGCGGACGCATTGGTGGAGCCTCCCGGTTTTTGGGCACCGCTCTAGGCCTCAAACCCATCCTCTACCTTGAAGAAGGCAAGGTGGAAGCGCTTGAAAAGGTCCGCACCTCCAAACGTGCCCACAGCCGGTTGGTTGAATTGGTGGCAGAAGGCGTTGAGGGAAACTCACCGATTAATTTCGTGGGTGTTGTCCATGCTGCATCAGAGAAAACAGCAACAAAATTGTTAAAAGTGGTCGAAAGCGAATTCAACCCGAATGAGTTGATGCTGGCCAGCATCAGCCCCGTCATCGGTACCCACACCGGGCCAGGCACCATCGGTATTGCTTACGTCGCCGGTGTCGATCCAGACTTGCTGCAAAATTAACCGTCAAAAAAACCACATAAAAACGATGCATTCCAAAGGCTGCTGAATACTGGCAGCCTTTTTTGTTATCAATCATCTCAATCTTGTTTCTAACTGGTCTACCAAATATTTTTGAAATGCCGTTAAAATAGACACTGAATCTAACATCAATCAAAGGATGGATAACATGACCCTCCCTCAAGAAATCGGCCTTCAAATTCCCCAGGTACTTCTCCCCAAGGAATCCATTGATCTCCATAAATGGGCAGTGATTGCCTGTGACCAGTTCACCTCGGAGCCTGAATACTGGCAGCAGGTGGCTGAAATTGTCGGTGATGCCCCTTCGACCTATCACTTAATCCTACCAGAGGTGTATTTGGACACACCCGAAGAAGATAAGCGTGTTAAAACAACTCACGCGGTCATGCATCAATACCTGCAATCGGGTATTTTCCAGCAGAAGCATAGCTTTATCTATGTATTACGAACCATCGGCGGTCATACCCGCCGCGGGTTAATGGTTTGCCTCGATTTAGAGCACTACGATTTCACCAAAGGCGCTCAAACACTGATTCGAGCGACAGAAGGTACGATCATTGAGCGCTTACCCCCACGGATTCGCATCCGAAAGCAAGCACCGCTCGAAAGTCCACACATCCTCGTTTTGTTCGACGACCCAAAAGACACTGTATTCGGCCCCCTGGATGAACAGATCGAATTGTTCAAAGAGGTCTACGATTTTGATTTGATGCTGGGCAGCGGTCACCTGCGGGGATTTGCGTTGGAAGATGAGCAGGTCCAGGAACATATCATCCAAGCGCTGCGTGCCCTGATCGACCCGGAGGTGTTTGCGCGTAAATACAACCTCAAACCCGGTCGCTATCAGCCGCTCCTGTTTGCCATGGGTGATGGCAATCACTCACTCGCAACCGCAAAAGCCATCTGGGAAGAGATCAAGCCTTCTGTGGGAATGCAGCATCCTGCCCGGTATGCCCTGTTGGAAATCGAAAATGTCCACGACCCAGCACTGACCTTTGAACCGATCCATCGTTTGCTGTTCAACCTTAACGTTGATATCGTCGAAGAGATGCAGGGCTTTTGGGGTGATCGCCTGACGATAAAAGAAATCGCATCGGCCGAACAGCTGATAGAAATAGTTGACCAGGCTGCTGAACCCTGGCACCAGGTTGGGATGGTCTCGCCCTCCGGCCTGCACTTAATCGAAATCCGAAAACCGGATGATAACCTCCCGGTGGGCACATTACAAAACTTCCTAGATCAATTCATGGACGGTGGTCATGCTGAAAAAATTGACTATGTGCACGGCACAGATGTGCTGATGGACAAAGGTCGCATGACCGGAAATATCGGTTTCTACGTGCCCGGAATGGATAAGTCTGAGCTGTTCAAAACGGTCATTTTGGACGGCGCGTTACCGCGTAAGACCTTTTCAATGGGAGAAGCTAAAGACAAACGTTTCTACATGGAATGCCGCCGTATCCAATCCGCATGAGAAAATACCTCCCTCTAGTCTTGGCGTTTTTACTCTGTGCTTGCCAACCGCAAGGGTTGGTAAGCACAGCCACCCCTGCCCAACCGCTGCCAACCGCCACAACAACGCCTTCGCCCCCGCCATTACCGACGGTAACGTTAACACCTCTCCCCACACGCAGCTCAACCCCGTATCCAACTTTTGAAGTCTGCTCTCCCCTGGAAGACGAAACCCTCCAGAGCTTGCCCCTCATCCTGACCAATCCCCTCGTTATTCCGCCTTCCTTCGGGCAAGATACCGGTCATCATGGGGTGGACTTCGCGTATTATCAGCGCGGTGACCGCATGTCGATTGAGGGCATTGAAATTTATGCCATCATGGCTGGAAAAACGGTGCTGACACTGGATGATGACATCCCCTACGGGTACGCGGTCATCATCGAAACACCCCTGTCAGACCTGCCAGAGGCTGTTCAGCAGGTCCTGTTAACTGGCTACTTGCCGGTGCCTAAGGACCCTAATTACCGCCTGTCCTGTCCGGAAGTCCCTGTCCCGGCTCTCACAGGTGAATTATCCGTTTATCACCTGTATGCCCATATGGAGGCTCGCTCAGCGCTCAACCGGGGGGATCCCATCGCATGCGGTGATAAACTGGGTACAGTGGGAAACACAGGCTACTCCAGCAACCCCCACCTGCACTTAGAAACCCGTTTGGGGCCCTCGGGCGCTGATTTTAAGACCATGGCGCATTACGAAAGCACCAATACCACTGAGCAAATTGGTAATTATTGCCTGTGGCGCATGAGCGGCTACTACCAACTGTTTGACCCCTTTATCCTGTTTGACTCAGTGGATTGAAAGGATATCATCAATTTTTGGTGACTGTGCTCAGAGAAATCCATCACCGTTTTAGCACCTTTACGACAACCAGCTGACAGTTGTTACAGGATAAACAATTCATATAAATGCCTTTGTTAATCGACAAAAATCAAATCTCGATTATGAACACTTACGAAGAGAAGACCTTGACACACTGAACATATGTGCTAAAATTGAATTAATCAGTGAAGATTTACCTGGATTATAATTAACCAGCACAGCAAACCAACTCACAACCAGTGATTATTACCCTCACTGTGAGGACCCACAAGAAAAGGATGTCAAGATGGATGAAGCAAAAAGAACAGTGCTCGATAAAGCCCTGAAGGACATTATTAAACGATACGGCGAGGGCTCGATCATGAAACTCGGTGAAGCCAAGCATCTCGCTGTCGATGCCATACCCACCGGTTCACTCTCACTGGATATTGCCCTGGGTGTGGGCGGGATTCCAAGGGCACGCATCACCGAGATCTATGGCCCTGAAGCATCCGGAAAGACGACCGTTTGTCAGCACATCGTTGCCGAAGCCCAAAAGCTGGGTGGGACTGCGGCTTTCATCGACATGGAACATGCCCTCGACCCAGTGTATGCTGCCAAATGCGGCGTCAACGTGGATGAGCTCCTCATTTCTCAGCCAGACACGGGTGAACAAGCCCTGGAGATCACCGAAACCCTGGTGCGCTCCGGTGCGGTCGATATTGTCGTGATCGACTCCGTTGCCGCCCTCGTACCCCGCTCTGAGATCGAAGGTGACATGGGTGACCCAACCATGGGCACACAAGCGCGCTTAATGTCCCAGGCGATGCGCAAGCTCTCCGGTGCCATCAACCAGACCCGCACGGCGGTGGTCTTCACCAACCAGCTGCGACACAAAATCGGCGTGATGTTCGGCAACCCCGAAACGACCACCGGCGGCAATGCCCTCAAATTCTATGCATCGGTTCGGCTGGATGTCCGTCGGATCCAATCGATCAAGTCGGGTGCTGAGATCATCGGCAACCGTGTGCGCGTGCGCGTGGTCAAAAACAAGGTTGCTGCTCCCTTCCGCACGGCTGAATTCGACATTATGTACAACGAAGGCATCTCAAGGTTTGGCGATATACTCGATTTGGGTGTGGAGATGGATATCGTCAACAAACATGGTTCATGGTATTCCTACGGAGATATCCGCCTGGGCCAGGGCCGCGAGAACTCAAAAGAATTCTTGCGTCAAAATGAAGAGCTGACCCACGAGATCGATAAAGCCATCCGTGAACAGGCGATGGTCAAAGGACCAGCAACCCCCTGGTCTGATGACACCTACGACGACAACATTGATGATGATTCCCTGGACGATTAACGAAAGAATCTGTCATCCTGAATAAAGTTTACAACTTCAACAGGGATGCTACCTTTCCAGGTCTTTCCTGAATTCTCGGTTGGCTTATAGCGGGCACACAGGCAAAAAAAAGGTTATCTCCGTTGCGGAGATAACCTCTCAATTTAAAGGAGACGATCTTTACGTACCTTCCTGCCAGGAATTCAGGTATGCCACCTGTTCTGAGGTGAGGGTGTCGATTTCGATACCCATTGATTCCAGTTTTAAGCGGGCAATTTCCATATCGATATCTAGCGGCACGCCATACACCTTATTTTCCAGCTGGTCGGTATGCTTGACCATATACTCTGCGCCCAAAGCCTGGTTGGCAAACGACATATCCATCACGCTGGCCGGATGTCCCTCGGCAGCAGCCAGGTTAATCAGGCGGCCTTCGCCCAGGATGTGGATCGTGCGCCCGTCCGGCAGGTCATAAGCTTCCACAAAAGGACGGACCAACCGCTTACCCACTGACATCTCTTCCAGTGCGGGGATGTTCAATTCAACATTAAAGTGCCCCGAATTGGCCACAATCGCGCCGTCTCTCATCACCTCGAAATGATGCTTGTCTACGACGTTGATATCGCCGGTAAGGGTCACAAAGATCTCCCCGATCGGGGCAGCTTCCATCATGGGCATCACCCGGAAGCCATCCATCACTGCCTCCAAAGCTTTGAGTGGGTCAACCTCGGTCACAATCACGTTCGCACCCATACCACGGGCACGCATTGCTAACCCGCGTGCGCACCAGCCATAGCCGCCGACCACAAAATTCTTTCCTGCTAGGAGTATATTGGTAGCACGGATCACCCCGTCAATTGTTGATTGCCCTGTGCCGTAGCGATTATCAAAGAAATGTTTGGTCATGGCATCATTCACGGCCATCACCGGGAATTTCAACTCGCCATCGGCAGCCATCGCCCGCAAGCGGATCACACCGGTCGTGGTCTCTTCAGTACCGCCAATGATCTCGCTCAGCTGGTCACGGCGTTCCTTGTGTAATGTGCTCACCAGGTCTGCACCATCATCCATCGTCAGATGCGGACGATGGTCCAGCGCAGCGTTGATATGCTTGTAGTAGGTGGCATTATCCTCGCCTTTGATGGCGAACACTGGGATCTCGTAATGCGAAACCAGGCATGCTGCCACATCATCTTGGGTTGAAAGCGGGTTGGAAGCGGTCAGCACCACATCAGCGCCCCCGGCTTGCAAGGCACGCATCAGGTTCGCAGTTTCGGTCGTCACATGTAGACAAGCCGACATACGGATGCCTTCAAACGGCCGTTCGCGTTTGAAACGCTCAATAATCGTGCGCAAAACAGGCATTTCGCGTTCTGCCCACTCAATCCTGCGGCGACCACCTTCCGCCAGGTCTAAATTCTTGATGTCAAAATTTTCCATAAAATCCTCCAAAAAATAATCACGCTGCTTGCACAACGTTGGTTTTAATGTAACTGATCAGGCAGCCCTGCTGCTTAAGGGTGTTGGGGTGTTGGGTGGCGGCGAAGCCGCCACCCAACGCCTAGTCCCTCGTGCTGTATCGTTACGTTTTTAATTATGATTCCTGGATAAACACATCCAGAGCCCCTTTGTCATCAAAGCGCGTCCTGAATCGGGTGACAAAATCGTTCATCATATAACATTGGTTCTGCGAACCAACTTCTTCTAAGGAATAAGTGGCAGCCAGTGCACCCATTTGAGCGCACAAGATCAGGTTAAACCCGTTGACATACCCTTTCAAAAAGCCGGCTCTGAACGCATCCCCCACACCGGTTGGATCCAGGATGCGCATTGGGGGAAAGGCTGGCACGTCGCTTAGAAAAGCGCCGTTCTGATACACTCGAGCACCCGCTTCGGACAGTGTGACAACTGCAAAGGCTAACCCACCCAATATTTCAGCGGCACTTAAGTGGGTATGTTTCTGTAGAAGTTCAAATTCATACGCATTCACAAACAGTGCATGGGCACCGGTGATGCCCTGCCGCAATCCTTGTTCATCTAACCGCACAATTTGTTGGCTGGGGTCAAAAATATATGGCACACCTAGTTCTTGGCATTCCAGTGCATATTGGATCATTGCATCAGGCGCATTGGGCGAGATC
>JAHYJN010000059.1 GCA_019428905.1 Candidatus Brevefilum sp.
CTCAACGGTTTCACCTGCATGCAGACGCTGTATGACCTCTTTCAGGGCTTGTTTGCGTTTGCTGGCATTATCGATATATTCGCTCATGGGTACCTCCAATTGGTAATGATTAATTATGATTTGATGATTGATCCTTCCAGATAACGGTCAAAGGCGCCCGAATCGCGCCCGTTGGGCACAGCCCTTCACAATCCAGGCAGTAGGTGCAGGTGACCGGGTGGTTAAAGGCTGGGCCTTGGTCCGTCATTCTGAGGGCATCCTCCGGGCAATAGGTGACGCACAAGGAACAACGGGTGCATAGAAGTGGATTGATGATAGGTAACGTTGTCTCGGTCATTGATGCTCCTGATGGCTTCCATGCTTATGTTACACAAAAACCAGGATGGGGGATACGACTTTAGTCACACTCCATGAATCTCAAAGGGATTTCCTGGGGTCAGGTGTCCTGATCCTGTGCTGCAGCCATCAATTTCTGCCGGTCCAGCAGGATGATCTGCCCCCGCTGACGCTGGATCAACCCGGCAGCTTCAAAATCCCGCAGAAGGCGTCCGACCACATCCCGCACCGAGCCGATATGGGCGGCGATTTCATCCTGGGTCCAGCCCGAGGGGGAGGGTGTGAGGTCAGCCAGCTCAATCAGGAAGCGCGCCAGGCGAGCCCTGACCGCATACAAGGACAGGTCGGCTGCCAGGTTGGTGATTTTCGTCAAACGCTCGGCAAAGAACTGCAAGAGGAGGGAAGAAAAATCGGCGTAAATTGAAGTGAGCTGTGAAAAATCGACAGCAGAAAGGGCGAGGAGGGTCACCGGGCTGAGGGTTTCAAGGGTGGCACGGTTGACTTGATCTTTGCTCAGCAGCGAAATGATGTTGAGCGGGTCACCGACTGAAAAGCGTGCCAGCACCTGGATACGGCCTTCGGGGTTCATGCGCAATGCCCGCACCTCCCCATCCAATATAAAATAACCATATTCTGCCGGTGCCCCTTCAAGGATAAGGGTGTTTCCAATTGGGAGGGTGCGGATGAAAGCCCGCCGGGAGATTGCCAAGCGCGTTTCGGGCAGCAGAGATGAAAAGGCTGGAATGGCGTTGATCTGGTCTAATTCTACGGTCATCGATTTGATCTTTGGTGTGTGGTCACTCTTCAATGTGGAAGGCACCGTTTAGTGGCAGGGCTATCTGAGCAGTTCCGATTTGTGATTGGTTTATGGTATTTATTTTACCTGGGTCAGATGCGTTTATAATAGGGGGTAACAAACTGGATAAGTTAGGATTGAGGATAAAATGACCCCCAAATCTCACCAAGAAATAGTTGATTCATTGCTTAAGAAAATGACCTTGACTGAAAAAGTAGCGATGCTATCCGGTCGAAACAAATGGTATACCGTCCCGATCGACCGGTTGGGCATCCCCTCGATCGTGATGACGGATGGTCCCCATGGCGTGCGCACAGAAGGCCATGGTTCGGATCGCATTGTGAGCACCGCAACTGCCTACCCGACGGGTATCTCGATGGCTTCCACCTGGAACCGTGATTTGATCGAGCGGGTAGGTGTCGGCCTGGCTGAGGAAACCCGACATTTGGGCTGCAACATCCTGCTCGGTCCGTGTGTGAACATCGTAAGATCGCCCTTGGGTGGGCGAAACTTTGAAACCTTTTCCGAAGACCCATACCTGGCGGGTCAGATCGGTGTGGCTTATGTAAATGGTGTACAAAGCCAGCAGATTGGCGTTTCTCTCAAACACTATGCGGCCAATAACCAGGAAATTGAGCGCTTCAGGGGCAATTCAGTGGTTGATGAACGCACCTTGCGCGAGATCTACCTGCCAGCCTTTGAAACGGTTGTCAAAGAAGCGCATCCATGGACGGTGATGTGTTCATATAACAGGATTAACGGGACTTATGCCAGTGCGCATGAGATCTTGCTGCGTAAAATCCTCAAAGATGAATGGGGGTTTGAGGGTGTGGTGGTGTCTGATTGGGGCGCGGTACACGATATTTATCAGCCCGTCCAGGCTGGGCTGGACCTGGAGATGCCTGGACCAGCGAAGTACTTTGGGCAGGCTTTGGAAGCGGCGGTCAACAACTGGCAGGTGGATGAACGGTGGGTGGATGATGCCGTGCGGCGCATCCTTAAAATGCTGTTGCGGTCCGGCGCGATCACAGAAGATACCCTGCCTTTGGGCAGTGGGGACACACCCGCACACCGTGCATTGGCCCGGGAATTGGCCAACGAGTCAATGGTGCTGTTAAAGAATGACAATGATCTGCTGCCGCTGGATTCAGCACACATCCGCAAGCTGGCCGTGATTGGCTTAAATGCTAATGCTGAGGTCAGCGGCGGCGGAAGCTCACGGGTGGACCCGCATTACTGGGTGACCCCCCTGGAAGGCTTAAGGGCGAAATTTGGGGACCATATTGAGATTCTGTATGAGCCGGGCTATGACAACCGGGCCAACCCGAAAACGGTGGAAAAAGAACGGTTTACCCACCCCGATGGAACGACCCAGGGCTTAAAGACAGAATTATTCAGCAATTTAGAGCTGATGGGGGAGCCCGATCTGACCCGGACGGATGCAAGGATAGAATTCTGGTGGGGTGGTGCGGGACCAGCAACCGGTGCGGTCAATGAAAAGCATTTCAGCATCCGCTGGAGCGGGACGTTTACACCACCAGAGACCGGTGAAACCCAGTTCTTTTTAGGAAACACAGGATGGGCACGGGTTTGGCTGGATGGTGAGCTGATCCTTGATAATAATGTCGGGATTAGGCAATCATCAGGGATTGATTGGGAAACGATGGTAGCGAAAGCCTCATTGAAGCTTGAAAAAGGCCAAGCATATGCATTCAAAGCTGAATATGTCAGCGGTGAACATAACCCCTTTGGACTGATCGATTTTTCTTATAAGCCCGCTTTGGGTGTGGAGGGGGACCTGTTGGAACGGGCTGTCTCCCTGGCTCAGAACTGTGATGCTGTCATTATTGTGGCTGGACTGTCAGATACTTATGAGAGCGAAGGACATGATCGACCTGATATGTACCTACCCGGCGACCAGGAGGCGTTGATCCGGGCGGTAGCAGCAGTTAATTCCAAGACGGCGGTGGCGGTGAATGCCGGCGCACCGGTGGCAATGGATTGGGTCGATGCGGTCGATGCGGTCTTGCTGTCTTATTACCCCGGCCAGGAGGGCGGCAACGCCCTGGCGGATATCCTGTTTGGCGATGTCAACCCCTCAGGGAAACTGACGGTTACCTTGCCCAAACGCCTGGAAGATAACCCGGCTTATATCAATTATCCTGGCTGGATAGATGTTCATTATGGCGAGGGGATCTTTGTTGGGTATCGCTACTATGAGAAGAAGGACTTGGAACCGTTGTTCCCGTTTGGACACGGCTTGAGCTACACTCTCTTTAGCTACAGTGATTTGGAACTGCCCCAGGAGGTGGCGCAAGGTGATAATTTCAGGGTCTCAGTGAGGCTGACCAACACTGGCGATGTGCCCGGGCAGGAGGTGATGCAGCTCTACATCCGGGATGTGGCATCCAGGCTGGTGCGGCCGATCAAAGAGCTGAAGGGTTTTGAGAAGGTGGCTTTGGCTCCAGGCGCCAGCGAAGTGGTGACCTTTGACCTGAACCCACGAGCCCTATCTTATTACGATCCGCATCAAAAGATGTGGGTGGCGGAACCAGGTGAATTTGAGGTGCTGGTTGGCGCCAGCTCAGGCGATATTCGGTTGCAAGGGAAATTTGAATTGCTCTCCTAACAACTGGAGCTAAAGAAAACACCATCCCATTAATTTGCGTTATTGGGAAATTGTAGGTGGAGAGAGAACAGAAAATTGACCTGTGCATATAATTAGGCATAACGATTAGGGCAACGTCTCCGACGTCGCCCTAATAGAAAATTTCATTAATTCGTATAAATTGCATATCCATTAATAAGGGCACGGCATGCCCCTACACCTTTGAAGAATTAATTTGGGGTTTGATTACCAACGTGCGTGGTGATCTTCAGCCCAGCCAAGAGCATTTTTAATGTCGATTGGTTCGCCCTGGTCCGGCTTCAGGGTACCGGTGAAATGCCCGATCATCTGGTGCACTTCTGAGCGGATCACCAGGGCATCGGTCTTGGCTACCCGTTCATAGAAGGGGGTGAATTTTAGGTCTACCCGGTCGGTGACGGAGGTATGTAAATGCCATGGCGCCATGAAATCATCAGTGTTATAGTCGAAAAACAGATCTTCGCTGATTTTGGTCAGCACCCCATCCACACACAGCGCGTTTTCGTTCATCCCGGTCCCATCAGTCCAGCCAGCGCCGAGGTTGACGCCGACCGTTCGACCATCGGTCAGGCGGGTTGAGAAGCTGGACCAATTCCAAAAGCAGGTAAAGGGCCACATACCGCGCCCGAGATCCAGGCAGGCAAAGGTGTCTTTGGGGTTGAAGTGGATGGTTTCATCACCCCACTGCAGTGTCCCTTCGGTGGGGAGTGTGTTTTGCTTGCTGGTGAATTGGAAGCGTTTTGAAGACCAGGGGATGACCACATTCAGGGTTTCATGCCCGGCTGGCTGGTGGACGTGGAAATCCGCTGTGAGCGGCTTGCCGCCAAAATCGGGGCAGCCTATGGTCAGGTGTGTACCTGCAGCGGTGGCAAGCATCGAAATCGGCATAGCGGGGTCTTGATAGACCACGTCACCATCGGCACCCGCGGGTAAATAGCAGCCAGCGCCGAAGGGTTTGAGCAGGGTCTTCTCTGTGAAGGTTTTGGTCTCGAAATCTAAAAGATAGATGAAGGGTAAGCCCAGGTAATCAATATCAGACAGGGTGACTGAAAACAGGTGAGTCGGGCTGACAATCGCCCAGTAGTTCCAGCGCTTTTTGCGGGGCCAGTGCCCTTTCAGATTGCAGTGGTGCAAAGGATGCCGGCTCCACCCGACGGCAGCGGGGTTGAGATTACCATGTGAATCGCACAGGTTGACAGGCTGGGTCAGTTCGGGTTCATGGTATGTGGATGGCATGCTGATCTCCTATGGTGAAGGGATACTGCCTTTTGGTCCCCAGGGTCGTTGATTGACGGTGTCAAAGGGTTGCAGGGTAAAATCGAGTTCTGCTTCAGCCTGTGCGGCCATTTTGTCAAAGGCGGCTTCCAGGGGTGGATTGGCGCCGCGAACCTGGGCCAGCACATCGGCTGACCATTGGATGTATTCCTGGCGCCTGACCAGCGTCCAGTCTGTGGGGGGGCTATGCAAGATATCCCGGCAGTTGACAAGTTTATCCGCAAGCTTGATGATTCTTGCCGCATACGAAAGCATTGGGGCGTGGATTACCTGGAGCTGTTTACGACGTTCTTTACTCAGGGATTTATCATCGGTCACTTCGAGGACGATCGAAAGCACGTCTTCGCCAAAATGCAGACGCAGTTCATCTTGGGTCGTTTTGGTGTCTTCAAGGGTGTCATGCAAGATGGCGGCTATCAGGATTGGTGGGTCATCCACTTTCACGGTGGTATAGATCTCCCTGGCCACGCTGAGGGGATGGGTGATATAGGGGGAAGCATGCTCGTCTTTGCGGACATGCCCCTGGTGTTTACAGGCGGCAAAGATAGCTGCTGCTAAAATGGCATCTAAGGGGAGGTTAGGAGTCATCGTGATGATTGACAATAAGTTAGACGTTTCTTATTTGAAAAAAG
Source organism: Candidatus Brevefilum sp. (assembly GCA_019428905.1). Taxonomy (GTDB): domain Bacteria; phylum Chloroflexota; class Anaerolineae; order Anaerolineales; family Anaerolineaceae; genus Brevifilum. The sequence continues at coordinate 5,687 of JAHYJN010000059.1, forward strand.
AGGTGCAGAATTTCTGCACCTCCGTGGTTGTGAAGTTTATCAGTCTTTTAAACGAAGCTCGATGATGGCCCCGTTGGCAACTTTACGCATCTCAAATTCTTTGCCGTGACCTTTGATCAGCTGGCTGAGCTGGCGATGGCCAAATGTGCGCGGGTCAAACCCAGGGTCGATGCGGCGCAAGGCGGTGCCGACCTCTGAAAGGCGGGTCCACCCGTCGTCATCGGTGCCGACCATGTCGATCGCCTGGCTGACCATGTCGATCAGTTCACTCTCTTGATCACTGAGATTACTCGTCTTTTTGCGCCCATTTCCGCCGCTGGTGCCCCGGCTCTTGCGTTTGATGTTCTCTGTGTAGATAAACACATTACAGGCACTGACAAAGGCGCGTGGGGTTTTCTTCTCTCCGATGCCGACCACCAGTAACCCGCTCTCCCGGATGCGGGTGGCCAAACGTGTGTAATCACTATCGCTGGAGACCAGGCAAAAGCCATCCACGTGGTTGGAGTGTAAGATGTCCATGGCGTCAATGATCATGGCGCTGTCGGTCGCATTCTTGCCGACGCTGTAGCGAAATTGCTGGATGGGTTGGAAAGCATGGATGTTTAGGATGTCTTTCCAAGAGTTCATATTGGGGGTGGTCCAATCGCCATACACCCGGCGGATGGTGGCGTTGCCAAATTTCCCGGCTTCGACCAGAATCTGCTCGATCAGGGATGCTTGTGCGTTATCGCCATCAATCAGGATGGCGACTCGGCGGTCGATATCTTCAATTTTTTCTTGTTGTACTTGGTTAATTCTTGCCATGCGTAAATTATACCTAATCTTTGATAATCAGGAAGGCAGTTGAGACGTTGGATTATTTCTGGATCAATGTGGAAAAGATGATCCTTGCATAAATCTCTTAAGATGCGATTGGTATTAATTGAGCTTCTGAAACAATGGATGAATCAGATAAAAAGCTGAAAGGTGCTTCTTCGTTGTTATGGGCTGATTTCGATTTTGGAGAATCAACTTCTAAAATTCCAAAGAGGGTGTTGATAAAAATAAAAACTCAATATTGGTTGACGGTAGGGGCGATGCATGGAAGTCTCTACAGTTTAATATAAATAAATACTACTATATTAACGATTCTAAACCTGTTAATCATCAAAATCATTTGCCTTCCCGTTTTTCAATAAATTCACCAAATTTGCTTGACTCGGGATGAAAATTTTTGTATATTGTTAATAAGTCTTATCCGATGTGTTTGGTCTTCGCAGGCTGCTTGAACACGGTCCCAAAACCACCCAGTAGCAAAAATAAATAGCTCATAGCTCATAGCTCAAGGCTCAAAGCTTAATGTTCATTAACGAAGGTTGATGGTTGACTTTGATTCCATAGACGATGGAGGTTAAAATGCTTAAATATATGATTTTGGCGAAGATGACCCCTGAAGGCACGAAATATTTCAAAGGATGGCCCGCATCAATCGACGGTGTCTTAGAAACATTTACGCAGATGGGTGGGAAGCTGATTGGGTTTTACGCTTGTGGTGCCCTGTATGATTTTGTCGGCATCGGTGATTTACCCAGCCCAGAAGTTGCTGAAATGTACCGGCGTTTAGTTGTTTCAGGTGGTTTGGTTGAAGCGCAGGTCATTCGGCTGTTCACGAAAGAAGAATTTGATCAGCTGATTGAAGCGCTTCCCACAGAATTGTAGAACACTGTAATCAACGCCAGAATAATGTAGGTTGATAGGGGGCTATTTACGCGTCTGGAAAGTATGGTTGTTTATTTCCAAGGTAGGAAAAATAATGAAGGCGCGTATTTCCATCATATTTGCTGTGTACTACAAAATATTGATCTGAAGACGATCGATTATGACCGCCAAAAGCTGTGCTTGGCATAGTAATCTTGATGGTATTCCTCAGCCTGATAGAAGTTTTGAGCAGGTACGATCTGGGTCACAATCGGATAGCGGTATGTGCCTGATCCATCGAGTTCGGTTTTAACCTGTTCAGCAATCTGATGCTGCTCTTCATCATGATAGAAAATGACTGAGCGATATTGCGAGCCCACATCCGGCCCCTGTCGGTTGGGTGTGGTGGGGTCATGTAGGTCAAAGAAAGCTTTTACTAGGTCTTTGTAGGTTATTTTGTCGGGATCGTAGGTGATCTGTACTGCCTCAGCATGTCCTGTTTGGTTTGAACAGACCATATGGTAGGTGGGGTTCTTGACCTCTCCGCCGGAATAACCGACGACTGTGTCAACCACTCCCGGCATTTTAGTAAAGCTGGCTTCAACACCCCAAAAACATCCGGCAGCAAACGTGGCATGTTTTTCTGGCATGATTATGCCTCCTGGTTCTCCGCAGGAACAAAATTAAGCGAAACCGAGTTGATACAGTAGCGTAAGCCGGTTGGTTTGGGACCGTCGTTGAACACATGCCCCAGGTGGGCGTCGCAGCGAGCGCAGGCGACCTCTGTCCGGCGCATGCCGTAGCTGGTGTCGTTGTAATAGGCAATGTGGTCTTCGCTGACCGGCGCAAAAAAGCTGGGCCAGCCGGTGCCCGAGGTGAATTTGGCATCGGATGTGAATAGCGGCAGGTCGCAGCAGATACAGTAATAGGTCCCCGATTGCTTATGGTCGTGGAACATGCCGCAGAAAGGCGCCTCGGTTCCTTTGCGACGTGTGATTTCGTACTGCTCCTGGGTGAGCTGTGCCCGCCATTCTGCATCTGTTTTTCGGATTTTTTCTACCATGGTGCACTCCTAATCTAATAATAATTGGCATTTTACCTTATACATGATAAATAACATAATAATTGTACAATTATCTTATACAATGATAATACAGATAAACATTTTTAAACATTGACATTGTTCTCATTATCACTATTAAAGTAATGTGTTGGTTATTTACCACTGCTGAGGTAGCCCTTGCTGCTGAAGGGTGGGGAGATGTGGTGTGCGGGCGAAGATGCCACATCACACCTAACGACTCCCTCGCACGCTGAGAAGTTCCGCTTTTTGTTTGCTTTTCCATCAAATTACAATGGTCTAATTTTGACGGGCAATCGTAATTATGTGATCATTATCCTATTGACGAACCAGTATTCTGGGATTAAGATTGAAAGCATAAATATGCAAAAAATGATATGTGAATTATGATGATTATCCGAGATTATCAATCCAAGGCGGAGTTATTTCAAATCCTCTCACACCCAGTGCGGTTGCAGATCCTGGATGAGCTGCGCAAAAAGCCTAGCTGTGTGTGTCATTTGCAGATTGCAACCCGGCGTCCCCAGGCGTATGTCTCACAACAGTTGAGGGTTTTACGTGATGCAGGCTTGGTTATTGACGAAAAGTATGGACAAAACGTCTATTACCGCTTGTGTAACCCGTCGATCGTTCCGCTATTGGACAAGGTGTTAGGACCGGTGGAACCCGCGTTGATTTTTTCAGAATGCACTTGCCCTACGTGTGTGACTAAAACTTAATAAGTTCTTCCTCAAAAGTGGGTTTCTAAAACTCCGCAGCACCCTAAAGTATGACAGCTTTCTGGATTGACCTATTGGGCGCTGGCTTTGTTGGATTCAGTGCCAATCCAAATGCGCTGCCATTTCTTGGATTTTCTGTGCTCCCCTAGTCCTTGGTAAATTTATCTTTTAATCTAAGGTTTCTCGTGCCAACACAGAGAAGCTCTTTTAATGATTTGGTTTGAACATCGTTTTGATTGATTGTTTTAGGCTGAGGATCGATCAGGGGGATCTTATATGAAGATCAATATTCTTATCATTTGTGAATGTTTGAATTAATGAAACAGGTAGGTTCTGTGAAATTTGTTATAATCAAAAGCAGATGAGTTTCGGGTGGTTTGTTGCGACCCTCTCTACACGATTTGTCCAAAATGGAACCCGGGCTGGTATTATTGATAGGCGAGGGGAGAAGGTTGCTGAAGAATTTATTCCTCAGCACGCGAGAATGACACTACCGAATACTGATTGAAAGGACTCCAATTCATGCTGCTCAAACATTATTTTGTCGAAAAAATCGCCCATAGTTCTTACATCCTTGCGGGTCAAAAATCCTGCGCGGTGATCGACCCCCAGCGGGATATTGACTTGTACCTGCGTGAAGCCAGGCAAATGGGGTTTCAGATCACGCATATTCTACAAACCCACCTGCACGCTGATTTCATTTCTGGCCATATGGACCTGGCCAAACAAACCGGTGCCAAGATTTACATCGCAAAATCAGCGGAATGCACCTTTGAACATGAACCGCTGGTTGAAGGTGATACGATTGAATTTGATAACATCCACTTGCGTGTATTGGAAACACCCGGGCATACACCTGAGCATCTGAGCTTTGTGGTCACAGATAAAAACCGCGGTGAAAGCCCGATTGGCGTCTTTGTCGGTGATACGATGTTTGTGGGCGATGTGGGCCGTCCGGATCTATTCCCTGACATGGCACAGGCATTAGCTGGAAAACTGTATCACAGCCTGCACGATAAACTGCTTAAGCTGCCCGATTATTGCGAGGTTTACCCGGCACATGGGGCCGGATCTTTATGCGGTCGTTCGATGGGGGCAAAATACCTGACGACCATTGGTTACGAGCGAAAATATAACCCTGCGCTGCAAATTGATGATAAGGATGAATTTATCCTGTCATTGACTGAGGATATGCCTTCAGCACCGGATCACTTCAGCCGCTGTAGTGACATCAACCGCAAAGGACCTGCCCGGATTGATGAGCTGCCCAGGTTGGCGCGTTTGAGCCTGTCAGAATTTCAGATGCGCATACAAGATGACCAGGTTGTGCTGCTGGATACCCGGAATTACCTCGCTTTTGGCGGTCAGCATATAAAGAATTCTTGGCATCTAGACCTGAATGGGAACTTTCCGACCTTTGCTGGCTGGGTTTTACCAACCGATAAAGACATTTTACTAATCGCAGACGATGATGAAAAGGCGCAATCGGCTGTGACCTGGGCGCGGCGAGTGGGGATTGATCGGATTGTGGGTTACCTGGCGGGCGGTATCACAGTTTGGTTAACAGCTGGGCTGTTGACTGGAAGAGTCCAACAAATCTCCGCTGAAGACCTGCATGATTTTATCCTTGGTGAGGACAATTTTACACTGGTTGACGTGCGAGCCAGGGCAGAGTTTGAAGAAAATCATATTCAAGGTGCAATTAATATTGAAACCGCAGACTTGCGCACTGAATATGAGCAACTTGATCCCAAAAAACGGACCATCTTGGTGTGCAGCTCTGGCAACCGGTCGAGCCTGGGCACCAGCATCCTGGCTCAGCAGGGCTTCAAACATCTGCTGAATGTGACAGGCGGGATGACAGGCTACAGTGCGGCCGGTTATACCAAGGAATGCCGGGTGTGTGCTAACCCGCATGGATCGCGTTACTTCAGCGAGATCTTTCCAGGTTAGATTAATCGACGATGGAATTAAAAGGAGCAGCATGATGAACTTCTTGACCGAGGTACAATGGTCACCGTATGCGGTTGGGGTTGGCATTGGGGTATTAAGCTGGTTAAGTTTTCTGATCTCAAAGAAACCTTTGGGCACCTCGACATCCTATGCAAAGACAAGCGGGATGATCGAACGCTTTTTTCGAGGACCAGATGTAGGGCTGAGGCCTTATTACCAGAAGATCAAGCTGGATATCGATTGGCAGTGGATGCTGGTAATGGGGATCGTGTTTGGCTCACTGTTATCAGCTTTGCTCTCAGGCGATTTTTCCTTCGAATGGGTGCCAGCTTTATGGCTGTCCGCTTTTGGATACACACCCATTTTGCGAATCATCATCGCAATGATTGGTGGGATTTTCCTTGGGTTTGGCTCGCGATGGGCAGATGGGTGCACGAGCGGGCATGGGATCAGCGGTGCGCTGCAATTGGCTGTGTCGTCCTGGATTTCAGCGATTGCATTTTTCGCCAGCGGGATCTTGGTGGCGCAGATCCTGTTCAGACTGATCGCAGGGTGAGGTGAATATGGCTGAAAATAAGAAAAAAACCATCGGACAGCAACAAACATCCTGGTCTCCCCTGGCGTGGGGCTTGGTGATGGGCATTGTGTTTGGGTTCTTGCTACAAAAGGGCGGTGTGACCAAGTATGATGTCATCCTTGGACAACTGCTGCTGACCGATTTCACGATGGTCAAGATCATCCTGACTGCTATCCTGACAGGTATGATTGGTATTTATGCCATGAAGAGCCTGGGCTGGGTTGAGCTGAGTGTGAAATCTGGCTCGTGGGGCATGAACGGGATTGGGGGGTTGATCTTCGGAGTTGGTTTTGCACTGTTAGGGTATTGCCCGGGCACCATCGCGGGTGCCATCGGTAACGGTTCATTGGATGCGATGGTGGGCGGGTTAGCGGGCATCTGGATTGGATCCGGTTTGTTTGCTGCACTGTACCCCAAGCTGCGTTCAGGGATCTTGAAGAAAGGCGATTTTGGTGATCTGACCCTGCCGAAACTGTTCAAAGTCAACGATTGGGTGGTGGTCATCCCGGCAGCGGTGTTGATCGTGGTGGTGTTGATCTGGATCGAAATGGCTGGTTTATAAACGAATTCAGCAAAAGGGATCAAGGGTTAGAAATAATCATCTGTAGTTTGCAGGTCGTGTATGACATGAGAGGTGATTAATCCAAAGAATCTAAAATCCTCAGAATATTGCTGGTAGAAAAGTTTACGGCTTTATCCAAAGGTGAGATTGATATGTGATTGATTGACCGAAGTTAATCACTCAACCTCACCTTTTTGAGTCTGGCTGGCTTACCGACCAGGAATACAAACAGGAACGCGGCGATCCACCGTCCTGCAGCGGAGGTCAATGTCACTCCTGTGAAATCGATTTTGGGAATTAAGAATGAGCCCAAAGCCGCCCCGGCGGATAACGAGAGTGTGACGATGATCTGGTAATAGGCTGAAAAGCGAGCCCGTTGGTCCTCAGGCGTTTGCATTAAGAGGTTGTTGAAACTGACCAAATTGAATCCCCCCCACAGCAACCCCCCAATGGTATGAATCACAAGGGCATGCCAGTATTGACGGACCCAAATCCCCCAAAATAACGGCAAGAATGGGATCAAGAACAGGAAAATGATGGTAACAATCCGGTTGCCCCACTTATCCGCCAGCAACCCAACCCGGCGCTGGACGAGCATGTTGGCTGCTGTATTGGAAACTGTGGTCACACCAATCATCGCTGCTGTCATATAGAGGGTATCAACCATATAAACGTTAAAAAATGGTGCTGCGATGTTGATCGAAAAATTCCAGGCCGCCACATAGATGGCAAAATTGATGAAATGCGGATGTTGTTTAATCGAGGTAATAATGCCGGTTAAACTTCTTAAAAAGCCCTGGAAAAACCTCTCAGGTTCTTGCACTTGTTCCTCTGTAGGCTGAGGGTCTGGTTTTTTACCTGGGTGGGGGTCGTTTAACTTCATAAAGAAAAGGATTGCGACCCCACCTAATACGGCTGCCAGGAGATAGGCGAACTGGTATCCAATGGGCGATCCAATTTGGGTAATGGCTTCACCGATTACGAGGGCGGCGAAAATGCCAGCCAAGCCCATGATAAAATTGCGGGTGCCAAAATAGCGCCCGCGGCCTTCAAGGGGGATCATATCCCCGGTGAGTGCCATCCAGCCGGGAAAGGCAAAGTTGTTGGCAGCCTCACGCAGCAAGAACAACGCCAGCATGATCCAGACCAATGTCGTTGTCCCAAACAAGAAAAATGGGAGGATGGCCATCAACAGCACCATCATCCGGCTGGCGATGGCGCTTTTCACCGTGATTTCTTTGCGTGCGCCGGAGTATTCCACCAGGAAAGCAGCTGGGAGGAGCAGCAGGGCATTTACGAAGTTGCTGAAGGAGCTGAGAAAGCCGATCTGTTGGCGGGTGACGCCGAGGGTTAGCAAATAGATGGTCATGTAGGTCAGGATGATCTTGTCGCTGGCAGCTGAGAACAGGCCATCATAGAAGAAATGCGTCAGGTTTTGTCGTTGTATGGCAGACAGTGATGCAGCCCAGGCACCACCCCAGGTAAAACGGTTAATCTGGCGGCTAAGGCGAGACCAGTGTTGGCGTAATTGGTTGAGATCCATAATCGGTCAGGTTGGGCTAGAGCTTTTTGTGGATTGGCATATCCAGCACAAAAATTGTGGCGGCATGCTGGTTGGGCGAAGTGGGGGAGCAGTGCTTTTTGAGGATCGTGAAGACCTGTTCGATCTGTTCGGGCTGAACACCGATTAACAAAGTCACATTTCCATAGCGGAGGAAGCCGCCGGTACTGGCCATGCGCGTTACTGCAAACCCGTGTTTGATGAGGGCTTCCGTTGCATCTTCGCTGTCTTTTTCGTGGATGATGGCGTAAATTAATTTCACCGGCAGCCCTCAAATTTGCTCAAAATGCTCGACAGGCATGCCATACAGTGTGGCACCGCCTTCCTGGGATTCAATGACGGGCATGTGGCTCATTTCGCCGATACCCCGCATCTGCACCGGGATGAACTTTCGATAAGGTTGACAATATTTCTGGATCAGTTTATCAAGGATGTCCATGCGAGAATGGTTCAATCCCATCAGCAGGCAGACTGTTGGCTCCTGGAACAGGCTGCTGCTGCTGTCGATGACGGTGAAATAAAACTGCTGTTTATTGAGGTTCGCCATCACCTTTTTGGACTGGGATTGAGAGACGATGATCAGAACCAATAAATCAATTTCGCGTTCAGGCATTGGGCATCCTTTGACGTAAGCTTTTTTCCTGCCCTTATTCTACAACAAAATCTAACCAGTGTTGATGCAGAAGTGACCAAGCTAAATGATTGGCAAAAAAAGTAATGACTCAGCGTGCAAAGGAATAGAGGGTGTGGTATGACGGCTTCGCTGCGACACTACTCCTCTGACGCCTCAGCAAGGCTGCCTGCAGGGCAATCGCAAAGTGGGAGAGATGTATGTAATATCATATTTCGTGCGTCAATAGAACGACATCTCCCTTCTTCCTCGCAGGGAGAAGGGCTAGGGATGAGGGTGTTTACATAACTTACTTTAAGTCAATCCTGATGTTATTGACCGAATTAGGCTTAACCAATGAAAGTCGGCCAATGATTACGAGTGATAGACCCCCT
>JAHYJN010000060.1 GCA_019428905.1 Candidatus Brevefilum sp.
TGGTCAGCCTGGGGGTTGGTCCTCAGCTCAAAGCAGCCCTGTTTAAATTGGCTGCACCCGTCCCGCCCGCCATGCGTGCAACCCAAGCCCAAACCCACAACCGCCTGCACCTGGATGCCACCTGGTGGTTCCAGGCTGATGAGCCCATGCCACACTTGCAGATTATCAAAGATGCGGTTTGGCAAGACCGTCTGTTACAGATCACCTATCAGGGGGAATTCAACACCATCGGAGGGCAGGTCGTCGCCCCCTATGGTCTGGTAGCAAAAGCCAGCCTGTGGTACCTGGTGTATGCCCTCGCTGGTCATCTGCGTGTCAGGCGGGTAGCTCGTATCATCTCAGCTGAAATACTGCCCGAATCCTTCAGGCGCCCGGCTGATTTTGACCTGGTTGCCTTTTGGCAATCCTGGTGTGCAGACTACGAAAAGGATCGTCCCCTATTCGAGGTCAAAGCCCGGGTTGCGCCGATCTTGGCTGGGCGCCTGCCAAAGCTGCTGCAAGAGAACCTGCCAGATCTTCTGAACACCCCACCGGTGATAACTGCAACAGGCTGGCAAATAATGACCCTGCACTTTGAGAGTTTTGAAGCGGCTCGCACCCAGCTATTGGGCTTTGGCGGCGCGATCGAAGTGCTCAAACCCCTGGCTCTGCGCACAAGCCTGGCGGATTATGCACAGCAGATCCAAAAAATTTATGAACAGGAAGTAGATTAATCAGTAAACTCAGTGAAAATGCTGTCAAACCCCTGGCAATCTCGTCGCCAAAAAACCGTAGAGACGTCCCGGCGGGGCATCTCTACGACATTACGCAATCATATTTGATATGAAGAACTAACCAAAATAAATCTGCCATCCGAAAAGTACCCCGGGGATTGCCACACCTCCACCCGGGGTACCTTACTGATTAAGCCAATCAAGCCCAACTAGGCCGTTGGCGGCAATTCAACAACGACGGTCAAGGACTTCTCCTTAATCCCAAACAGCGCCAGGGTTGAGATCAAGAACAGCAGCCCAAAGATACCCATCAACGTGGTGAATCCAATCCCATCACCGATCGGACCCCCGATATAGGCGCCGATGGCACCAGCGCCCGCACCTGCCAAATTATGGATGCCGAGATAACGACCGGCCTCTTGTTTAGGAACCAGGGTTGTACCTAAAGCCCAGCTGGCAGAATAAAACAACCCTGTTGCCAGGCCGATCAAGATACCGCCGCCGTAGAGGACAGGCGTGTTGGGTGAAGCGATGACAACAATTGTACCGATTAGTGCCAACACACCACTAATGGCACACACAGGCTTTTGGCCGATCTTATCACTGAGCCAGCCAGCTGGAATGCTGGAAATAAAAATGGCCAAACCAACAAACATAATTAATTGGCCAAACATTTCTTCAATAACAACGCCTTGAAGTGATGCAAACCGCTCTTGCAAGAAAAATACGGCAAAAATAGAAAGGTTCGTGGCGCCAACCAAAAAAGCCAACCGGTTAATCACCCACCAGGTGAAGGATTGATTAACAGCTTTACCTTGCCCGCCAAGGCTAATCTGCACGCTTCCCCAAACACCCAAGACCACGGCTACAACCATGCCCAGCACACCGACAGCAACCGTTACAGTCAATGCAGAGGCTTCCGGTAGCCCGGCTGCCATCCGATTGACGAAGTTTACCACTGCCCCAGAGCCAAGGATCACCACGGTGAAAACAGCCGTCATCAGTACCAAACGCAGGATGGGCTTCCAATCCATTTTGGGCAACGGTTCTTTGACTGGTTTCTCCGGCGAAAACATGGTGATGGCGACACACAACAACACCACCCCACTGAGGGTAATGATAGCCGGCCAAAAATTCCCATTAGCGACTTGTTTGGAGATCACAAAGGACACGAAAATCATTGGCGCAGGCAGCTCAAAGACAGCTTTTACCCCGGCAAAAATGCCGTGTTTTTCCTCAGGAACAATGTCCGGGATTAAACCTTGCAAAGCCCCATGCCCTGCATTGGCGGAAAACATCGATAAAATATAAGCCGCGAACAGGAACCAATAGCCTGTCATACCCTCCATTGTGGCTGCAATTACACCAATCAGAATATAAACCAATACTTCTGTCACCCCACCAAACAGAATAAAAGGACGACGACGGCCAAATCGGGAGGAGCTGTGATCAGACATAATCCCGACCAGCGCTTGGATGAGCACAGCTGTCATCAACCCCCACAACCGCAGATTGCCCAGGGCTGCGCCTTTAACCGATTCATCAACAAACTTAACCAAAATCAGCGGAACAATCAGTGCCAATGTTTGTGAGCGCGCCGTAAGGGCAAAATAAAAGATATTAATGGTGATATAGTCGTACCAACGAATTTTTCTTTCCATCAAAATTCCTCCAAGAAGCGATAATTAATAACCTGGTTACAGCTTGCGCATTTTCTTCACTTAATCGAACGAGTTGGTTATTCCGTAACCCCGGAACACATCCTTCACCAGCTTCACCCAGTCGGCGTCAAGTTCATCATTCAAAGGCTGAACAGCTGGGTTCATCAAGGCTGCTCGGGGGGACGGGCCTACAAACGCTCATTGACCGATCAAAGATCGCGCAGCATAGATCCCTGCAGATCCCGATCAACTTCCCAGGGATAGACAATAAAAGCATCCGTAATCGCCGCAAAGTAATCAGGCCGATTGGTGCCAAATAAATTGCGATAAGGGTTGAAATGTAAAACACAAGTATGGGGGAAGCCACCTGCAGCCGAAACCCGATTCTTGACCGAGGTGATCGTTCGCCCGGAACCCCATACATCATCCACGATCAAGATCCGGTCGCCGCTGAGCAGCTCATCTTCTGGAAACATTAAAAATTGCGGCCATGCTAGCAAACGTGGTCGTTCCATTTCTTCAAGCTCATACGGAAAATCCACCGATGCGATCAACAGCTTCTGGATATCCATGGCCTCTGCCAGCAGCCCACCCGGGACGATCCCGCCCCGAGAGATCATGATCATCCCATCAAATGCAATATCAAATTGGGGTAGGAGATGATCAATTAACATATCGACATCGTTCCAGGTCAGCACTTCTTTTCTTTGTTGCATGATTATGATTCCTTCTTGCTTGGTTTGGTCTTGCGCATCACTTGGCTCAATATCACCGGTGCTAAGCCGCGGCTGGTATCCCCTGAGCTGCGTGCCTGTTCGACGTTCAATGCCCATTGGTAGAGGGTGGTGTAATAACAAGCGCGATTAAAACTGCTGAATGAAATCCCCATCAACGCCAGGCTGCCCGCCAATAAAACCCCGATCGTAATTGCCAGCAGGCGGCTGAGCACCCCGGCTGTCACTGGATCCGCCATGATCAACCCAACCCAATAGCCAACGATCCCACCGACCAGGATCAGTAACCACTGCAGGACGCCCACCACCGGGCTGATCCCGATCAACTCGGGGTGGAAACCGAGCAGACGCTCCCTGTCCAGTTGTTTAATCCGCTCAACCGCTTCAGACAGGTTGAGCGCTTCAAGTGCGATCACCGGCAGCATGACAAAAGACCCACCCAGCCAGTCGTGTTTTTCTGCTTTATATGGTTGAAATACCTGGTTGAAAAAGCGGATCAGCTCCATGCCAGGCAGCATCAGGACCCATAAAGCGATATCCTTCCAATGGACAAACACCGGCGTTTGGTCCATCGCTTCCAGCAGGCTGAAATCCCCTCTTGTGATGGCATTAAAAGCCCTGCTGGTCTCCAAAGCCGTCACCTCTCCCCACATCAACAAGCTGTACAGCAGCAGGATGCTGATCAGACCGATCAACACCATCCCCAAGGGTGTCAGGCCAAGCAGCATGATCACAACCCCCAGCGGGATAAGCCATAAGATCAGCAAGGATACCCCACCCATCCATAGATTTACCCAGGGCCTTAATAGCCGAGAATGTTTTACAGCCAGGGGAAAACAGGCTTTTATGAATCTGAAAGCATAGTTCAAACGCTGCACAATAACGATCCTGCGATAAAAATCGATAAAACCATTCCAGTTTTAACTACTCCAGCATCCGTGCTGCTGAAGGGCGCCCTCGCACGCTCAGTAGTAACTCCAATTATAACGTGAGGTTCAACCGAGCGGCAGACCAAATTTCCTAATAACGCACGCTTTACAGCAAACTAGATGGGTCTACCTCGATAACCCAATCCGGCGGTTGCCGGTCCCGCAAGAGTTCAGCGGGGTCGCGTCCTCTTAAAATGATCTGCCAGCGGTAACGTCCATACATCCGGGTGAAGAAACAAGGCACCGGCCCAATCAGGTCAATTGGCCGATCCTCATCTGAGATCCATGTCTGGAGGAGACCCGCCAAGGCCAGTGCAGCTTCCTCTGCCGCCTGGGGATCATGATGGCGGTACTCTAATCTGACCAACCTTGAAAAAGGCGGGTAGCGCAGCTGGCGGCGATAAGCCATCTCCTGCGTATAGAAAGCTTCGTAATCGTGGTGCGCTGCGGTTTGGATAGCATAATGGTCGGGTGAATAGGTCTGGACGACCACCCTGCCACCCAAGGGACTGCGCCCAGCGCGCCCGGCGACCTGGGTCAGCACCTGGAAGGTGCGCTCGGCAGCCCGGTAGTCAGGCAGGGTGAGCCCAACCTCCGCCAACACGACGCCCACCAGGGTGACCAGGGGTAAATCCAACCCTTTGGCCAGCATCTGGGTGCCAATTAATATATCTGCAGCCTGATGGGTAAACTGGTTCAGAATCCGCTCGTGGGAACCTTTCTTACGGGTGGTTTCAGCATCCCAGCGTAAGGTCCTTACACCCGGAAAACGTTCGCGCACCATTTGCTCAACCTTTTCGGTGCCGGTTCCTAACTGCCGGATTTGCCCACCCCCACATTGCGGACAGCGTTTGGGTACCTGGCGTTGATAGCCGCAGGTGTGACACAGCAACCCATCTACGTTGCGGTGATACGTGAGGGGCTTATCATCCTGGGGACATGTCACCACATACCCGCACTCACGGCAGAATACGTAGGTCGCTGTGCCGCGCCGATTGAGGAACAGGATCGCTTGCTGGTTTGCCGTCAACACCTGTTCTATGGCTGCTTGCATTTCACGGCTGAAGATGCTGCGGTTCCCCGCTTTGAGCTCCGTGCGCATGTCAACAATCGCGACCTTGGGCAACCCCAGGTCAGCAGCCTGACCTTCGCCAGGTTTGACGGTAAGATCAATGCCCAGCCGGCTGGCATGCCGCGCAATTGCTTCACGGTGGGCCAGGATGCGTTTGGGCAGCTCGATGTAAGTCCAACCCCCGTTGACCGCCTGGTAAAACTGGGTCACCTGGGGTGTGGCTGAGCCCAGGATAATTGTTGCACCCGCCAAACGCGCACATGCAACCGCCGCCGCCACCCCTCGGTAATAGGGAAGGGTGTCCTGCTGGTCATAGGATTCCTGGTGGCATTCGTCAACCACGATCAAGCCGATGTTTTCCAAAGGGACAAACAAGGCACTGCGCGGCCCCACGATCACCGGCAGTTCACCCTTACGCACTCTGCGCCAGGTATCATAACGTTCACCTTCAGAAAGCTGGGAGTGGATCACGCCCACTTTGCCGGGAAAGCGCGACGAAAAGCGTTGAATGGTCTGGGGTGTGAGAGAAATTTCAGGCACCATAATAATGGCCCCCTTCCCGCCGGCAAGCGCCTCCCCAACGGCCCTTAAGTACAGCTCTGTCTTGCCTGAACCGGTCACGCCATGCAGCAGGAAGGGTGGGTGAGCTCGGCCTTGCAAGGCATGCGCCAGGCCGGCTTCGATTTTCTCCCAGGCACGTTCCTGGTCCCGTGTGAGCTCAGGCGCTTTAGCGGGAACAAAGCTCATGTCTTCGAGCGGGTCTCGCCAGACCTGGACATTGATAAATTCAACCCAGCCTGCTTTTTCCAGGGCTTTGAGGTCCGTGTTATTCGCCCCAGTCTGCGCATAAATCCATCCGGGTTCAACCAATCCGGGCTCCTGGGCCAAAACACGCAGCACCCGCAAACGCCGCTCATGCACCTTCTGCACCCGGCTAAGCGGCGCTTCATGGGTATCAATGCTGGCTGGGTCGCCAACCAATGCAACCTTGCGCACCATCTTTGGGCTGACCCTCGGCTCAGGCAGGATAGCCCGTGTGCGCAGTACCCCTTTCCGGGCCAACGCACGCGCAGCCCCACGCCACTCAACATGGCGAATGGCTGCATCAATTTGGCGGCCGCGCAGGTCACCGCGCGATTGCAGCAGCTGGATGATGCGCTTTTCAAGGGGAGAAAACTCGGCCAGATCAACCTGCCGGTCGGTGTTGAGCCTGACCAAAGTATCGGTTCGCTGGCTTAACCCTGGCGGCAGCATCAGGTTGATGCAGGTCCCAAGGGGCGCCAGGGTTTCGTCCGCCATCCACTGTGCCAGGGCGATCTGCAGTTGCGTCAGGGCAGGCAGGCCTTCGACCAGGTCTTCCACAGGACGGGTTTTTGCCACTTCAGGGTCGTCGATATAGCGTAAAACAACACCCTGGGCCCGTTGATTGCCAAAGGGGACGATCACCAGTGAACCCGGCTGCACAGAGCCCGCCAAATCAGGCGGAAGATGGTAATGGTAAGTATCTGAAATTTGCGGGAGGTTGATCGCTACCTCAACATAGGCATGCATAAGATGATTTTACCTTGAACAGCGGGTGGTATGCATAATTGGGAGAGAACTTTACAGCGAACGAACTTACAAATCAAATGCATCTCTGGTAAAATACCCAATTAACCAAAACTGATCCGGCTGTGCCAAACGCGTAACGCCATTTTCGGTCCAACTGGATGTTTTGAGCGGTCATACGCCGAAATTAACGACCGGAATTTAATCTGTAAGGTGAGGATCCATCGATGATGGGTCAGAAAGTGTACATTTGAGGTTTGATACAATGCCAGTCCCAATTCAGACTGGTACGGTGCTGCATCATCGGTATCAGGTCAATGAAATCATAGGTCAGGGGGGGATGGGTTGTATTTACCTGTGTGCCGACCTGCGCCTCGAAGGCCGCCTGTGTGCGGTCAAAGAGGTGGAATATGAGCTCACCTTACCCGAGGCCATGCTGCAGGAAGCACGGGACCAATTCCAGCGCGAAGCGACCGTCCTGGCGCGCTTGGACCACCCCAACCTGCCAAAAGTATCGGACTTCTTTTCAATCCGCGACCGTGACTACCTGGTGATGGATTTTGTGCCCGGTAAGGACTTGCGCCAATTGATGATCGAAGCCCGGCAGAAGGGGATCTTTCTCGCTGAAGAGGACGTCCTCGATTGGGCCAGCCAGCTGGCTGATGCGCTTAAATACCTGCATACCCAAGAAACACCGATCGTGCACCGTGATATCAAACCCAGCAACCTCAAACTCACCCCCAACGGGTTAATTAAGCTGGTGGACTTTGGACTGGTTAAAATGCTGGCTCCCGGTGAAGTGACGATCACCGTCCTACAGGGCCAGGGCACCGCCTTGTATACCCCATTGGAACAATATGGCGGCGATTCCGGTCACACAGATGCCCGCAGTGATATTTATGCCTTTGGGGGCACCCTGTACCATCTGCTGACCAATGAACCGCCCCTCAACGTTCGTGACCGGTTTTTAAGCCCTGGCAGCCTGCCCCGCGTTAGGAAATTGAACCCGGAGATCAGCGTGCGCACAGAGCGTGCCATTCATTGGGCGCTGCAGCTGCACCCAGAAGACCGTCCAAAGGACATTGATGCTTTCGTTAAGGCGCTCTTTATTGAAGATGCACCAGCTACGAAAACATTCCGCGGCGAGCGCATCCAGTCTAAACTGGTGCGTAAGCCAGAAAAAATCCTAATGTACCTAGCTGGGGGTTTGATGGTGGTCAGCTTTTTGCTGACCCTGATCAGAAATTTCTAACCTGATAAAAAATTTAAATGACTACCAGGCAAACCTGCAGATAAAGCGTGGGGTATGGTGTTTAGTTACCAAATCGATAAAAAAGCTAAACCAGCCCTCCAGGATTAGCGTCGATTGCGCCTGGGATATCGCCCCTCTGTCCGCATCCACCAGATCAACGCACCAATCCATCCCAGCAAAAGGCCCGCCACCACAATTTCAATCACAAACACCCTGCCGGATTGCTGCATCCAAAACTTCGTACCATCAATCCCAAGGTTCAGGTAGGTATAGGACAACAACCCCCCGATCAATGCGCATAAGGCTGAGCGCAAACCCCACCGCGGGGACCCCCACCAGAAAAGGCCGATCAAAAAGGTCAGGGATCCGCCGATCCCCATCACAAGCACACCGATAGCCCAATCACCCAAAGAGGGGTAATCCGCTAAATCAGGTTCTGGGGTGCTGGTCGGTGAGGGCGCCAGTGTTGGGATTATTGTTGGGGTCGGTGTCGGCTCTGGCGTTGGAGAGATGGCCGGTGTGGGCGTGAAAGCAAAAATGGACATGATCCCTTCGGGTGAGATGTTGATCTGTAAAGTTTCAGACTGGGTAGCTGGCCCACTGGCGGCGGTGATCTCCATCCCCCCGGCCGCTTCAATCCGATAATTGAAGAAGGCAATACCACCCGAAGTCGGTGATTCAAATTGCTGGGTGATGCCCGGTTCTCCTGAGATGCGAAAATTGAACCGCACAACCGTCCCATCTGGGACGATGTTTTGGTTATGGTCAACGATGGGCCACGTGCGGATCGTGATCGTATCGCCTACGTTAAAGCTTGGGAGTGGGGTGGGTTCGGGCGTCTGGGTTATTCCCGGGGTCGGTTCTGCAGGTTCAGTCTCATCAGGCGCTTCTTCGGCCTCGGGCAGAACAAGCTCTAACCGGATCACCTGGTTTGGGTTGGGCAAAATCCTTGAGGTCAGATCATAACCAATAGCCGTCAGAGATATCGGTAGTGCACCAGGTGGATCGTACTCTTGCATCAAGACTCGGGCGGCCACATCCAAGAATTCGGGGGCTTTGCTGTATAGCGCATAATAGGCGGTGACCTTCGAAATGTCGGTCGCATCCAGGTAAGTCGGAGACCCCAAAGCAAAAACGATCACATTTTTTCCCGCCAGGAGCTCAGGCCGTTCAGCCAATAACCGCTGCAATGCGTCTGACGATGGATATTGCAGTGAGATATCCAAGGTGTTGAAGATCAACCAGTCAGCCACGCGCAGGTTGGTGGTGATCAGTTCACTCGTTTCCGTTTCTAAGTTATCTAAAAACCCCTCAAGCTGTGTAAAACTGTAAGAGGCAAGCCTGTTTTGCAGAATCTGTCCCCCGGCTTGGGGTCCATACAGGCTCACCAACGCGTTGGCGAAGGCATTGATGCCCACGTCAGCAGTTGGCGCACACCCCGCACACTGGAAAACTGTGCGAGAATCGGTAAAGATCATCACATTTTCAAACCACTGCGGCGGTGCAGTTAACACGGTATCCAGTTCCTGCGCACTGGGGCTGATCAGTGTCACGGCTGCCTGGGCAACGTCAAATGTGACTTCCTGTGCTTCGCCCAAGGTCTCCGGTTCCCCTGGTAAATTACTGACTCTTGGAAAGGAAAAATCGCCATACAGCGCCATTTTTGCTGATAATATTCGCAGGACAGAGGAATCAACCCGCCGGGCAAAAGCCGGATCTTCACGATACTTCTGCACAAAGGATTCAAGCGTGGACACCACTGTGGTAAAAGAATCGGGGTCTCCGGTTGCCCTGAAATTATCCACAAACAGGATGTCATTACCAGCCAGGAAGGCATTGCGGGCTACCTGTCGGGCGTCAAAATTGACTTCATTGGGGTCAAAGAAGCGTCTGATCGCACCACTCCCGAGATTTTCACTGATGATCAACCCGCCATTGTCATGCCAGGCATCAAATTGGGGCAGGGACATCAGCTGCTGAAGCGCATTCGAATCAAAACTGATCGGACGCGTGGTCGCCCGGATATTTCCCTGGAATCCCTGGTATCGATTGTGGGAAATCATCAAACCATCAACGCGGCCGGGGGCACCCACTGGTGGTGTGGTGACGGCAAAGTACGGCACCATCTCAACTTGGGTGAGCTGCTCCAATGATTTCCTGACGGTAGAGACTTCTTCCTCTGGCGACCGGTCGGCATTGCCAGTACCCGGGAAATTTTGGGGGACAACCAGCATGCGGTTAGCGCTGCCCGCGTGCAAACCGCTGACGAAGGCCCGTCCCATCTCACCCACCCAGAAGGGGTTGCCGCCATAGGCGTTGACCCCTAAAGAACGCGCTGCCTCGTTATTAGCGATCTCCAACACATCCAAATTCGGACCCAAATACAGGTTGAAGCCCAAAATGGATAGCTCCCTGCCTAGCGCTTCGCCCACACTGTTTGCCAGCGGCAGATCCCAGCTGGCACCCAGGGCCATTTGAGATGGCAGTGTGGTCAACCCGGATAGGATTTGATCGCCTGGGTAGCCATTCCCCAGTTGTTTCAGACCAATCAACAGCGGTACATAAGTTTTTCCGGTTGTATCGCCGGTATCTTCGATACTAATCACTTGTGATGAGGCTTCCCACGCGATCTCTTGAAGCGCTTGGGTCATCTGCTTTGCAGCAGCAGGTGTATCTTCATGAGAGAAGTTATTGTTATCCGCAGTCAACACCACGCCCCCAATATGATGTTCAGCAATTAATGCAAAAATCTGAGAATCCTCAGCAATGTTGACCCCCTCAAAGGTGACCAGGAACAGCTGACCCACTTTTTCTTCAGCGCTCATCGTTGCTAGCAGCGCTTCTTCCCTGGAGGTTTCCTGGGCGCGTGCGGTCAGCCCGGGTGTGCTAGCCAAAATCAGCGCCAGGGCACACAGGACCCATAGGGAGCGATAACCCTTCTTCATCCGACAGACTCCAGGACTTCCCGCACTTTTTCTGGGAAATTTGTGATCAGGCTGTCCACATCTAACGCTGCCAAACGCCGGATTTGATCGGGATCGTCAACCGTCCAAACATTGATCTCCTTCTGGCGGGCTTTAGCCGTTGAAACCATATCTCGATCAACATCCTTGAAATGTGGATGAAGGGCATCATACTTAAACAAACGCCAGATCCAATGATTAGCCATATTCGGCAGGGTGAGCAAGCCAACCTTAACCTTCGGACATAAATGGCGAAAACGGACCAGGCTAAAGGGGTTAAAAGTAGAGACGATAACTGACTTTGAAAACCCATTAGAATTTAACAGCTCAGCTAGCGCACGGGGCAAAGCGTCAAAGGGTGTTGCATAATTCTTTAATTCAACGTTGATCAGGTATTTACAGCCAAAGGTATGGAGAACATCTTCCAAGGTTGGGATCTGTTCACCGTTACCAGCATCCAGCGCTTTAAGCTGCGCCAGGGTCAAGTCTTTAACGCGGCCGGTGCCGTTTGTGGTGCGGTCAACCGTGTCATCGTGGATGACCACCAACTGCCCATCCTTTGAGAGCATCACATCCAGCTCAATGCCATCGGCTCCCTGTTCCATAGCTAACTGGAAGGCAGCCATCGTGTTTTCAGGTGCATGCCCGCTCGCTCCCCGGTGGGCAATGATCTTCGGCTTCGACATTTCTCTTCTCCTAACGTGGGTTTATTATAGCACGCAGGCCTTTTGATGTAACCCCCTGTATGGGCACAGCCTAAACCATGGCAGGGCGATTGCAAAGTCAAATATTTTCACGAAATCAACGATCTTCACTCTGCAAACACCCCTTCCCACTCTACGGGCACCGCGAACAATGATTTTACAGACATTTCTATCACTTTGCGATTGGCCTGAAAACAAGGTCTTTTGGTCGGTTATAATGAATCCGCAATGAACACTTCAAACTGGAGAAACAAACATGCCTGAAACCCTCACCTATCGCGTGGATGACCTCAAAGATTATGTGTCGCGCTTTTTTACTGCCCTGAACGTCCCCGAGATCGATGCTCATATTGCCGCGGACGTCCTGGTCTCTGCTGATCTGCGCGGGATCAACTCGCATGGCGTTATCCGCCTGCACAGTTATTATGGCAGCCGGCTGTTGGACGGGCGCATCGACCCTGCTTCCCCGATCAAGGTCCTCAATGAAAGCCCGGCGACCCTTGCCCTCGACGGCGGTAACGGCCTAGGCCAGGTGGTAGGCTACCGCGCCATGTCCCGCTGCATCGAGATGGCCGATCAAGCGGGTTTGGCCGTCACCACAGTGCGCAACAGCAACCACTACGGCATTGCTGGCTACTACGCCATGATGGCCCTGCCCGAGGACATGATTGGCATCAGCCTGACCAATTCGCAACCCCTGGTCGCACCCACTTACGGTCTGCCTGCCGTATTGGGCACCAACCCGATCGCGGTAGCCATGCCAGCTGGGGAAGAACGCCCGTTTGTGCTGGATATGGCGACTAGCATCGTGTCGATTGGACGCATCGCAGTACACGACAAGTCCGGTCAACCGATCCCTGAGGGGTGGGGGATCAACGCCCGCGGTGAATTGACCCAAAACCCGGCAGAAGTGCTGCACGGCGGCGCCTTGCTGCCTTTGGGCGGCCCGGCTGAATTGCGAGGTTATAAGGGGTATGGGCTATCGTTATTGGTCGACCTGCTGTCCGGTGTGCTGTCTGGGGCGGCCTTTGGCAGCCAGGTTGGGCACCCTTCCCATCCGCACAATGCCGATGTCGGTCATTTCTTTGCGGTGCTTAAAATCGAAAATTTCCGGCCGATTGACTTTTTCAAAGCCGATATGGATGCGTATATCCGCACTTTGAAAGCCACACCCAAGCTCCCCGGGCAGGACCGCATATACATCCACGGCGAGAAAGAATTTGAAAAGGCAGAAAAATACCAGGCTGAAGGCGTCCCACTCCTATCTGAAATCGTCGCTGCGCTGGTAGAGGCTGGCAAGACAGCAGGGGTGCCCTTTAATCTTAAACCGGTTAGATAACCGATCACCCTATCGGAATTTGATCCAGGGGATGATCCGCGGCACGTCTTGCTGATATTGGCGATAGGATTCGCCAAAAATTTCGACCAGTTTTTGCTCTTCGGGTAGGGTGCCGATCACAAAATACAGGCTGGCAGCGATCACAAAGGCCAGGCTCACATTCGTCATCACGGGAAACAACCAGAAAAGCACCAGGCTGAAGAAGTACAAAGGGTGCCGGACCCAACGGTAGAACCCACGCGTCACCAATTCCCCCTGTTGTTCGGCATCAGGATGATGCAGTTGGCTCAGCCCAATGAATGCCATCGTATCAACCTGCAGCACGGTAACGATCAAACCCAGCAGCGCTAACGCCTGTAAAGTCACCGTAAAGTACAGCCAGGGGACAGGGATGGTCCACAAGTGACGCGAGGGGAAGAAAGCCACCATCCCCAGGATCGGCAGCAAGGTCAAAACTGCGATACCAATGAACAACAGGCGGTAGTAGCGGCGGATGCCTTTCCCGAAAATTCGCACTGCTAAATTTTTCGTGGAAAAAGCAGCCAACCAAGAATGAAACACGCTCCAAGCGCACATCGAGATAAACACAACAATTTCATAGGGAAGTCTATTCATGGGTTAAGTTTATCCGATGGTGGTGATTTCCTCAATCACCTAAATCTGACTGAACCAAGATCAACCTTAAAAAACGCCTTGGATTTCCTGAAAACCCTTGTAATTTAGAACATATGTGCTACAATATACTTAAAATAAGAAAGTTTGTTCTATTTAATGAGGAGGCAGGTGTCTTATGCGAAGAATCATCGTCATCCCAGCGGTCGTGGTTGGCTGCCTGATCGTGATCTGGGTCGGCACTGTGGCGGCAGCTCAAATGCCCCCACAAGGGCTGCTTGCGCCCACCCTGACGGCCTCTGCACAATCAGGGCAAACAAACAATGAAACCTTTCTGGTCACAACAGACCCTATCGCATCCCAAAACCTCGAAGACCAGGCTTCGGATTGCTCACTGCCTTCCAGCTATCCCCCATCCATTCAACAGTGGTGCCAGGCGATCGAGTTAAGCGCCCAGCAAGCAGGGTTGCCCGCAAACCTGATCGCGGCTGTCGTCTTACAGGAAAGCGGCGGTGACCCCCTGGCGTATTCCAGCAGCGGCGCGGTCGGCCTGATGCAGGTCATGCCCCGGGATGGGCGTGCGGCGGACTTTATGTGCATCAACGGTCCCTGCTTTGCTTCCCGACCAACGATGGCCGAATTACAGGACCCCGACTTCAACCTAGCCTACGGCAGCCGGATGCTGGCAAACCTGTACGCAAAACACGGCACCTACCGTGAAGCCCTGTTCCGCTACGGCCCGATGGACATGGGCTACCGCTATGCTGACCTGGTCCTTAAAATTTGGGAGAACTACCAGTAAGAAGATGTTTTTAATCTTTTCGTCTGAAATCGTAAATCCCGTCCTGGTAACCCCAGGTCGTTCCACATCCCCCACAGTGTAAATCATGCCCCTCGCCGGGGATGACCGCCTGGCACACCGGGCACTGGAAAAGAGCATCTCCTTCCGCTGCCTGGCCAACGTCGGTGGCGCAGGATCGAACAAACACG
>JAHYJN010000061.1 GCA_019428905.1 Candidatus Brevefilum sp.
CGCCCCCTTTGAACGTCCTTCCTCCATCGCAGCTAAGGTATCCGCCGTCTCACCCGATTGGCTGATCGCCAGCACCACAGTTTTTTCATCCACCAGCGGGTCAGCATAGCGAAACTCAGAGGCAATTGCCACCTCCACCGGCACCCGTGCGATCTGTTCGATCAGGATCTTGCCCACCATCCCCGCGTGGGCAGCAGTGCCGCAAGCGGTGATAATGATCTTCTGGATCTCACGCGCCTTCCGTGCATCCAGGTTGAGTTCATGCAGCATCACGCGTCCCTCGTCAAAATCAACCCGGCCAGCCAGGGTATCGGTCAACGAGCGCACCTGTTCGTGGATTTCCTTCTGCATGAAATGGCGATAGGCGCCTTTTTCAGCCGCAACCGGGTCCCATGAGATATTCTGCACCTGGAAATCAACCGCTCGGCCATCGAGACCAAACACCTCAACCCCCTGGCGCGTGATGACCGCCATCTGGTGCGATTCGAGGAACACCACCTGGCGGGTGTGTTCCAGGATCGCCGGCAGGTCAGACGCAACAAAATTCTCACCCTCACCCAGACCGATCACAACCCCGCCGGCATTCCCCACCCGGGCGGCGACGATCTTATCCGGTTCAAGCGAAGACATCACCACAATCCCATGTGCGCCCTTTAATTGCTGCAAGGTGTGCTGCACAGCTGTCACCAATGAGGACCCGCTAGCGTGAAATTTCTCTACCAGTTGCACAATGGTTTCAGTATCCGTATCTGAATTGAAAACCGTGCCCTCAGCAGCGAGCTCCTCGCGTAAAGTCAGGTAGTTTTCAACAATGCCGTTATGAACCACGACAAACTCCCCCGTACTGCTCAGGTGTGGATGGGCGTTACGCTCGTTGGGCTCGCCATGGGTAGCCCAACGGGTGTGGCCAATGCCAATTTTCCCATGGATGGGCGTGTTGCGTACCAGGGCTTCCAGGTGGCTCAGCTTCCCAGCGTCACGCCGGATCTCAATATTGCCGTTATCCAGAACCGCTACACCCGCTGAATCGTAACCACGGTATTCCAGTCGTTTCAACCCGCTTAAAATGATGGGTGTCGCATCCTGCTCACCAATATAGCCTACTATGCCGCACATAAGCATCAACCTCCTGGTTCAAAGTTCACGCAGACATCCTAAACGAAAACCTGTTAACAGGTACGGCTAGATGTTGCATTAATCTAATATCATTTATGGGAATTCAACTACAGAAGTAGCGGGAGGCATCCGCCGATCTCTCGATTTTCCTGATGCTCAGTCAGTTAGCCCTGGTCTGCACCAGGGAACCTCCATCCTCGTCACCAGCCTGTGTGTGGGCTGGCCAGGCGCTTGTATTCCCAAGTCAAAGTTCAACTTCATCCGATCATACGCATCACTCAGTATAATGGAGTGTGACCATTATACCCTAACCTTAAAAATGTGAGTGCAACCCTATGCCTGATCAAAACAATCCAAAACCCTTCCCTACCTGGTTGATCTTCCTCTTCCAGGGGGTCGTGATCATTCTCTCAATCGCCATCGGCTACTTTGGAAACCAATTTATCGCTTATTCCCGCAGCGATTTTGGGCTCCTACGCCAGGCACACGCCATCATGCTAGAAAACACCATCCTCGACATCCCTGATGATCCCACCCTTGAATACGGCATGATTAGGGGGATGTTGGCTGAATTAGAAGATCCCTATTCCGGGTTCGTCGAACCAGCAACCCATGAAATCATGACCGATGAATTGGCCGGACGGTTTGGCGGTATCGGGGTACGGTTGGAACGGGACACCCAGGCTCAGTGGCGGCTGTATCCTTTACCTGATTCACCGGCGCTGACAGCCGGCATCCAGGATGGCGACCTGCTGCTGGCGGTCGACGATCTGCTGGTCTCGCCGCACACTGATGAGGTGACCCTGCTGGCTGCCGTGCGCGGCCCGGAGGGTGAAACAGTGAGCATCACAATCGATCGTGATGGAGATCAGCTCATTTTCGACATTAAACGCCAATCGGTACCGCTGCCTTCCATCACCTGGCACCTTCTGCCTGAAGCTCCAAAAATCGGCATGCTGCGGGTTCACCGGATTGCTGAGACCACCGCCGAAGAGATGCAATCGGCTATCGAAAGCCTGCTTGATCAGGGCATGACAGGCTTGATCATTGACCTGCAGGATAATGGCGGCGGGCTGGTCGAAGCCGGTGTTGACATTGTGCGGCTCTTCCTTCGATCAGGTGAGGTCATTGCCCAATCTTTCAAAGGAGAAGAAGTCAGGATTTTTGAGGTTGATCAGCCTGGTCCTTTTACTGACCTACCCTTGGTCCTGCTGATCAATCACAACACAGCTAGCTCAGCAGAAATCGTCGCCGGCGCCCTCAAAGCTCACCAACGGGGGATCCTGGTTGGCACATCCACCCACGGTAAGACCAGTATTCAATTAATCTATGAGCTATCGGATGGTTCCAGTGTGCATATCACCAGCGGCCGCTGGTGGGTTGATGGGCAGTCTTTTCCCCTGGCGCCTGATTTGGAAGTTCTAGATGACCCCAGTGGGGTCGAAAGCTTACGCACCGCCCTTCAGGTATTCAACCCATAATCTCACCGCCGGGTTGATCAAACTTGCTGCTGCTTATCAATTCATGAGATATATTTTTTCAGTTTGATCTCCTCCGGGCAGCCCGGGTTATCCGTTTCGGATCGCTGAAAAACGGTAAAACCTTGCTTGAGATAAAAAGCCCGGGTGGATTCATACGGTTCATAATCCACCGAGTCGCCCAGGGTATACACTGCCAGCTCATCAATCCCCTTCTGACGGCAATATACTTCAGCTGCATTGACCAGCTGTCTGCCAATCCCCATGCGGTGGTGATCCGGATGAACACCCAGCCAACCAATATTAACCCGCCCATCTGCAACATAGAGCGTGATAAATCCCACAATTTCATCCCCATTGACTGCCACATATACCTTTTGAAATTGAAGGTCAATCGGCATCGCCCGGGTTCGGGCATCAATATCAAACCAATCCGGCAGTGCCTCGATAATCTGAAAGACTTGTTCTATGTGTTCTCCGGCCAACGGTATGATCTTGCTGGTCATTTCGATCGACTCCTTTTCGCATTCTACATTTTTCTTTGTGGGTCAAAATCATCGCACTTATCGTGTGGGTAAACCCGCTAGGTAAAATCAAAGTAAGCCCGCATGAGCTGAACATAATCGCTCATCTGGTCAACATCCAACAGGGCGCGGTCATCAATCCAGGGCAGGTTGTCAACCTTGAATTTATTGAAAGCTGCCCGACCGCCTCTATCCCCGCTGATCGACTTCAGGATCTCAAAGGTTTCTTTTCCAAACAATACCGGGTTACCCCTGCGTTCGCGCATCATCGGTGCCGTGATTGGTGCTCGCTGCTGATTATGACGTTCGATTAGCTGGCGGATCAGCAGGGGGTAAACCTGCGGCTGATCGCTCAGTAAAAACATCACCCGGTCACAGCGCAGGGGCAGGCTGGCCAGCCCAACCCGCATCGAGCCAGATTGACCCGCAGCCCAATCAGGGTTGAACACACATTCCACAGGCAGGTCCGAAAGCGCGTCCTCAACCGCCACCCGTTCTGACCCTGTCACCACGATCAAGGGGTCCAAACCAGCGGATATGGCTGTTTGTGCTACTTGTCTGACAAAGGGTGTGCCGCGCCAATCTAGCAGCTGTTTGGGTTGCCCCAATCGCTCACTGCCGCCAGCTGCCAAGATGATCCCCGCCGTTCGGCTGTGGGCGCTGGAAATCGGTCCCCCATCGTGCTGTTGTTGTAAACTGCCGATCAACACCCGGTCATAAACATCTGCTAAGATGCTGGCAAGCCTGGCGCCCTGTGCCCTGCGGATTTCCCCTTCGGCCTGGTTTAAAAATAAAACGCGGGAGGCACCTTCAGGAATGCCTTTCAACCCGCCAAGTGGAGATCTCAATACCTGCGCCAGGTGGGTCACCTGAATTTCCTCACCAAGCCTTAGCCCAGCCAACTGTGCAAAGATTTCCGGTCGGTGGACGCTGTCCTCACCAAGGGGTTTCCCTAATCCATCCAGGCCAGCCATCACCACCACGTGGTCAGCCCAGGACGGAATGACCGGCTCGTAAGCAGCCGGCCCTTTGAGCGGCCGTTGTCGTGCTCCATCCGCTTCAACCAACAACGAATGACCTTGCGCCTGGCAATAGCCATAAATGGCTTCTAAAGTCGAAAAATCCAGGGCTGATAAGCGCTGATCCGTGCTGACAGGACCAGTCAACAAGGCCGTTTTTCCTTGGTTGAGATTAATGGTTTTGAGTTCTTCTACGGAAGTGATCACATGATGCTGGCCCGCTAACTTAGCCTGCCAGGCGCCCAGGTGTGTGGTGGTGCTTAGCAGGACCGGTGGTGTAAGCTCAGCCGCCAGTTCAAACATGGCACTGGTCTTACCGCCTGCCCCCACAAAAGCAACGGCTTCGCCCCCCTTAAGGCCTAAAGCATGCTTGAGTTTCATCGATCCTGGTTATCCCCACAATTTTTTGCGGATGTCTGGCCGGGTCAGGATCCCTTCTAAGACACCGCCGCCGATCGCTAGTGATTTTTCAGAAATTGTCCAGCAGCGAAAAAAATCAGGCCGGGGGTCAATATCGCCCACTTTGGTCCCCGCTGTGACAAATAGTCCGGGTTGGATCAATCCACGCACCAATCCCGGGAAAGGCGCCCGGATCTGATGATCCCCGACAGCCATGATCACATCGTCCTGTTCGACCCAATCACCAATCTCAACAAAGGCTTGCACCTGGCCGTCAACCGACGTGTGGAGTACCCGCTCTGCAGTGTAATCACCCACCTTACCCGGGATACCGGTATCAGCCTGCGTGCTGCCCTCCCAGTAAACCCGACCCAAGAAATGGCCTCGGTTGGTTTCAACCGCCGCATGGCAGTTTTCTCCCCCGGTAAACCCTGGTCCCAACCCAATCACCAGTTCAGCTGTCCCTAAAGGGAAATCAGCCCCCACTTTTCTCATACGGGCATCGACCAACACCAATGGTGGATATCCATCCATCACTTTCAATTCGGGGTCGACCAAAACGGGTATATCCCCGGTCGCCCAAATATCCTGGATTTGGCTCGGGGACTCAATTAACTGGCCCCGCACCCCTTCAATGACAGTCTCCCCAGCAAACACAGCCTGGGCGAAGGCCACGGTTCGCCTGACAACCATGGGCTGTGGGGTTTCCACGATTAAAACGCGGATACCCACCTGGTGCAGACGGTATGCCACCCCGCTGGCCAAATCACCGCCGCCCCAGGTGAGTACAAAAGGTTTCATTTAATTTTTCCCAATCCTCTCAGCACCCGTTCCGGTGTCAGGGGAAATTCATTGAACCAGACACCAGTGGCATCATACATCGCATGCATGATGGCAGGTGCCAGGGGTAGATAAGGCATCTCGGCCATACCCCGCGCGCCGAACGGTCCAATTGGCTCCGGGTACTCCAAAACGATTGATTCAATTTCCGTCGGAATATCCAGCACGGTCGGAATCAGGTAATTGGAGAGCATGTTCGTCAGGACATAACCATCCTTCTGGATAAAGTTTTCCATCAGGACATAACCGGCAGCCTGTACCAGCGCACCTTCAATTTGACCCACAACCTGCATGGGATTGATCGCCTTACCAACATCATCTGCACAATAGATCTTCAAGATACGGACATCACCCGTTTCGGTATCCACCTCTAGCTCTACCGTTTCTGCTACATACCCATAAGAGAAGTTGGGATAGCATTCACCTGTTATCGGATCATAGGGTGTTGTAGCTGGGGCACGATAAACATAGGTTACAGAAACTGGCCGTTCTTCAGCTTGCCATTTCTCCAAGGCTAACTCGGCCGCGCCTTTGATCGCATTGCCAGCCATAAAAGTCATGCGAGAGGCAGAAGCGCTCCCTGAATTGCCCGTGAACGCTGTATCTGAGACGACCAGGTCAATCCGCTCAAGCGGAATATGCAGGGCTTCAGCAGCAAACTGCCGAAACACAGTGTGCGCACCCTGTCCCACATCGGCACCGGCATGATACAGTACCACCCGCTCAATTTCGGCTCCTCCATGCAGCTCGATCTTTGCATGAGAGGTTTCAGGCGCTCCAAAGGAAAAACCGACATTCTTGAAGGCACACGCCATACCGCGGCCGCGTTTAATGGCACCTTCACCTTTAATCGGTTGTGGGGATTGCCAGCCTGAAGCAGTTTGCTGCCAACCTGCCTGTTTTGTGCAGGCTTCAACCACTGGTTTGATCGTTACACCCTTCGGTGGTTTGGTGTTGGTGCACATGATCGAATCATCTTCGATCAAATTACGCATCCGGAGTTCAACCGGGTCCATACCAAGTGCCTCTGCCAGGCGGTTGACCTGCATCTCAGCTTCAAACGCGCCTTGCGGTCCACCAAAACCCCGAAAGGCACCACCGGGGACATGATTTGTATAAACAACACGTGAATTCACCCGCACATTAGGGATCTCGTAAGGACCAATACTCATCAAAGTTGCGTTACCTAACACTTTGGTCGAGGTATAGGCATAGGCGCCGCCATCCGCCGTCACGTCAACCTGGGCAGCCAAGATTTTGCCATCTTTCGTAGAGCCCCATTTAGCTGTCAATTTATAAGCGTGCCGCTTATGATGCCCGACAATGGATTCCTCGCGGCTCCATATGGTCTTGACCGGACGGTAAACCCCCCGTTGATGCAGGTGCAGTGCAGCCAATGCCAACACAATCTGCACGGACATATCCTCACGGCCACCAAATGCCCCGCCAATCGCTGGATAGATCACACGCACTTGCTCGAGCGGCAGGTCGAGCGCATGGGCAATCTGTTCCTGGTCTTCATGCGTCCATTGGCCTGCCACCAGAACGGTGATAACGCCATCCTCATCCACATAACTGACGCCTGCTTCAGGTTGGAGGTAAGCGTGCTCCTGCATTGGTGTGCGATACTCGCCTTCCACAATCACATCACACTCACGAAAAGCTGCGTCAACATCTCCGTGTCGAATCTGATATTCGAGGATCACATTCGATCCATGATCCGGATGGAGCAGGATCGTCTCTGGTTCCATCGCAGCTTCGATCGAGGTGACAACCGGCAGGTCCTCATAGGTCACTTTGATTTTGTGACAAGCCTCTGCTGCAATCTCTTCGGTTTCAGCCACAACCAGCGCCACCTGGTCGCCAACGTTGCGTACCCGCTCCGCATAAGGCTTTGATGATCCCGGCCCACATAAAACAGGTTGGTCAGGCATGATCAAGCCGTATTCATTCACTGGCACATCCTTGGCCGTCAACACAGCCAGGACACCCGTCATCGCTTCTGCTTCATGGGTATCAATCGCTTTAATAATGGCATGAGGTCGACCAGCGAACAATATTTTCATGAAAACCTGGTCAGAAAGATTGATATCACCTGGATAGAGAGCCTCTCCTGTGACCTTATCTTTGACATCAACACGCATAACGGATTTTCCAATATATGACATCATCGCTCCTGTTCTGTGTTAATCCCTGGCACCAGCGGCTTCGTGCTGACTGGCGCTCTCGATCGCTTCAATGATCTTGTAATAGCCGGTGCAGCGGCATAAATTGCCCGTAATCGCCTGGCGGATTTCTGCCTGGGAAGGTGTTTGCCGCTCCTCCATAAGCTTTACCGCAGACATAACAAAACCGGGCGTGCAGAACCCACACTGAACCGCACCATGCTCAACAAAAGCATCCTGAACGGGGTGCAAGGCTTCTCCTTCCCGCAACCCTTCAATTGTGACGATGTCTGCGCCGTGGGCACGAGGGGCGGGCACCAGGCAGCTCATCACCGCCCGACCGTCAAGAAAGACCGTACAAGCTCCGCATTCTCCTTCTGCACAGCCTTCTTTGGTGCCGGTCAACCCCGCTTCATCACGAATCAGATTCAGCAAGGTTTTGTCAAACCCCGTCGTAAAATGGTATTCCTTACCATTGATCCAGGTCTGAATTTCATCCCCTGTCCAGGGCACTTTTGGCGCTGCAACGTGTAATCCGGAACCCATCAACAAGATTGGGTCGGGGGGGATCTGGTCTTTATCGACGCCCTGCAGGATCGCGGTCAGGGCTCGCTTGGCAATCACACCCATCATGTAACCCCGGTAATCCGCCGATCCCCGAATATCTGAGATCGGGCTGGCTGCGTCCGCAATTAAAGCCGCTGCTTCAGCAATCACATCTTCATTCAACAGCTTACCGGCCAGGTACGCCTCTGCCCCCTCAGCATGGATGATAGTCGGCGCCGCAGCACCCAGGGTTATTTGTGCGTTATGGACCACACCATCTTTAACTTGCAGCACAACGCTGATATTGATCACAGATATCGCCTGTGCTCGTCGCAGGGCAGTCTTGATAAAGAAAGAATGCTGATCCGGGTTGGGCGCATCGAAGAAAATATCCGTAATAACCTCATCCGCAGCCATAACTGTCTTTCGGACACCCAAATAAAACGCCGAAAGGGGGACCACCCGTTCACCGTGCGAAGAGAGCAGCTTAAGTTTCGCGTCCAATGCCATCAATGGGCTGATAGCATCATTTGCAGGGGATGCCGTCACCAGGTTGCCTGCCACCGTACCCCGGTTACGAATCTGTGGGGAACCGACCTCCCAACAGGCTTGGGTTAACGCGTAAGCTTTTTCTCTGATCAATGGCGACGCGACCACATGGTTATGCGTTACCAAAGGCCCCAGATGGATCACCCCTTCTTGGTCTTCAGTAATCTCATCTAACCCGGGGATTTTGGTGATATCAATG
This sequence comes from Candidatus Brevefilum sp., assembly GCA_019428905.1. Taxonomy (GTDB): domain Bacteria; phylum Chloroflexota; class Anaerolineae; order Anaerolineales; family Anaerolineaceae; genus Brevifilum. The sequence continues at coordinate 8,836 of JAHYJN010000061.1, forward strand.
ATCGTGCTAATGCCCTGGCGAACGCCACGTTCGATTTCCAGGATCAAATCCGTCCCGCCGGCTATAATCCGTGCTGATTCGCCTTCATTCGCCAGTGCTTCTGCCGCTGCTTCAATTGATTCTGCTAAAATATATTTTTTCCACATGCTTGGTTGTCTCCAATATTATGCTCTTTGAAAATGTTTCTTCATCTGGTTGTAATGATCGATGATTTCTGCCATGATGCTGATCGCAATCTCATTTGGTGTTTCTGCATGGATGAAAATCCCAATCGGTGACTTAATCCTCTCAATGGCTTCTTTTGTGATACCTTTTTCTAATAACTTTTCCTGGGTATGCGCCCAGCGCCGCTTTGATCCGATCAAACCGATATAAGGCACGTCTGTATCTAACAGCGCTGGCAGCCCCTCAATATCCACTTCTGCACCCCGTGTGACCAAAACCAAGTATGTGCGTTCATTGAGGGTCAATTGTTCAGGGATTTCGCTCATCAGGATTGGCAGGTATAAGTCAGCACCGGGGGTTTCTTCAGGTGTGCACAACTCCGCGCGATCGTCGCTGACCACAACCCGAAATCCAAGCCATTTTGCTAGGTGCACAATCGGCTTGCCAACATGGCCAGCACCAACCACAATCACCGTAGGCAGCTCCAGGAAAGGCTCAACGAATACCGTCACCACACCACCGCAGATGCCGGCATCCCCTCGTTCAGGGTCAATCATGTCGTAAGTTAGGAAGCGGGTCTTTCCATCCTTGAAGGATGCCAGCGCTTCAGCCAGCACCCGGTTTTCCACCTCTCCACCCCCAACTGTACCATCAAAATGCCCGTCACTGTAGACCAGCATCTTCGCGCCAGCATGCCGTGGCACAGAACCTTTCGTGTTCACAACCGTGCATAAGACAACTGGTTCCCCACGATCTACCGCGTCATTGAGCAATTTAAGCACGTCCATCATTACTCCTCTAATAAACTGAGTACCACAGGTAGCAACTGTTTCTTTCGGGAGACCACACCTTCTGCCAGGCGTGTGCCATCCGAGGAGGGTCGATACGGTAGGTCATCCAAAACCACCGGTGCATCGACCAACAATAACCGGCTGTCTCCTTGGACAACATCCGTCACCATCAACATGGCAAAATCCAGGCTCCGGCGCTCCTTTAGCTCTTGCAACGCTTGGCGCAGCGGCTCCAAATGTTCATTCAACTCATATAAATCTGAGACTTCAGCCTGGGCGATGGCAAACCGCATCGATCCGGTTTCATATTTCTTCATATCGGTGGTCACCACATCCATCGGATCCCGGCTTGCCAACCCTGTGCCAGCTGTCAACACCCTCTGGCCAAATGATTGCAGCGACTCGTCCATAAGCGGTGACCCCCATACAAAAGCCCAGCGCGCTAACCTTTCGCTGGCTGCTTGGTCCCGAGGTGTCGTCGTTGGTGAGGTCAAAATCAGTGTGTCGGATAACAATCCAGCTAGCAATAACCCAGCCAACTCAGGTGGAGCGCTCAAACCAACCTCCTCGATTAATTCGGATACCAGGGTGCTGGTGCTCCCGACAACATCAACAGTAAAGCGGATGGGCGCATGTGTAGACGAGTTACCCAACCGATGATGGTCCAGGATTTCAATCAACTCTGCTTCTTCCAGGGAGCCAAGTGCTTGCTGCGGTTCGTTGTGATCAACCAGGATAATTTTCAAGCGGGGTGGGTCCAACAGATCCCTCTGCCTGCAGATGCCCAAGTACCGCTGGTTTTCATCCAAAACCAAGAATTCATCAACCTCATTGCGCAACAGGCGCCGGATGACATCCCTGATGCGGGTCGAAGCGGTATGATGGGCAACATCTAACTCCGCTGCTTCATGACAGGGAATTTCGAGAAGTTTCGCCAGGGTCATATTCTGATAACGGGGATGAGGGCCGGTGAGACGGCTCAGGAAATTAAATAGGGACTTACTGGAAATCAAACCATAAGGCGTGCCATCCGCATTGACCACAGGCGCAACCCCACCGGTACGGCTGAGGATTGCCCAGGCTTCACTTAATGGGCTGTCGGGCAAAACCGTATCATAACGCCGCATAACCGATTCAAATCGGGGTGAAGCGTCGGTGAATAATATCGGCGCATCCAAGCCCAATGTTTTAAGCACCCACGCAGTTTGAGGGTTAATCGCCCCCGCACGAGCAGGTGTGGCATTGATCCCATCGCGTTCACGCAGCAACCAGGCATATCCCATGGCTGATGCAATCGCATCCGTATCCGGGTTGACATGACCAATCACGAAAACCTGGTCTTTTGTCCCAATACTGGGGGTGTTCTGAAGTTTAAAAGCAGCCAATCTTACGCCTCACGATCTTATCCATCACTGTTTAATGAACGCCAGATTTCTTCTGGTAAGGCTGGAATTTTATTGAGAGAAACGCCGCAAGCATCCAGGATGGCGTTACCAACGGCTGGCGCCACCCCATCCATGGGGATTTCAGCAACCGCTTTTGCACCATAAGGGTGCGAGGGTTCATAGGTTTCGACAAAGATCGTGGTCAATCCGGGCATTTCGTCGGCGCGGAAGATATGATAATCCACTAAATCCCGTTCACGCTGGCGGCCCTTTTCGTCATAAACCAACTCTTCACATACCGCGTAACCTAAGGCCTGTGTCATCCCACCCTCAATTTGCCCAGAAGCTGTGACCGGGTTGATGATCACGCCTGAATCGACGGCCATCACCAGTTGATCAACCGTGACCATACCCGTATCCAGGTCTACCGTCACCTCAGCAAACTGCGCTGCAAACGGCGGAGGCGCCACCGGGGACATGTGCGAGGCCACCGCCATAATTTGCACCTGGTCGGTTTGATGCAATGCATGCAAAGCGATTTCACCAAAGCTGACGGCATCGCCCGTTGGCGCAATCGCTTTCCGGTCTTCAAGTTTGATCTCGGCTGGGTCCACCTTTACATCTTGTTCAGCAAACATCAATGCAGCCCGTTCACGCACCTGCTCAGCAACTTTTTCAGCAGCTTTAACCACTGCTGCCCCAGAGATGTAGGTGGTGCTGGAAGCATAAGCGCCCTTATCAAAGGGGGTGAAATCTGTGTCGGATGAATACACCAAAATATCTTCCAGCGGAACACCCAACGTTTCAGCTGCCATTTGGCCTAAGACAGTGTCTGAACCGGTTCCCAGGTCGGTCGCGCCTACCAGTAGATTGAAGGATCCATCGTCATTCATTTTTATGCTGGCGCCGCCCATATCCAGGTAAGGGATAGCCGTACCCTGCATCACCATCGCCACCCCAATCCCTTTTCGCAGGTTCATAGCACCAGGCACATTATGCCAATCCTCGTTACCAAACTTACGGTCCCAATCAATCGTCATGCGGCCTTGATTGACACATTCTTCCAACCCAACTGTGTAGACCGTCTCAGGTTTGGGTTCTCGCCCTTCGCTCCAGGCGGTGCTAAAGGGATGCAGTTCACCAGACCGAAGCGCATTTTTCAGGCGAAATTCAATCGGGTCAAGCCCTAGATCCCGCGCGATGGTTTCCATATGCCGTTCGACCGGCCAAAAACCTTGCGGAACCCCATAGCCGCGGTAGGCACCCGAAGGCACCGTGTTGGTATAGACAACATCTGCATAAAACCGAATATTGGGGGATTTGCGATACTTGCCATCGCCGACATACAAGGCCATTGCCTTATGGCCAGTATTGCCTGTCACTGTTAATGCATGACAGCCGTAAGCACCAGTGTCACTCAGGGCATACATTTCATTGGCGGTAATTGTGCCATCTTGCTTAACCCCGGTTTTAAGGCGGATGCGCATAGGGTGACGAGTGCGAGCGCCGATGAATTCTTCTTCGCGTGTCATCTCGTATATCACCGGTCTGCCCGTTGCGATTGTCAGGTGCGCCGCAACATCTTCAATCAACACCTCCTGTTTGCCGCCAAACCCACCACCAATCCTGGGCTTAATCACCCGGATGCGCTTGATGGGCAAATCCAAAACAGGTGCGATTTGCCGTCGAACATGGAAGGGTACCTGTGTGCTGGTTCGGATCACCAACCGGTCATCTTCATCCCAGTATGTGACGACAACATGGGGTTCAATGTGGGCTTGCTGCACCTTTGGTACAACGTACTCGGCTTCAATAATCTGGTCTGCCTCAGCAAATCCTTGCTCAACATCACCGATATCGACTCTGAGCTCTGCTGCCAGGTTGCGTGATGGGTCTGATTCATCAAAATTGACATATTCATCCTCGTCATGGATGATGACCGCAGCTTCAGCCATCGCTTCCCGGGGGTCAAGGATGTGGGGCAATACTTCATATTCTACCTTGATCAATTTTAAGGCTGCCTCAGCGATCTCTGCCGTCTCAGCCGCCACAAAGGCAACCCGGTCACCTACAAACCGTACTTTCTTATCCAGTGAGAAGGTGTCCAAAGGTCCCGGGATGGGATGCGATTGACCCGCAGTAGAGTAAGCCACCCGCGGGATGTCCCGCCAGGTGAGCACGGCTGCAACACCAGGCAGGGATTCAGCTTCAGTGACATCAATCTGCTTGATGATGGCATGGGCAAGAGGGCTGCGCAATACTTTGGCTACCAACATATCGCGCTTATCAAAATCCGCCGTAAATGCGGGCTTACCTTGCACAAGTTTAACGGCGTCCACCTTGGGCTCTGCATGCCCGACTGTCTTCATGGGGGAATGTACATCCAAAACCTTTAATTTCGGCATGACCTTCGTTTCGGTCAACGTTCCGCTGCCAGAGGTCAACGGCGCACCGCCATCACGTCTGCCTTTATCAAAATCCAGTGCGGCACTGATATCTAGCTGTTCATCAATGGGAGAAACCGATTCACCTCGCATGATGGCAGCTGCACGTAAGACGGCCTGAACGGGTTTAACATATCCCGTGCAGCGGCATAACACACCTGAAAGGGCATCACGCACCTCTCCCTCTGATGGCGAGGGATTTTTCTCGAGCAAAGCCTTGGCGACCAACACCATGGCTGGCGTGCAGTAACCACATTGGATCGCACCGGTATCCACAAAGGCTTGTTGGATAATGTGCAATCCCTCCGTGCGCTTCCAACCCTGCTCAGGATGCTCACCAATTTTTTCAACGGTTTCGATCAAATGCCCCTCAGCCTGGGCGGACAACAAAGTACAGCTGTTTACCGGGCGTCCATCGAACAGCACAGCACAAGCACCGCACTCACCCTTTTCACAGCCGCCGCTTTTGACACTGAAGATGCCGAGCCGTCTTAAGGTATCCAGCAACCGTTCACCTTCTGGCAGGTTCAATGGGTAGTCTTGCTGGTTGATATTCAGAGTGATTTTCATTTCAAGCCTCGCTTTCTCTGGCTGCCTCAAGGC
>JAHYJN010000062.1 GCA_019428905.1 Candidatus Brevefilum sp.
AGCGGTTTGGCTGCCAACCCAACGGTTGGGCGCGTTTTTGAACGTTTGCTGGCAAAAGGTGGCACACTGATTTTTGGTGAAACCACCGAGGTAACAGGGGCTGAGCATCGGGTCGTTGAGCGATTTGAGACACAAGCAGGTGCTGCAGCTTTTCAAGCTGCATTTGATGATTACCAGGACTTAATTGTTTCACAGGGTGTTAGTTTAATGGGATCACAGCCGACAGAGGGCAATATACGCGGCGGGCTTTCGACGATCGAGGAAAAGGCCTTTGGCAATATCGCCAAGATTGGAACGTGCCCTGTGACTGGTTTCCTAGAACCCGCACAAGCGCCAGAGGGGACTGGCTTGTACTTTATGGATTCCTCCAGCGCGGCTGCTGAGATGGTCACATTGTGCTGTGCCGCGGGTGCGGTCGTGCACCTGTTCCCCACCGGGCAGGGCAACATCATTGGCAACCCGGTCACGCCGGTGATCAAGCTTTCTGCCAACCCACTAACGGTGGAGACCATGGCGGAGCATATTGATGTCGATCTTTCTGGTTTGTTGCGCTTTGACATCAACCTGGATGGGGCAGCTGACATGACGATGCAGGTTATGGCTCAAACCATCAACGGCAGGCTGACCAACGCTGAAACCTTACGGCACAATGAGTTTGTATTGACCAAACTCTACCGGAGTGCTTGAACGAGCGTGCCTTCACTTACATTTATGGACACTGATCGAGATTAAGAAGGTAACGAAATGGTTTTAACCGCAAGCAGATGATGAAATCAGCTGAAAGTCATACGAGATTTAGAGCGTTTTGGCAGGCGGTTCAAGCAGCCTGGCCAGGCCTGAACCTTGTGTTGGGCGTGGCGTTGGTCAGCCGGTTCCTGCATGGGTTGCTGGATGGCACCCTGGTCGGGAGGGTCGTTTCTGAGATCTTGATTGCGATCCTGTTAGGCTTGTATGTCCGGGCTTTGATCGGCCACAGCCCAAAACTTGCCCCCGGGATTGCCTTCGCTATGAAACAGATATTGCGCTTTGGGATCATCCTGCTGGGATTGCGGCTGAGCTTACAAGATATTGGCGCAACGGGCTGGCGGGGTTTAGGTTTGATTGTCTTGTGTATCATCACAGCCCTCAGCCTGGCATGGGTGGGAAAACGCTTATTCCACATTTCGCCGCGCTTGGCTGCGCTGATCGGGGTCGGAACAGCGATTTGCGGCAATTCGGCGATCATTGCCACCGCCCCGGTGATTGAAGCGGATGAAGAAGAAGTCAGCTTTGCGGTGGCTACGATCACCCTATTTGGATTGATCGCGGTGCTGGTTTATCCACTGATCGGTCGAGCCCTCGGGCTTTCCGATCAGGTCTTCGGCTTTTGGGCAGGAACCGCGGTGAATGACACCTCCCAGGTGGTGGCGGTGAGCGCTATATACAGTGATATCGCCCAGAATGTTGCTACGATCATAAAGTTAACCCGAAATGTCTTGATGGCACCCCTGATCTTTATTATCGGTGTGGTGTACCAGCGGCTCAAAGGACAGCGGACTGACAGCAGCACCTCACCGGGTCGGCGGATGGATTTAAGGAAAAGCATTCCAGGTTTTGTGGTCGGGTTTGTGCTAATGGCGCTGGTGCGGACGGTAGGTGTGATGCTCGGTTTCCTTCCACAGCATGTTGCCTCACCAGGCCATCTGCAGACAGCCGCCCAAGGTTTGGTCTTTTTGGATTCGGTCTCAAAATTCGCGATTTTGATGGCGCTCTCTGCGGTAGGATTAAATACCCAGATGGGTAGTCTCAAGCGCATCGGGTTGAAACCCCTGCTGGTGGGGACCGTTGTGGCAGTATTGCTCTCCATTACCAGTTTAATGTTGATCCTCTTTACACCTTTGGGCGGTTAACTCAACATATGAGATTGTGGTATGAGAGGTGAGATTGTTGAATAATTTCACAGGATGGATTGATCTGTAAGAGATCAATGTTTGGAAAGGATGATAAAGATGCCCATGAAAACGGATTTTAAAGTCTTGCGAGTGGACCTCACGACTGGAAACATTCAGACGGAATTGCTGTCTGAGGACTTTTATAAACGCTATCCTGGTGGAAAGGCATTGGCAGGTTATTACTTGTTGCGTGAAATGCCAGCGAATACCGAACCCTTTGATCCAGAAAATGTGTTGATCCTCGCAGCTGGTTTGCTGACAGGTGCACCAGTCTCTACCACGCCACGCTATGTTGTCGCTGGGCGTTCTCCATTGACCTATGCGGTGGGCAGCTCTGAAGCGGCTGGTTACTGGGGTCCTGAGCTTAAACAAGCCGGCTATGAAGCGGTGATCATCACTGGGCGAGCTGAGAACCCCGTTTATTTATGGATTAACGATCAGGAAGTTGAGATTCGCTCTGCTGAAAATTTATGGGGTCGAACCACTGCTGAAGCGCAGGCGATGATCCGCGAAGCGTTGGGAGACGAGAAGGTGCGTGTTCTGCAAACGGGCATTGCTGGAGAGAACCTGGTCCGTTTTGCTGGGTTGACCAATGATCTGCGGCATTTTAATGGCCGGAATGGGCTGGGGGCTGTGTTTGGCGCCAAAAACCTCAAAGCGGTGGCAGTGCGCGGTACCCGTCGCTACCAGGAAATTGCCCACGACCCGGATGGCTTGCGGGAGTTAGGCAGAAAACTCGCCCGACAGGTGCGGGACAACCCGCAATCGTGGGAATTGCAACACCGTGGGACACCTGGGCTGATTGAACCTTTAAACGTTTCAGGTATGCTGCCAACCCGTAATTTCCGCCAAGGTGCATTTGAGCAGATGGAAGACATCAAATGGGAAGCCTATGAGAAGGAATTACTGATCGCCCGTCGCACGTGTTTTGCGTGTGCAGTGCGCTGTAAGCGAGAAGTTCAGATCGATGGTAAGCCCTCGGAATACGGCGGACCTGAATATGAAACTTTGGCCTCTTTCAGTTCAAACTGTGGCATTTCAGATTTGCACGTGATTGCGAAAGCCAATGAGTTGTGCAACGCGTATATGCTGGATAGCATCTCAACCGGTGTCACGATCTCTTTTGCGATGGAATGTTTTGAAAATGGCTTGATTGGACTTGATGACACCGACGGTATCGAACTGCGGTTCGGCAACGCTGATGCCATGTTGGCGATGATCGAGAAGATTGCCAAAAGGGACGGTTTTGGGGATATCCTGGCGGAGGGAAGTAAACGGGCAGCGGAGAAAATTGGCAATGGTGCGATCGATTATGCTCAGCAGGTCAAGGGGCAGGAGGTACCGATGCACGAACCCCGCGGGAAGTACAATGTGGGTATGGGTTACGCTGTGGCAGAGATTGGGGCAGATCATCTGATTGTTGCGCATGATACCATGTTTACCAACCCGGACTCACTGCCGTTTAGAAACGCAGCGCCGCTCGGGATCACCCAGGCAGAACCCGCGCGCAGTTTGAGTGATGAAAAGGTGCGTCAATACCTGATCCTTGAAAATTGGAATAGTTTTGAGAATACGGTTGGATACTGCTTTTTTGGGCCAGCACCGCGCGGTTTTATCCACCCGGATGATGTACTGGCATCGATCAATTTAGCGTCCGGTTGGAACATGACCTTTGATGATTTGCTTGAAATTGGGGAGCGGGCAGTCAATTTGCACAGACTCTTCAATGTGCGCGAGGGTTTTACCTCCAAAGATGATGACCTGCCCAAGCGTTTTTATGAACCACTTGAAAATGGCTTTCTGGAAGGTGAATCGATCGACCACGATCTGTTTTTGGCTGCGCGGGCACACCTGTACCAGATCAAAGGCTGGGATCCTGAGACAGGCATCCCAACACGGCCGCGTTTGGAGCACCTTGGTTTGGGTTGGGCAGCTGATCTATTGAATTTGTGATGTCGTGATAAGCGTTTTTCTGAAGGTCAGGAATCGATGATTTTGTATGCTGGTGGGTACCTCGCGTTTTATACGCCCGATCAAAATCCTGAAATGGCGTGCGTTCTAGCTGATCAGGTCCCGCTTCGGGATTTATTATCAGAGATTGGGATCCCAGCTGCAGAAGTGCAGCTGGTGATTCTAAATGGGGCTATTGTTGACCTGGAACAGACATACGTCCAAAACCAGGATGTGGTCAAAATTTTCCCTGGTGTGGACGGCGGCTGAGATGGACAGAAGTGAATTAACCGATTTGGAATTAGAACGTTACACACGACACGTGCGTTTGCCTCACATGGGTTATGAGGGACAGCAGCGGCTTAAGAGAGCATCCGTTGTGGTGGTCGGTGTGGGCGGGTTGGGGTGCGTCTCGGCGCTGTACCTTACCCTGGCTGGCGTGGGAAGGATCGGCTTGGTCGAAGATGACCAGGTCAGCCTGCATAACTTACATCGGCAAATTCTTTACAACAGCGATGATCTTGAAGAAGACAAATTAGGCTTGGCTGTCAACAGACTTAAACAGCATAACCCCGAGGTTGAATTTACGCCTCATCACCGTCGATTGACTCAGGGTAATGCGCGGGAGATCATACGGGACTATGACCTGGTGATAGACGGCACGGATAACCTGGAAACGCGCCATGTGATCAACCGCGCCTGTGTTGACCTGGACAAAGCATTTGTGTATGGGGCGGTCAACCTGTTTGACGGCCAGGTGAGCGTCTTTCATGCCTCGCAGGGACCCTGCTTGGCGTGTGTATTCCCAATAATCCCACCATTTGAGAAGGAAAAAAGCCCAGAGCGCTTGGCTGTGCTGAATACACTGCCGGCAGTCGTTGGTGCATTGCAGGCAGCAGAGGGGATAAAGTTGATCACAGGGTTGGGAAAGCCGATGATCGGAAAATTACTGATTTATAATGCCCTGAATACGGCTTTTGAGCAGGTGGAAATCCAAAAGAATTCGGCTTGCCCGGTTTGTGGCAGTTAATATCCGTTTAATATATTTATGCTGATTGTGCGTGGGTGCACCGAGTGCGGGTTAATTTACCTCGGATATGGTCACTTCGATTGAACTGGGCAGGATTACATCGACACTGATCTGGTTGTTTTCCAATAAAATCTCGGGGACTAACTGGTAGGTTCCTGGGCCACGATCTGATAAATCGATCAGGACCAGGATCTTGGTCAAATCCAACTCATCAAGCAGCGGCAAGGGGCCAGATAGGAAGATATCCACATTCTCTGGTGAAATCTCAACCTGAAGACCTTCACCCAAACCCTCGATTTGAATGGGGACGTTGGTAAAACTGATGCTGCTCTGGATGGGATCGATGCCAATCTGCACGGAGACATTCTGACTGCCAACCACGTTGATCCCCTCCGGGAGGTTGAGAGCAACCCTGATCTCGATGTCTTCACTGGCCATGTTGAGGTTAATGGGGGTTGTTTCAACGAAGCCTGGGATGGTCTCGACCAAGTTGGGATCGGCAGAGAAAATGGTGACTGTTGGGGGCAGAGCGAAAATATTGGTCAAGCGGTAGCCAGGTGCGATCTGTCCGCTGGTGACGATTTTCACCACCACAGTTCTGAAGCCGCCGCGCTGGTTAACGGGGACGGTAACCTGGATCGCTGACGGGCTGAGGTTGACCCCGGTGACCGGGACTTCGTCCGCATCGTAAGGGATCAGCTCAATCATGCGGTGGACATCCTCTGAGGCATCGGCGATGTTGACCTCTGCAGCCACATGGTCAATGGTATCAATCAGGGATTGGGGACCGGATATAAGTACACTCTCTGAGCTTAGCTCCGGTGATTGGACTTCAAACCCAATGGTGGGGTTGCCGATCACCCGCAGCTCTATCGGGAAATTCTCTGTGATGATCGCATCTAGTTTAATAAAAATCGACGAGGGATTGACCCGAATTACCTCAGCTGGAGAGATGCCAAGGTTGACCTGCGGTGCCAGGGTATGGACTCCTGCTTCATACCCCGAGAGATCCAAGATGACGTCGATCAGGTTTATGTCATTTTCTAGCTGTGTATGGATCGATGAGGGGGCACGAATGGCTACATTTACTTGTTGAGGAACTTCATTGATGATCGTCAGGCTTGGATCCAGCCCGATAATTTCCATGGGGATCGACCTGGGATAGGTGCGGGTTTCAGTTGGGTCAGCCTGTGTAACTGCAAAGATCCACACTACCACCGCAAAGATTAAGGCTGTCAATAGTGTCGGCAGGCTGCGAATGATCTTCCGGATGTGCTTCATGATTCTTCTCCTCCTTTGTCTTCAGTTCTTTTGGGGGAGAGTAATGTGAAGAACCGGGAGAGCAGACTTCGACCTCCGATAAATTCTGTCGGCTGGAAAAATGCATGCAGTGTATTTTCCAAACGTTCCATGTTCAAGCGGCGAATCATCTTGCCATCCTGCGCAATAGATATGCTGCCTGTCTCCTCTGAGACAACAACAGCGATGGCATCACTGACCTCAGTAATCCCCATGGCTGCCCGATGGCGCAAGCCCATGGTCCTTTCCGGTGAACTATTCAAAACGCCGCTGGCTGAAAGCGGCATCACGCACGACGCGGCAACGATCGTATTGTTTACAATGATAACCGCGCCGTCATGCAAGGGCGTGTTGGGATAGAAGATTTGCAGCAGTAATTCCGGGGTTACCATGGCATTCATCGGGACACCGGTTTGGGTGTATTCCACCAAGCCTTGCATGCGTTGGATGACGATCAACGCGCCATGGTGCCGTTCAGACAGCCGACCACTGGCTTTTGTGATCGCACTCAATGTCTCTATGAATTGTTTCTCGGTGATATCCCGTGTGCGGGCGAGAAACGACATATTCCCAGCCCGGCCAACCCGTTCCAAGGCGCGCCGGATCTCTGGTGCAAAAATAACCGGCACGGCAAATACCAGTGCCGGCAAGACTGTACTGATCAACCAGGAAAAGGCGGGCAGTTCCACCAAGCTGGTAAAAATGACCAACAGGACAATGACGAACAGCACGCCGCGCAGTAACACCAGGGCTTCTGTATCACGGAGAAGCATTAATACGGTGAAGAACACAGCAGCAACCAGGACAATATCCAGCAAATCAGTCAACCCGAAGCGCTGGATGAGAAAGGAAATGTCGTCAAAGAACTGTGCCATAAGCTAATAACTCTACTGCATAAACCCGTTGAATTCTACTTCAAAGGGTTGCGCTAAGATTTTTGTCCAAATGGATCGTTCATCGTTTGAAGCTGCTTTTTTGGCAGCTATTTGCCAGGCCGGATAGTTGAAAACGTCTAAGTGCTGATCTGTAAACCCTGCGGCTGCCATTTGGTCGCGAATCCCGCCTCCGATCAATGTGGGAATCAACAGAATTTCTGATTGATTTGCCCGGGCATGTTGATCAAAGGCATTCAAGACCAACGCTGGCTGGGATTTCAGCATCTGGCGTGGAAATACGTTGATCAAGGATGTTGAAAAATTCCAGTCCTCACAAATGATGAAAGCAGAAACGCGATCTTTGTGTGTGATGAGCAAAACTTTCCGCATCCCGAGCTGTTCATACAGCTTTTCTGGCACTTCCCCTGTATGCTTTCTCCAGAAAGATTCCAAAAGCGAATCAGGTTTACGGCTGACAGGATCAAGTGAATATCCATCTGAATTATTAATGTGCAGGGGCGCATCTATCAATGTATGAATTGTATCATTAAGCGCCTTTCGTGTCCGCATCCAGGTGTCTTTGAAAGAGCTCTCCGTGTTGATGATGACATCCGCCTGGCTGAGCTTCAGCGATTGGGCTGTCTGGGCGTTGATTCTTGTTTTGGCATCCTCTGCTGTCAGCCCTCGTGTTTCCAGCAAACGCGCCACCTGGTGCTCAAATGAGGCATGGCTGACCCAGATCGAATCGCAATATTCGCCAAGACCTGCTTCAAGCAGTTTGATGGCTTCCACAACTACGAGCGGTCGCTTGGCTGCTTGAATACGTGCGAGAATGGTGTTGATGACCGGTGGGTGGGTTAGGGACTCGAGTTGTTTTAACCGTTGGGGATCACTAAAGACGATCTCGCCTAATTTCATGTTCGAAATCATGCGATTATCCATCAAGATGTGAGGACCAAATGCATCGATGACAGCCTGGTAGGCGGGTCCACCCGGGTAGAGCATCCGGTGGGCGAGAACGTCAGCATCCATTGTGAAAGCACCAGCATTTTCTAGCATGCGTCGGATGACGCTTTTCCCCGTGGCAATATTTCCAGTGATCCCAATAATGAACGATTGATTAATCATATGATGCCTGGTTCCTGCGTGAAGTATACCCCATTTCAAAAGCGTTCATCCCGGTTGGGGTGCTATAATGTGGATATGTTTCTGATGCAACTTGCACAATCGGCTGTTGAAAAATGTGGATTAACGAAAGGGAAACCGATCTTACTGGGGGTCTCAGGCGGGGCGGATAGCCTGGCATTGCTGCACGGCCTGGATGCACTTGGTTATGACCTGGTCGTCGCCCATGTGGACCATGGTTTACGCGCAGAGTCTTTACAAGACGCCGATTTCGTTCGAACGCTTGCTGAATCGCTCGGGCTTCCCTTTTACAGCCAACGCGTTGATGTGCAGCAGGTAGCAAACGCACAGGCTGAATCGATTGAGGAAGCAGCTAGAAATGTGCGCTACCAATTTTTGTTCGAGCAAGCACGCCGCCATCAGTGCCAGGCTGTAGCGGTCGGCCATCACGCGGATGACCAGGTCGAAACGATTTTGATGCACCTGATGCGTGGGGCAGCGCTGCCTGGGTTAACCGGTATGCCATACCGACGCATGATGCCCCTGTGGGATAAGAACATCCCGCTGGTGCGCCCGCTGCTTGGGATCTGGCGGGATGAGATCGATGCCTACATTGAGCAAATTGGGTTAACGCCCTGTGATGACCGGAGCAACCTCAACACGGCCTATCATCGCAACCGAATCCGCCATGAATTGATACCCGTCTTGAAAACCTATAATCCAAAAATTAAAACGGTCTTCTGGCGGATGGCGGATGTGCTGCGTGAGGAAGAACAATTTTTGGATGAGATCACGCAACAATCCTTTGAAGACTGTCGCCAGGGCAGTTCCGATGTGCAGATTAGTTTAAGCTTAAAAAAATTCCAACGATTGCCTAAAACACTCAAACGCCGTGTGCTGCGGCATGCCATTGCTCAACTAAACCCTGATGTGCGAGATGTTGGCTTTGAGGTGGTTGAACGTGGTCTGACCTGTGTACAAGGCATGGGCTCAGGCGGTGAGATAGACCTGGTCTCCCGGTTGACCATGATGGTGATCGATGATGTGCTGATGATCAAAACCTGGGATGCTGAAATCCCTGATTTAGGACAGCTGTCTGTGCCCTGTAAAGATGAACGGGGTGTGTTAGACCTTGGTCAGCCGTTCTATCTGAGGTTTGGTCAGCGAATTGAAGCCAGCCTGATTGAAAAACCCCCCAAAAATCTAATGGCTTTGGTTAAGACACTCAGTCCTGATGAAGCCTGGTTGGATTATGACCGGCTAGATTTGCCGTTAATCGTGCGCGCTCGCCATGAAGGGGATCGTATGCAACCCCTGGGTATGGGCGGGCAATCGCAAAGTTTGCAGGATATTTATGTGAACTGCAAGGTGGCGGAACCATTTCGATCGCGGTGGCCGGTGGTGTTGTCGGGCGATCAAATTGCTTGGGTCGTCCAAATCCGACCGTCGGAGGTATTTAAGATCAGGGAAACGACCCAAAGAATTCTAAAATTGCGATTGGTTGATGCGCGGGAGGAATCATCCGAAGTGTGATATTTACTTGGGGGATCGATCAGCGTTATTCCAGCAGAGGTTCATTCTGCCTGTGTCTCTTCACCCAGGTCGTAACCTTGCTGGATGGCAAGCCTGCGGAGCTTCTGATGCACTTCTCTGAACTGGATTTTAGACACGCCGAGTTTCTGGCGGATCTTCTCTGATTCGACACCATCGATCAAATCGGTCAAGACGCTCGTCCAGCGGCACATGTCAAACGAAATCCGTTTTTCGAAACCGGCTGCTGCAGTGATGTCTTCGAGGATGTACTCCATCCGTCGAGACGTCCAGGGGAATAAACGTTCTTGCGGCTCGTATTGTGTAACGTATTCATTAAAGGATGCAACCCATTCGGGGGAAAGGGGGAGTTTGCGTTCTTTATACCGGTAGCGTGGGTTGGTATAGCGGATAAACAGAAACGCGTTTTGGGGGTCTTCTACTTCGAGATGATTGAGGGTGATATTCCGGCATTCACCTTTTTTGATGGCTGTTTCCAGTAAAAGTTTGAGGAGGGTATAGGGTCGTGCATCTGGTGGAACGGTGGTGCGAAAGTTCTCAGCTATTTTAAGCGCGGTTTTGATCTCGGGGTGGGATAACACCAATGGCAAGGGACTGCTTACCGTGCGCTGGGGGAGTTTGTCGGCTGGGTCCACCAGCAACACGCCGCCCCTTTGCAGCCAGCGGAAAAAGCTTTTAACCGAAGTGACCCGTCGGGAGAGGCTCTTTGGACTGCAGGGCACGCCGCGCTCGTTTTCGAGCCACTTGGTAAAGTTTTCGAGGTCCTTTTGGGTAATTTCGCCGATGGTTTTATCCGGTGGTAAAAAGCGATCTAACAAGTTAAGGTCGGCAATAAAGGCTTTAACCGTATATGGCGAACGGCCCTGGTCATTTAAATAAAACCTCCAGGCCTGGATGGCTGGCTGGAGGTGTGTTTGTTCTGTTAAATGGGCAGGTGTCCCTGTGGCTTCTGTGGTTTGGTTTGTCATCAGACCTCGCTTATCAAATAATTCGTGTAGCCAGTTTCTTAATGAAATTTTAGACCAAACCTGAAACCGTGTCAATCACTAACTTACTTCCACTCTAACGCTTCGATCATCAAATCGCGGATGCCGGCTTTATCAGGAACCAGGACACTGGCCCCGCTGGTGGTGATCCAGCTGTAAGCATAATCAAAACCGACAACATATTTACGCATGTCGCCATTTTCATAAATGCTCTTGGCTAAGGGCAGCATAGATACCACGGTCCCTAAATCGATGTCGGTTTCGACATATGTGGTATAGGCTCGATACAAGTCGGGCGCTTTGAGAATTGCATCGAGGCTCATCAAGCGTTTGAAGATGCCTACAATCACCTCCTGGGCGCGTCGGGCGCGGTCAACGTCATTGGTTGAATAGCGCGAACGGGCGTACCACAAGGCGACATCCGCGTTCATGTGGACTGTCCCGGGGCCAACACTGCAGATACCGCTCTGGTTGATCCATCTGGGGCAGGTATCCGTCAGATTCTGTTCCGCCTCGACATAAATGCCGCCGAGATTGTTGATCACCGAGGTAAAGCCAGCCATATTAATCAAGACATACATGTCCGGGCGCACGCCGAAATTAATTTCCATGGTGTCTGCCAGCAGGTCAAATCCACCCCAGCTGAAGGCGGTATTAATGCGGTTCTCGCCGCGTCCCGGGATATCTACAAACAGGTCCCGGGGAAAAGAAACTGCGCTCACGAACCCATCTTTGGGGTTTAAAGAGACCCAGACGATGCTGTCTGTGCGGAATCCATAATCGTTCTCACGCTGATCGGAACCCAACAATAAAATGTTAACCTGTCCTTCAGGTTTTTGCAGGGGTTTCAAAGTTGGAACCGGTGTGGACTCAGGTTCAGCGGGGAAGGCGGTTTCGGGCTCGCCCTCGGCCTGTGCGGGTATCTCAGGAACGAACCCGACTGTCTCCGGTTGGAAGGGGGTCGGCGTTGGGTTTGCCTCAAGCGCGGTTTGCGTTTGGCGTGCATAGGCATAGGCAGGATTGCCTTGGTTGCCTGAACGAAAACCAGCAATAAGGATAAAACCCAGTAAACACACCAAAAAGAGAAAAACGATGATGGTGATGACCTGGAATGCTCTTGGCACGTCCTGTCCCCGGTGATGATGTGTTTCCATTGTTTTGATTGCCATAATTTTGTTCCTGTTTATTGGTTATCAGAATTCATCTTTCTATTGATGATTATAGCTGAACGTCACATATTTTCAATCGATAATTCGAACCGGAATTTGGCAGCGAAAAGTCGTATATGAGGCTTTTTTACTTTTGAGCCAAATTTTTCCGTTGAGGACGCGGATGGCACGAATCGCGTTGCGCAGGGCGCGAACATCCCCAACGCCGGGTATGTTTTCGTGTTGTGCGCTGAAAAGTGCGGTTTGTTCCATTTGTGTCAATCCTTCACCGTAGTCCGTCACCTGGATAGTGAGCATGCCCATTTCGAGAGATAATTTTTGATCCAGTTGGATCGATCCTCCCGGTTCTGATGCTAGGATGGCATTATTGAGCAATTCAGTCAGTGCAGTTTGCAGCAACTCGGGATCCGTCTTGATCATCAGGCGGCCATCCGGGTTTCGGATCTCCAGGTCAATCTGTTTTCGTTGTAATTGCGGGTTCACCCGCAGCTTGACATTGGCTGCAATCGAGTCCAAGCTGATAATCTGATTATCCAAGGATAAGCGGATTGGGCCGGTCTGACCGGTTTGGGTCTGTAAATCCTTGATCAGGGCGTTTGCACGACTCAATGCCAGGCTTAATTTTTCTCGTTCACTCGTTAACTGACGAATTTCTTTTTGTAATTGTTCCATTTGGGGAAGGTCACTTTGCTGTGAATCAACCTGGGACGTGAGCTGAGTGATGTGTGCCTTCATCTGATCGATACTTTTGACCGTTTCCATCTTTTCAATCTGGTATTTTGCTTTTAACCCTTTAATTATGGTCTCTTTTTCACGAATTTGCGCTTCTTTTTCGATGAGGGCATGATGAAGTTTTTCGACCTCGCCCGTCAGGATGTTCAATTGTAAATGCGCCTGATTTAATGCCTGCCTGGTCTTTTCATGTGGATCCGGCAGAAATAGAACCTGGGCTAAGGTGTCTTTGATCTGATCCATTAATCGTTTGGTTTTTTCACCCCAACATTTACCGGTATACGGCGAGAGGAAGATCACGCCCCCGACCAATGCCTGGTTATCAAGCCCAAGGGGAAACGCAAATAGGTTACCAACGGAATAGTACTTGATCAGCAAACCCAAGGTGACCGCATCATGAACCTGTGAGTGATCACCGCACAGCGCAAGGGCCTGGCCGGTTCGCCAGGCTTCCATGATTCGCGGCAGATCTGCTTTGGCCAATGTATCGGGCTGTTGATAGGTTTCCCGAATCAGGTCATAGCCTGAGAGGATCTCTACTTTATCGCCTTCCACGGGTATTCTGACCAAATAGCAAATATCTGCCACAGCCGACAGGCTGAGGGCTTGCACGATCGCTCGGATTTTTTCTTCGCCCGTTTGGGTTAAATTGATCTTTAAGAGCAAATTTATCAAGGTGGGTTTGGTGTCTACCCGAATTTCCGTAAACGTCTCTGTGGTGACTGGATCCTGGGTTGGTTGAGAACTTCCAGATGCTGAAGAGCGTTGGATCAAAACCATCAACCAGGGCAGCCCCAGGGTTTGGGCGAGCCGAACAGCACCCATCTCCAGCCCCATCTGGTTTTGCAGGGAAATTTGCAGCAGGTGACCAACGGCTAGCACGAGCAGGGTCAGGATCATCACAGCCTGTTGGGATGGGTTTTTTAATAGCGCCAGGGCTAACCCAGCCAGGATCAGGGCAATCGCGAGGAGCTGCCACAATAGATCCAGGGAAAGGAGGTTGAACCGGGATGATTGCGAAAGCAGCGGCACTAAGGCCATTGACACACCCGCTAGGATAACCAACGTCAGAGATAGGAAAATGATCAAATGGGTGGGTAATGTGTGTCCTTTATCATCAAAGAACACCCAAATTAACCAGGTGATTGTGAGTGTGGCGGTTAACCGTTCGTTAAAAGTAAAGAAAATCGTGTTTTCTACAGATAGAAAAGTGGAAAAAATGCGCAAACTAACCAAAATCAGTTGCAGAAGCAGGAGGA
>JAHYJN010000063.1 GCA_019428905.1 Candidatus Brevefilum sp.
TGACAATTCTGGTGTTTGGCGGTTTACGAGCTTGGCGCTGGATGACTCAGGCTTTGCCCATATCAGCTATGGGACCTGGGAAGGCTTGAAATACGCGACCAATTCTGGATTTCCGGGCGAGTAGGGGCAAATATGTTTTTTGCCTGTCCAACAGCCTGGGAGATAACCGTTAGCATGCTCGCTGTGCGGGTATTAGGAGATCCTGCCCGAAGCGACGCCAGACCCGCCCGATGAACCTGGTGTGATTAAGAACTTCCTGCCGCGGATTTTGCGCTGAAATGTTGTCGGATCAGGGCGCCATCCTTGACCCGGCTTGATAGATTAGGATAAGGATTGCGAAGGCAACCATAACTATCTTAAGAAAGGTGGTGTAGGTAGAAAAATAAACCCGTCAAAAAATGGCATAGACTTATGTGTATTTTAGGCGTAACACCAGTCAACTACCGGAATGAAGTTTGAGAAAAGTACTCAAGAAAGCTTTGGGATTAAAAAGTATCCGAAAGGTATTTTTTTGATTCTTGGTTTACCTAGTGCTTGAAAACAGAACGATTGATTTACCCTTGCTTATGTCTAATGGTGGTTATTTTCTACGTCAACAATGAATAGGAGTTGGTGTCATGAAATTCACAGAGAATTCTATCTTTAAATTATCTGTCATCTTGGTGACTTGTTTGACGATGATGGTCGCTGCAGGCGGACGGATGACAGCGACCTCCTTGGTTTGGGCACAATCGCTAAGTGGTGAATTCAGCCATGTGTCAAAGCAAGCGAGGGATGTCTATCTGATTTACTTGCCGATGGTAATGACGAGCGTGAAAGAGGAAGAACCACCGGATGAACCGCCAATGACGACGCTTTACGTGAAAAACAGTACTGGGGGCAAATTATGCTATGAAGTCCGTAATACAGGTGTCGGCAAAAAATGTTTTTCATCTGGTCAACACTTTTACGGTGAATTCCCTTCGGGAACTTACACCTATTATGCCTCTGCCATTTGTGGTTCCATTACTAAAAGCAAATATTTTAACTCTGGCGAAATCATCCACGAATTTTGGTGTCAGTAGGGGTGGTTTCTACTGGGAACCGCACGCCTGACCCAGATGGGTTGAAGAGCTCCCTGCCGCTGATCTTGCGCTGAGCAGATGCCAGACCAAAGCCTATGCTTGGGCTTTCTGGTGGTCATTTTAAAAACAAAAATCAAACATGAATAGGGTATAAATGGCATCGCGCAATTTTCAATACCCACACCAGGAGCGGCAAACCAGCAACTGAGGATTTTTCGGATAAATAAGGTCGCCACTGATTGAATTCGGTGGAATGACACCGCACCTCACATGCCATTTAAGTGCCACAGGATGATTGTCAATGTCCTCTTGAAATCAAACCAGCATTCCGAGCCATTGAACCCGCTGAAGAGACCAACTTTGAACACAATCCATCACCAACATCTCAAATCGCCAGGATGACAACGATCTCCATTTGCGCAATCCCCTGATCACGATTAAACTAGTGTTATGGAAGGGTACAATCCGATCTTTGCCGGCATCGACATCCTGCGCGCCTCGGGCCGTGTGCGTGAGACCTACGTCTACGCCGCCCTCGACTCACACCGCGAGCTGCTGGCGCTGGGGAACGGCGACCGGGATGAGGTGCTGGCTTATTTTGGCGGGCAGGCGGCCGCCTACGTCGCCATCAACGCCCCCCGCCAGCCCAACACCGGGGCGGTCAGTCAGGCCAACCTGCAGGGGCACGGTCTGCTCACAGAGCATCCTGATCAACCAGCCAACATGCGCCTGTGCGAACATCTTTTGCAGGCGTTAGGGTTCAAGCCCACACCCACACCAGATACGGTCACAGCCTGCCCGGGTTGGGTGCGCAAGGGCTTTTCCCTCTATCAAGGGCTGAAAGCCTTTGGCTACCAAATCTTCCCCCAAGCCGATGGACCCCACCAGCTCATGGAAACCCACTCCGAGGCCGTGTTCTGGCGCTTGCTGAAGGGCAAAACGCCCCTGCCTAACTCCCTGGAAGGCCGCTTGCAGCGGCAGTTAATCCTGCACAGCATCCAGATGCCCGTGCCAGACGCCATGGATTTCTTCCTTGAGATCACCCGCTTCAAATTAATCCAGGGAGAGCTGCCCGACCAGGATATTCACACCTATGAAGAGCTGAATGCGCTGGCAGCGGCACACATCGCCTGGCAGGCTGCCCACGAACCGGCGTCCCTTGAGCTCTTAGGTGACCCCGACGAAGGCCAGATCGCCCTGCCAGTCTTCCCATAAGCATGCTTTGTAGAACCTTTAGCATTGCCAACTTTCCTATATCGTCCCTATAATTAGGCTATGAAAGAAATTAAAAGATTTGAGGTAAAGAAAACGATACGCTATCTCCTGCTTGGGGCGCTGATTCTGCTCCTGGCCGGTGCCGGCGCCTTCGTCTTATGGGGGTCCAATCCCGCCCAACCCGAAGCGCTTGCCCTGGCAGCCATGCAAACCAGTGACGGGGTTCGCTTCGAAAATACGGACGGTTGGTTGGTATTTGAGCCACTCGATTCTGAACCCACCATCGGACTGATTTTCTACCCGGGCGGGCGGGTTGACCCCCGCGCCTATGCCCCTCACGCTAGGAATACCGCCGGTCAGGGCTTCACCGTGATCATCGTGCCCATGCCCCTCAACCTGGCCTTTTTCGGCCTCAACCGGGCGGGCCAGGTGATAGTCGCTTTCCCAGGCATCGAAACCTGGGCAGTTGGCGGCCACTCCTTGGGCGGGGCCATGGCAGCGGAATACGTGCGTGCCAACCCCGCACAGGTAGCGGGCCTTGTGCTGTGGGCATCCTATCCCGGCGGTAACAACGATCTCTCCGCAGCTGATCTGCCAGTCTTATCGGTCTACGCCAGTAATGATGGCCTGGCCACCCTGGAAGACATCGCCGACTCACGGGCACGCCTGCCTCTCACCACCACCTTTGTTGAAATCAGCGGCGGCAACCATGCTGGCTTTGGCTGGTATGGCCCTCAAAACGGTGACGGCCAAGCCTCCCTCAGCAAACCTGAACAGCAGGATCTGATTGTCCAGGCAACCGTCACCTTTTTAGAAACCTTAGGGCAATAACGATGAAAAAAGGCTGGAAAATTACCCTGATCATCCTGGCATCCCTGCTGGTACTCGTTTTAGTAGGACCGTTCCTGGTGCCCGTCCCCAGGCTCGATAATACCTTCCCGGTACAAGACCTGGCAGACCCGGACAGCCTGTTTATTGAACTCAATCAGATTAACCTGCACTTCATGCGCCAGGGCTCTGGCGAACCGGCTTTCATCTTGCTGCACGGGTTTGGCGCCAGTACCTTCTCGTGGCGCGAGGTGATGGACCCCCTGGCAGAAGTCGGCACGGTGATCGCCTACGACCGCCCCGCCTTTGGCCTGACGGAGCGCCCCATCGAATGGCAAGGGGTCAACCCTTACTCCCAAGAGAGCAACATCAACCTGCTGCTCGGATTAATGGATGCCGAGGGCATCGACCAGGCCATCCTGGTCGGCAATTCGGCCGGCGGCACAGTGGCCACTGCCTTCACCCTGGCACACCCCGAACGTGTTTTGGCCTTGATCCAGGTAAGCGCCGCCATCTACCAGACCCGGCCGGATTCCCCTGTTTTGGGCTGGCTGCTGGGCACACCCCAGGTGGACCACATCGGCCCACTGATCACCCGCAGGTTAGCCGGGGAGCAGGGTGACGCCTTCATCCGCAGCGCCTGGTTTGACCCCAGCCCGGTCGATGCAGACCCTGGGATCATCGCCGGCTACCGCCAGCCCCTCATGGCCGAAAACTGGGATCGCGCCCTGTGGGAGCTCACCAAAGCGACGGGGGCACCCGAGCTGGCTGAACGCTTGGGTGAAATCCGGGTCCCCACGCTGGTCATCAGCGGCGCGCAAGATCGCATCGTCCCGGTAGAGAACAGCCTGCGCCTGGCTG
Organism: Candidatus Brevefilum sp.; assembly: GCA_019428905.1. Lineage (GTDB taxonomy): Bacteria > Chloroflexota > Anaerolineae > Anaerolineales > Anaerolineaceae > Brevifilum. Next base: position 3,969 of record JAHYJN010000063.1, read on the forward strand.
AGGATATCCCCGGTGCGCAGCTGGTGGTGATCGAAAACTGCGGCCACCTCCCGCAAGAAGAATGCCCGGCACCTTTCCTGGCTGCTATCAACAACTTTTTAGAAAACGGATTGGAGGATAAACATGGCAACACAACGCATTAAACAGGGTGAACCCGCACGCGACTTCGCGCTGCAGGACACCCAGGGAGAGACCATCAAACTTTCTGATTTTGCAGGTGACAAAAACGTTTACCTGATCTTCAATCGGGGTTTTACCTGACCGTACTGCCGCAGGCACATGGCGCAGTTGCGCCAGGATTACCCACAGTTTGTCGAGCGCGAGACGGCAGTCATCGCTGTTGGACCCGATTCCCAACAGGACTTCATCAAGTTCTGGGAACAAGGCCAATTGCCCTTCATCGGACTGGCCGATCCTGAGCATGTCGCTGCCAAGCTCTACGACCAGGAAGTAACTTTGCTTAAGTTTGGCCGGGTACCAGCGCAAATGGTCATCGATAAAACCGGCGTGGTTCGTTACGTCCATTACGCTCGATCGATGTCGGATATCCCGGAAAATAAGGATATCCTCAAGCTGTTGGATCAGATCAACAGCGAGGAAAGAAATTTAGAAAACAGGTAATGACGAGCGTGCGAGGGCGTCCTTCAGCAGGAAGGCCGCCTAAACAATTACGGAAACATTCTTTTATTGGTACTTAGTGGTGTTTTTATAGGTAGAACAATGGTTAATAACATTCTGGTTGCAGGCGGGACCGGCCGTACCGGTCAGATCATCGTCAGGGATCTGATCGCACACGGGTATCACCCGCACCTTTTAGTTCGAGATCGAGATAAAGCGACAGCCTTATTTGGCGAGGATGTCACCCTGCACCAGGGCGATGTCCGTGACTTTTCAACGCTGATTGAGCCCCTGGCTGGCATGGAGGTGCTGATTTCAGCCATTGGGTCCTGCTCGCCCGTTGGTAAAAACTGCCCCAAACGGGTGGATTACGAGGGGGTTGCCAACCTCGTCCGGGCAGCCCAAATCCAGGGTGTGGGGCATTTTATCCTGATCTCATCCATTGCGGTCACCCATCCAGAACATCCCCTGAACCGCTTCGGTAAAATTTTGGATTGGAAGCGAAAAGGCGAGGAAATCTTGCAAAACAGCGGGCTGAATTACACCATCATACGCCCCGGCGGGCTCACAGACACCCCCGGGGGTGACTGTGCCCTGGTCTTCAGCCAGGGAGACCAGGTCCTGGGTACCCTCAGCCGGGAAGACCTGGCTCAAATCTGTTTGCAGGTATTGACTGAGCCCACCCCACCCCATGTGACCTTCGAAGCCATTGAGGCCTGCGAAAAGCAAGCTGCAAATTGGTCAGAGCTGTTTGCTTCTCTCGTGCCAGATTAACAGGTTAGACCCAGTCAACGCACACCGTCCTCTAATCAATGCCAGGCTGTGCCCGGCAACCCCTGAACCTACCCGTTAAACCGCATCGCCCGCAAGCCATTTAAGGTTACCAGTAAAGACACGCCCATATCGGCCAGCACCGCCAGCCACAAAGGAGCATAGCCCAGCAGGGCGATCACTGCCACCAGCAGCTTGCTCCACAGGCTAAAGCCGATGTTTTGCCTGATCAAGCGGTTGGCAAAAGCCGAGAGCTTGATTGCAAAGGGCAATTTGTGAATGTCATCCGCCATCAGAACCACATCGGCGGTCTCCATGGCCTGGGCGCTGCCGCTCCCACCCATGGCGATCCCCACGTCCGCGGCTGCCAGCGCTGGCGCATCGTTGATCCCATCCCCCACCATGGCAATCTTACCAAAATTCTCCCGCAATTGAGCCACTGCCGTTTGCTTATCCCCGGGCAGTAAATTCGAGCGGACCGCATCCAATCCGATCAACGCCCCGACCGCACCAGCCACGGTGGCATTATCCCCGGTCAGCATGATGGTGTGTTTTTGCATGCGGTTCAGTTCACCGATCACCCCCTGCGCTTCCTCCCGCACCGTATCTGCCACTGCGATGAACCCGCGCACCCGCTCACCGTCGCATACCAACATCGCAGTTTTTCCCTCGGCTTCAGCCTGATCGACCCAGGCGTGTACCTCATCTGGGATATGATGTTCTTCCAGGAACAGCCGCCGGCTGCCAATGGTCATCTTGTGCCCATTCACCTGACCTTCCAGCCCGCGCCCGCCACGCGTCACCAGGTTCGTGGCCGGCGGATAACGGTCGGTCACCCCACGTTCTTCAGCCGCAGTGATGATCGCCTGTGCCAGGGGATGGGTGCTGTGGCGCTCCAGGGCATAGGCCAGCGCCAGCAGATCACTGCAGGGCTCACATTCCAGGTTCCCCAGGCAGTCCAAGTCTTTCCCCTCCACCACCCGCGGTTGGCCGATGGTGAGGGTACCGGTTTTATCAAACGCATACACTTCCACCTGGGACAGGGCCTCGAGGAAGATGCCCCCTTTGAACAACACCCCTTCCCGGGCAGCCTTGGTCAGCCCGGCCACCATCGTCACCGGTGTGGAGATCACTAGCGCACACGGGCAGCCGATCACCAGCAATGCCAAGGCGCGGTACAGCCAGCCGCGCGTGCCGTCCGCCAAGTTGGTAAACGGTGCGCCAAACACCAGCGGCGGGACCAGGGCCATCAGGATCGCCAGGATCACCATAGCCGGGGTGTAATATTGGGCAAAGCGGTCGATAAACTTCTGGCTGCGGGACTGCCTTGATTGGGCTTCAGTGACCATCTCGATGATCCGCTGCAGGGTGCTGTCACTCACCAGCCGGGTGACTTCCACCAGCAAACGCCCGTTGCCGTTGACCGTGCCGCTGAAAACTTCCTCACCGACGCCCTTCCACACCGGGATGCTCTCCCCGGTGATAGGCGCCTGGTTGATATCGCTCTGTCCTTCCACGATCAGCCCATCCAATGGGATGCGCTCACCCGGGCTGACCAGGATCGTCTCGCCAGGGGCCAAATCTTCCACCGGCACCAGGCGCTCCTCCCCATCCTTCAGCCGGACGGCGTGGGTGGGGGACAATTCTTGTAGTTGGACGATGGCGCCCCGGGCACGCTCGTTGGTAAAACCCTCCAGCGCTTCCGCCAGGTCGAACAACAGGATCAACGCTGCGGCTTCGGCGTACTCCCCAATCACCACTGCGCCTAAACCTGCCACGGTCATCAGGAAGTTGATGTTAAATGCCCGGTTAATCCACAAGTTGACCAACCCGCTGCGCGCAATCGGCCAGCCAGCCAGGATCAACGCCGCAAGCTGTAAAACCACCACCGCCCACCGGGGCGCGCCCAGCCAACCAGCCCCAAAGGACAGCAGGATCACTCCGGCCCCAATCAAGGCCAACTGGGTTTCGACCTGCTGCACCAGGTAGCGCCAGAAGCCCACCACGACGTTCGGCTCGGCAGCCGGTGCCGTGTCCCCGACGCCATCTTTACCAGAAGCAACGGTGTACCCCAACTTATTAATCAGCTTGTGTAATTCGTCCATATCGACATCACCTTGCACCGTCAGCGTGCCTTCAAAGAAGCGCACTTCGGCCGCTTCCACCTGCGGCAAGGCAGCCACAGCGGTCTGCAAAGCTTTGGCGCAGTCCATACAATCCAACCCGGTGATTTTCAGCGTCTGTTCCACCATTAATTGTCAGCTCCTCCTTCATGCAGGATGTGCTCAAACGTGCGCACCAGGATATCGCGCACATGATCATCCGCCAAGTCGTAATACACCTCGCGCCCAACTTTACGGTAGCGCACAATATCCAACCCCCGCAGCAGGCGCAGCTGGTGCGAGACCGCGCTCTGGCTGACCGCCAAATGGTCCGCAATCTCACCCACACCGCGCTCTCCATCGAACAGCAAGGCCAGGATCTTCAGACGTGTTGGGTCAGCCAGGGCTTTGAAGCTTTCCGCCATGGCGTGAATCGCCGCCTCTGAGGGCATCTCATCTTCCATATCCGTATCAGGTTTAATTATCGCTTGCATCGTATAATCCTTGAATATATGAGCACCTATTCATATATTTTATTTTAACGTCATCAGTGAATTTGTCAAGGGGCGAGGCGTGCCTCGCCCTTCTTAATTATTTCCGCATTTCCCCACCCTCCAATCCAAAAATCGGGTGTATAATACTTGCACATCACCGAAATACACGCTCCTGCTATTCTGACCTTGAACGATATTTTGGATAATTAATTTTGCTTTGAAAATTGGAAACAATGACCGAAAACAAAGAAACCAGTGCCCTAGATAGTGACAGTACCAGCGACGACCAACGTCGCAGGGCTGTCATGGAACGTCAGATGCATATCGAATAGGCTGAATCCACCTCTTACATGTGGCGGGAGCCTGATTTGCATCAGGCTCTTTTTTGTTTCATCCCAATCGCACTGGACAAACCAACACAAGAAGAGGTGCGCTATGATCTACTTCAGCCAACTGATCAACCAGACCGTATGGGATGGGTACGGCAGCGTGGTGGGAAAATTAGAAGATATCCTGATCGATAGGACCGAACGCAAGATGCCGCCCATCGTGGCCTTATCCCTCAAGAAAAATCCCGCCGGGATTGACTTCGTCCCGGCCGCACAAATTGCCAGCCTGTGGCCCAGCATTACCTTAAAAGTAGGCGCAGACCGCCTGCGCGTCTTTAAACCTTCTGGTCATGAGCTGCCCCTGCTCGACCGGGTGCTGGACCAGCAAATTGTCGATACCGAAGGCCGGCGCCTGGTGCGGGTCAACGACCTGCAAATCGCCAGGGCGGGTGAACAATTCGTGCTGACCGGCGTGGATGTCAGCGGGACCGGCTTGCTGCGCCGCCTGGGGTTGGAGAAAGTTGGCCGTTCGATCGGGAATGCTATCAACCGCCCCCAGAAGTCGGTCGTCATCCCCTGGGAGTTTGTCGCCTCGATTGAGCATGATGACCCCCTGCGCTTGAGCGTCTCACAAAACAGGCTGGTCAAGATGCCCCCGGCGGACATTGCCGCCATCGTAGATGAGCTCGACCACCATACCTCCACCGCCCTGCTGGAAGGCTTTGACAATCAAGCCCTGGCCGACACCCTTGAAGAATCGTCATCCGAATTACAAATGACGATCCTCTCAAACATGGCGCCCGAACGGGCCGCAGACATCCTGGAGGAGATGGACCCCGACGAAGCGGCTGACCTGCTGGCTGACCTCCCCAACGGCACCAGCCAGGCTCTCTTGGATCTGATGGAACAGGATGAAGCACTGGAGGTGCGCACCCTGCTGACCTATCCCGAGGACAGCGCGGGTGGCATCATGACCACCGAATTTGCCTATGTCCCAGAGGATCTCACTGTAGGCCAAGCCCTCGACTACCTGCGCCGCTCTGAAGATGCCCAGGACGACGAAGTCATGTACTACGTCCACATCCTCGACCACGACCGGCAGCTAAAGGGCATCGTCACCCTGCGCGACCTGGTAATGTCAGACCCCGACAGCGACCTGCGCCAATGGGTGGAGGCGGAAGCGATCAGCGCTGAGCCGCTAACCCCGCAAAAAGAGGTGGCTTACCTGATTGCCAAATACAACCTGCGCTCCATCCCCGTGATCGATCCCGAAAGCCAGGCCATGTTGGGCATTGTCACCGTTGATGACGCGGTCGATATTGTCCTGCCCACCGCCTGGAAGAAACGCCTGCCCCGCCTTTACTAAAACCCACATTGGAGCAATGGCATGCTAAAAAAGGTTCAAGTTCCACTCTGGATGAAAAAAATTGGCATTTACCTGGCCGTAGTGGGCCCGGGTTTGATCACCGCCAGCGCCGACAACGATGCCCCCGGCATTGCCACTTATTCCATGGCGGGGTCCACCTACGGCTACCAGTTCCTCTCAATCATCCTGATCGTGACCATCGGTGAAATCGTGGTCCAGGAAATCGCCGCCCGCATGGGTGTGGTGACCGGCAAAGGCACCGCAGACCTGATCCGGGAGCGCTTTGGGGTCAGGGTGACCGCCTTCGCCATGCTGTCCCTGATCGTTGCCAACCTGGGGACGACCGTAGCTCAGATCGCCGGGATTGCCGCCTCGGCCGAGCTGTTTGGCATCAGCCGCTATATCGCCGCACCGCTGGCCGCCCTGCTGGTGAGCCTGGCCGTGATGCGAGGGTCGTACAAGCACATCGAGAAGTTCCTGCTGGTGCTGGCCCTGTCCGCCATCAGCTACATCATCACCGTGATCCTGATCAAACCGCCCTGGGGTGAGGTGCTGCAGGCCACCCTCACGCCCAAATTTGAGCTGGAACCAGCTTTCATCCTGGCCGTGCTGGCCACCATCGGCACCACCATCACCCCCTGGGGCGTGTTCTACATGCAGGCCTCCGTGGCGGATAAAGGCCTATCGATCAAAGATTACCGCTATACCAAGCTCGATGTCAGTTTTGGCGCCGCCTGGGGCAACATCGTCTCGGCCTTTATTATCATCAGCACAGCCGCCACCTTGTATGTGGTCGGCATCTCGGTTGAAAATGCGGAACAGGCGGCGATGGTGCTGGCACCCCTGGCGGGGAATGCTGCCAGGGTGCTGTTCTCAGCCGGTCTGCTGGGCGCATCGCTGCTGGCGCTCTCAGTGCTGCCCCTCTCAACCACCTACGCCTTTTGCGAGGCCTTCGGGTTTGAACGCGGGCTGAACCGCCGCTTCCAGGAAGCGCCTGTCTTTTACGGCATCTACAGCGGCATCATCGCCGTCAGCGTGCTGATCGTCATGATCCCCGGCATCCCCCTGTTCCCGATCATGTGGCTCTCACAGACCTTGAACGCGGTCTTTTTACCCGTGCTGCTGGTGCTGGTGCTGAAGCTTTCAAACAATGAACAATTGATGGGCAACTGGAAGAACAAACGCTTCCAGAACATCCTGGCTGGCGGGCTGACCGTCTTTATCAGCCTGGTGACCGTGGCTCTCTTGTTGACGTCGATCATGGGCTGGACGCCTTAATCGCTGGGATTACAACGCCGGTTTTTCTTCCCCCGCTTTGGGTCCCTGGTTTTCTAAGCTGTGCGACTGCAGGTCGAGGCGGTATTCCACGCGTGCCAGGAAGATCCCCAGCGCGATCAGCACCAGCGGCACGCTCAGGACCCACAGGTATGCCCGGCGGGTGAAGAAGACCAGTACCGCGGCAGCTGCCAAAAGCAGCAGCCCGGCCGTTAGGATGATGCGATAGATCACTGCGATCAAGCGCGCCCGCTTTGCCAGCCGTTCGGCGTGTTGTTCAAGCTCTTCCTGTGAGGGGATTTCTCGCTCTGCCATGGTTCTTTACCTTAATATCCAGTAAACCAACACATCTTTACAATTTATATGCCCCCATTATAGCCCGGTTGGGTGAAAATTTCACGCCTGCAGATTGCATCGTAGGGTGAGCACTTCTCCTGCCCACCACATAATTGCTTTTCCGTAGGGTGGGCAGTTCCCGCCTGCCCACCACATAGTCTTTTCCGTAGGGTGGGCAGTTCCCGCCTGCCCACCACATAATTGCTCTTTCGTAGGGTGGGCAGTTCTCGCCTGCCCACCATTTTTTATAAAAGATTGATTACACCGTAGGGTGGGCAGTTCTTGCCTGCCCACCACATAGTCTTTTCCGTAGGGTGGGCAGTTCCCGCCTGCCCACCACATAATTGCTCTTTCGTAGGGTGGGCAGTTCCTTCCTGCCCACCACATAATTGCTCTTTCGTAGGGTGGGCAGTTCCCGCCTGCCCACCACATAGTCTTTTCCGTAGGGTGGGCAGTTCTTTCCTGCCCACCATCTATTAATTCAAGAAAATTATCATATCCAATAGGCTTGTAACTTTATTCTCCATACCGATCACCAGCCTGATTGTTTTGCATATTATCCCCCCAATCCAAGTCATAAAAACCCAATTTGACATAAGAAAAGAAGCTGGAAGCCTCCCAATCACGAACTCGACTCACTAAACCATGTTTCACAGGATTATAATGAACATAATCCACATGGTTTTGGAAATCTACCTCGTCCCGTATATGATGCTCCCAATATCTGCGTTGCCAGATGGTCGACTCTCGTCGTTTGATTTGCGCTGAGCTTTTTGGTGGGAGATTTTTAAAACGTTGTTGGTATTTCAATGAAAATCGCCGTTTTACAGCATTAATCCGCTTTGAATAATCCGCATCGTCCTCTGTCATTTGCCAAATCATATGGATATGATCTGGTAATATGCAATAAGCCACAACAGTAAAAGGATTAAAAGACTGAACATGATCAACAGTCTCTAGAAACAGCAACCGCGCCTGCGCTGATGAAAAAATATTTTGTCGATTAAAGGCAACGATTGTAAAAAAATACATACCACCTTTTATGAAAACCCGTCGATATTCTGGCATCGTGTGCTGTCCTCAATTTTGGTGTGCAGAACCCTCACGAGCTTCGCTCTCAGGGCAGGATCACTGCACACCCTACAAAGAAATTGGATTAACCCGTAGGGTGGGCAGTTCCCGCCTGCCCACCACATAGTCTTTTCCGTAGGGTGGGCAGTTCTTGCCTGCCCACCACATAGTCTTTTCCGTAGGGTGGGCAGTTCTTGCCTGCCCACCATATAGTTTTTTCCGTAGGGTGGGCAGTTCTTGCCTGCCCACCACATAGTCTTTTTCGTAGGGTGGGCAGTTCCCGCCTGCCCACCATATAGTTTTTTCCGTAGGGTGGGCAGTTCACGCCTGCCCACCATATAGCTTTTTCGTAGGGTGGGCAGTTCACGCCTGCCCACCACATAGTTTTTTCCGTAGGGTGGGCAGTTCTTGCCTGCCCACCATATAGTTTTTTCCGTAGGGTGGGCAGTTCACGCCTGCCCACCACTTGATTGGTGCGGTCAAACCCAGACCGCACCCTACGGCTACCCACCATATGATTGGTCCGCGGACGATCCCTGCGCACCTTACGGCTACCCACCACATAATTGGTCCGCGGACGATCCCTGCGCACCTTACAAGCACAATGAGCTTTCAGCTTTTTCGTAGGGTGGGCAGTTCACGCCTGCCCATCACATAGTTTTTTCCGTAGGGTGGGCAGTTCTTGCCTGCCCACCACATAGTTTTTTCCGTAGGGTGGGCAGTTCTTGCCTGCCCACCATATGATTGGTGCGGTCAAACCCAGACCGCACCCTACGGCTACCCACCACATAATTGGTCCGCGGACGATCCCTGCGCACCTTACAAGCACAATGAGCTTTCAGCTTTTCCGTAGGGTGGGCAGCTCCCGCCTGCCCACCACATAGTCTTTTTCGTAGGGTGGGCAGTTCCCGCCTGCCCACCACATAGTCTTTTCCGTAGGGTGGGCAGTTCACGCCTGCCCACCACATGATTGGTGTGCAGACGATCCCTGCGCACCCTACAAACTTTCAACTATTAGCCATCAGCTATTAGCCATCAGCTATAAGCTATCAGCTATCAACTATCAGCTATCACCTTTCAGCTAAAAACTGCATCCGGGCAAAAGTCCACATATCGCTGAACTCCTCGATCAGCTTGACCGTGGGCTTCCCCATACCGTGACCGGCGCGCGTCTCCACCCTGATCAGCACCGGCGCGTTCCCCCCCTGGGCAGCCTGCAGCGCGGCCGCAAACTTAAAGCTGTGCCCCGGGAAAACCCGGTCATCATGATCGCCGGTCAACACCATCGTCGGCGGGTAGGCGACCCCCGTCCGCACGTTGTGAGAGGGCGAATACGCCATTAAAGCCGCAAACTCGTCCGGGTCCTCGGGTGAGCCGTAATCCGATACCCAGGCCCAGCCGATGGTGAACTTGTGAAAGCGCAGCATGTCCAGCACGCCCACGTTGGGCAGGCAGACCCCGAACAGGTCGGGGCGTTGGGTCAGGCAGGCGCCGATCAGCAACCCACCGTTACTGCGCCCGCCGATCGCCAGGT
>JAHYJN010000064.1 GCA_019428905.1 Candidatus Brevefilum sp.
GCAGGGGCGAGCCTTCAACCGCTTGAACTGCGCCGGAATACACCCAGGGGTGCCGGCGTAAAAGCGCTTTTTCGCGATCCTTTTTTAAAATTAAGCGTTTCATGCGGATCTATCCTTAATCAATTGGCGCAGATCCTCCTCTGAAAGGGTCGGCACGCCCCGTTTTTGGGCTTGACCCAGTTTGGAGCCAGGGTTCTCACCCAGGAGCAGGTAATCGGTGCCCCCGCTGACGCCCCCGGTGACCTTGCCGCCGTGGGATTCGATCAGGGTTTTGGCTTCCGAGCGGGAGAGTGTCGGCAGGGTGCCGGTGATGACAAAGGTCAAACCTTCCAGCGGCTGGGGACCAGTTTCCCCCCGGCGTTCAGCAGACGGCCAGACCCCGCTGGCCTTTAACTTACCCAGCACAGCCTGGTTTTCTTCATTATTAAACCATTGGAGGATCGATTCAGCGATGTTGGGGCCAAACCCTTCGATGGATTCAATTTCTTCCTGAGAGGCACGGCTGAGCGCATCCAGATCGTGATAGCGTTCTGCCAACGTTTGGGCAGCCACTTCGCCCACGCCGTGGATGCCCAGCCCAACGATCAATCGCCACAGCGGTTGTGTTTTGGTTGTCTGGATGGCGCTGACCAGGTTTTCCGCTTTCTTCTCAGCAAATCCCTCCAAGGCTAACAGGTGGGAGGGCTCGAGGTGATACAGGTCGGCAATATCGTGGGCCAATCCTTCTTGGACAAGCTGGTTGACGATATTAATCCCCAGTCCAACGATGTCCATCGCACCGCGCGAGACGAAGTGTTCCAGGTTGCGCACCAGTTGTGCCGGGCAGGCGCTGTTGGTGCAATAGTAAGCCACCTCGCCCACGGGGTTGATGATCGGTTCACCGCATGAAGGACAATTGGTTGGCGGGGTGTAGGATTGCTCTGCACCGGTGCGCACATCCTCGATCGGACCGATGATGTAGGGGATGACCTCCCCGGCGCGCTTGACCAGCACCCGGTCACCAATGCGGATGTCCTTGTCGTGGATGAAGTCAAAGTTGTGCAGGGTGGCTTGCTTGACGACCACACCGCCAATCTCAACCGGTTCCAGGATGGCATAGGGGGTGATGACGCCGGTCCGGCCGACGTTGACACCGATGTCCCTCAGCAGGGTGGTGACCTCTTGGGCCGGGAACTTATAAGCAATCGCGCCGCGGGGGTCCTTGCCGACCACACCCAGGTCGTCCGCCAGGGCCAGGTCGTTGAGTTTGATCACCATCCCGTCTATCTCAAAGGGGAAGGCCTCCGGGTCGGTTTCCAGGCACAAGGCGATGGCTTGATCCAGGGTTGAACACAGGGTCGAGGCATCTGCGACCGGGAATCCCAGCGCACGCAGGTAAACCAGCGTCTCCCACTGGGTGGTCGGGATTTCTCCGCCCTCGTGGTGGACGATGGCATACACGAGCAGGGTCAATGGGCGCTGGGCCGTAATCCGAGAGTCCAATTGGCGCAGGGAACCGGCGGCCGTGTTGCGGGGATTGAGGTAGGTCTTGCCACCAACTTCTTCTAAGCGCTGGTTGAGGGCCTCAAAATCGGCTTTGGTGATCAGGGCTTCCCCACGCACAACCAAAACTTCGGGGACAGGTGGACCATCCACAGATATGGGGATGTGGAGGGGCAGGGCTTTGATTGTGCGCAGGTTCTCGGTGATATCCTCGCCGACCTCGCCATTGCCGCGGGTGGCGCCCTGTACGAAGGTCCCATTGTGGTAGTGCAGCACGACGGTCAGCCCATCAAGTTTGGGCTCGACGGTGAAATCGGCATCCTCCACCCGGTCATCCAGCCGGGCGATGCGGGCATGCCACTCACGGAGGTCAGTTTCACCAAAGGCGTTACCCAGGCTGAGGATGGGCGCCGGGTGTTCGACTTTTAGAAACTGGGCCAAAGGTGGCGCGCCAGCGCGCTGCGAGGGTGAGTCGGGTGTAACCCACTCCGGGTGGGCTTCTTCGATGGCTTTTAGATGCTTGAGCTTCTGGTCAAATTCGTAATCGCTGATGACGGGGTCATTCAGCACGTGGTAGCGGTAGTTGTGGAAATGGAGTTCTTCCTTTAAGGCCTGGTATTCTGATTGGGTATCATTTAGGGGCATGGGCTCTCCCTTATGTGTGAGGATGCTGTGGTTAAATTTTACACGATGCCGTCATAATTATCAGGTGTCTTTAAATGAAAATATTCCCGGTGAGATTCGAACTCACATTTACGGCTCCGGAGGCCGCCGCCTTATCCATTAGGCCACGGGAACATGCATGCGGGGTGCCGCAAGCAAATCTATTATACCCAATTCTTGGGATAGCTGATAGCTGGAAGACATGAGCTGAAAGCTCAAAGCTGAAAGCTGAAAGCAGGTAGCTGGTGGCTGGTAGCTGGTAGATATGATCTGAAAGCTGAAAGGTGATAGTTAAGAGCTGATAGCTGATCCCACTCCGCTGCGCTTCGGGGACTTCGTAGCTGATAGTTGATAGTTGATCCCACTCCGCTGCGCTTCGGGGACTTCGTAGCTGGTAGTTGGTGGCTGGTAGCTGGTCGTTGGTCCCACACCATTGCGTTAAGATGTCTAGACAAGCTGAATGGTGAAGGCAAAGACATGAAGATTACTGATTGGGGTCGAAGATGATGACCTCATAGGAAAAATCTAGGGTTTGGCCATTGACGATCACATTGTTGATGCTGATGGAATAGCGGGTGTCTTGGTTTGGGCGAGGCCAATTTTGACCAGAGTCCATACCTTTAATTTGCCATACCAACGTATTTTCTCCAAAACCTACAACCACGGGTGCCACGCTGATTGTCAGGAGTTTTCCTTCTTCGCGCATGCTGACCGTTGACCTGCTGAAATCAGCATCTGGATAGGAAAAAGACCAGCGAGTAAACACAACCGGGTAAGGGACATAGCCGGGCGGCGGCCAGGCGACAAAGCCATCCCGGGTTTCTGGTCTTGGCTCCCATAGGTGTTCATCGAAAACGAGGAGGGCGTTACTGGCGTTGTAACCAGAGACTGGGGGTATATCCCCGCTGCCCATGGTCTGAGTTTGTGGATAAAGGATCCAACGCCGATGTCCGACAGCATCATTTCCAGCACCAGGATCTTTCATGTAGCCAGTGATGGCATCCCACCCATAAACGCCTAAGAAGAGGTTGGAACTGCTGGCGCCTTCATGCGCGAGGGTGGAGTAGCAGGTCCATGTGGTTGGCGGATTGTGGCTGAGTGCACCATTGACGCTCATCAGGAAGGCGGCAGCCTGTGCTTTGCGGTTAGATTCTTCTGAAAAGGTCACATCGGCTGGCACGCCGGCCATGGCGCGGAAATAATTGATGCGGGTTAATACCGCATCCTGAAAGGCTTGGCTGGTTGTGCCGGGATCACATCTCGTATGGGAGCCACTCCAGTTGATCAAGGGTGGATTTTGGATGAGGTAATCGGTTTGGTACCAATTAAGGCTGTCTGAGCGATTTTGCGGGTTCGTCTCAGGTTGTTCTTGAAGGTAAACCAGTGGAAAATAGTTGAGATAAGTCGATTGTGCTTTCGTATTTGTTAACGGTAATAATATCGTCAGCACCCCAATCATTAACAACAGGATTCGTCTTAATTTCATGTTTCTTCCTGCACAATGAGCATTCAGTTCTTCGTGATTCTAAGATTGCAATCTGGTGATTGGGATTCGACGCTGCTGTCTACTTATAATTCGGCGAGGAGTAACCGTGTTCGCCGGACAAGGTAATCGGTGTTGGGATAGCCCAGCTGATCCAGGAGGTCATCCGGGCGGCCGGTAGCGCTGGGTTCGGCCAATAAGCGCATCAATAAGCCGCACTCACCCGATGAATTCGTGACAACCGCCAGATCCAGGATCAATGGGCGCAAGTTGTAGCTCTTTTTACGGCGTGTGTGTTGGATTTCGACCTGGCTGAGGAGTTGATCGACTCTGAGGCGCAGTTGTGCAGGGTCTTGGCGGTCGAAAAATGTGACCTGATATTCGCTGGCTTTCATCTGTACTTGGAGTGCGTCTTCACCCAGGTCAACTTCCTGGATTGACTGGATGATCAGTCCAGGCGGCAGGGCAGCTTGCAGCCTGGCTGCAATTTGTTCAATGGGGCAGGGTGAATCCAACCAGAAGTCGAGCAATTCATCATCGCTGGTGAAGCCCAATGGCAAGGCCGATGCCAGGTTCAGTCGGGCACGGGGGTGATAGCCCTGGGTATAGCGCAGGGGCAGGCCGCTGCGCCGAAGGGTGCGCTCCCATATGCGCTGCAGGTCAAGGTGACCGGTGAAGCGCAAGCTGTCCCCTTTGGCATATTGGACGCGAATGCGGGTAACCTGTGTGTCGGGGGTCATCAGGGGCACTTCCATCCGCCGTTTGGTGCCGCCAGTCTCAATTCGTTGAACGAGGAGAGGATGCCGCACGCGTAACAACGTTCACGGCAGTCAGGGCGGACTTTTCCTTCCAAGCTCCAGCGGTAATCTTCCAGGAGGAAGGCTTTTCGTACGCCGGCGTTGATGTGGTCCCAGGGCAGGATCTCATCCGATTCGCGGACCCTGCTGCCATAGAAATCCGGGTCCAGCCCGCAGGAGGCAAAAGCCTCCAGCCAGGGCTCGATCCTGAACTGGTCGCCCCAGGCGTCAAAGCGGGCGCCGTTGCGCCAGGCCTGGTGGATGACCTGTGCCAAACGGCGGTCGCCGCGTGAGAGCCAGGCTTCCAGTTGAGAACCTTGCGGATCGTTCCAGGTCATTTTGATTTTGGAACCGCGCAGCGTATCTTTTAGAAGGATGATTTTGGTTTGGATTGAGTCCGGGTGGTCAAAGGCTGCCCATTGGAAGGGGGTATGCGGCTTGGGGATGAAGGTGCTGATTCCCGCATGGACGCGGGCACGTCCACCCACCAGACGGCGTCCTTCCTGAAAGATGGCCTTGCATAACTCTGCAATGGCCTCGACATCCGCCAGGGTTTCCTGGGGGTGGCCGATCATAAAATACAATTTGAGCGAGGTCCAGCCGTGCTGGAAGACGGAACGCGCAGTCGCCATCAATTCAGCATCGCTGATGGGCTTATTGATGATATCCCGCAGGCGTTCAGTGCCAGCCTCCGGGGCTAGGGTGAAGCCGCCGCCTGGCGAGAGCTTTTGCAATACGTCCATCAGCTCATCCGAGAAGGATTCGATGCGCAATGAGGGCAGGGAGATGTTGACCTGGCGCTCGGTCAGCAAAGCTTGCAGACCTTCGATCAAGGGGATGATTTGGCTGTGGTCAGATGAGGAAAGGGACAGCAAGCTGATCTCCTCGTAGCCGGTTTGGTCCAGTCCGGCTTTTAAAGCAGCAAGGATCTCAGGGACGGACCGTTCGCGGATTGGGCGGTTGACCATGCCAGCATGGCAAAAGCGACAGCCGCGGGTGCAGCCGCGCATGATCTCCAGGCTGACGCGCTCTTGGACAACCTCGATATTGGGGACGAGAAAACGGGAGAGGGGTGGATGGAATTCTGCCAGCAAGCGTTTGTCTACCGGTAATTTGACCGCTGGGTGGTCGGGTGTGACGGATTGAATGGTCCCATCGGGGTGATAGTCCACCGTTACCAACGCGGGCACGTAAACGCCGGGGATACCCCCCAATGCCACCAGCAGGTCCTGGCGTGATCCGTCTGATCCCGTCCACGCCTGGTGGGCAGCGATGATTTCCAATATGACTTCTTCGCCCTCACCGATAGCAAAGGCATCCACAAAGGCTGCGACAGGTTCAGGGTTGTAAACTGCCTGGCCGCCAGCGATCACCAGGGGATGATCAACCGTTCGATCTGCGCTGTAGAGCGGGATGCCAGACAGGTCGAGGATGTTGAGAAAGTTGGTGTAGATGGTCTCGTAGGGCAGGCTGACGCCGACGATATCGAAGTCAGCCAGGGGGCGTTTGTTCTCCAGGCTGAACAGGGGGAGTCGGGCTGCACGCAGTGCGGCTTCCATATCATTCCAGGGTGCAAAGGCGCGCTCAGCAGCCACATCGCCCCGTTGATTGAGGATGTCATACAGGATGGCTAACCCCAGGTTGGACTGACCCAGGTCGTAAATATCGGGGAAGACCAGGGCAACATGCGTTTGGACAGACTCCCAGGGTTTGACCGTCTGGTTCAGCTCACCGCCGACATACCGGCCGGGTTTGACCACTGTGGGCAAGATCCGTTCAACCTGCTGCTGGAGGTTTTTCTGAGGGGGTAGCGGCATGCTTAGAATAGGCCTTTATATGTGCCGCCGTCAACTGGCAGCATGGCACCAGTGATGTAAGAAGCAGCTGGTGAGAGCAAGAAAGCTGCCGCACGCCCAAATTCCTCAGGCGTGGCCATGCGTCCTAGCGGGCTTTGTTTGTTTTGTGCTTCGATCTCGGCTTCAAGGCTGGTATGGTTGCGGGCTGCCCGATCCGCTATGAGCTGTTCAACGCGTTCGGTGTGGGTCCAGGAGGGGAGAATCGAGTTAAAGCGGATGCCTTCATGACCCAGCTCCAAGGCCAGGGTTTTAGTCAACCCGGCTGTGGCTGCCCGAATGCTGTTGGAGAGCACCAGGTTTGGGATGGGCTGTTTGATGGAGATTGAGGTGACTGTCAGCACGGATGGCGTTTCAGAGCGCCGCAAAGCTGGCAGCGCGGCCCGGATCAGGCGGACATGACTCATAAAGGACAGGTCTATTGCCCGCATCCAGGCGGCATCGTCGACCTCATCAAAGGCAGCGGGGGGCGGGCCGCCAGCATTGGTGAACAGCAGGTCAATCCCGCCGTAAACCGCCAGGGTAGCCATGATGATATGTTCGGGTTTGTCCGGATCGGTCAGGTCACCGGGCAGGGAGATGACGTCTGAGCCAAATTGGGCAAGCTGATCTCCAGCAGCGGCCAGCGTTTCTTCATCCCGGGCGTTGATGGCAATCCGAACGCCCTCCTGGGCGAGGATTTTGGCCGTGGCAAAGCCCAGGCCGCGGCTGGCGCCGGTCAGCAGGGCGATTTTTCCTTTTAATCCTAGGTCCATCATGCTCCTTTATTAGGCGATGATTTCAATTTTCTCACGGGTCAGCGGCAGGTCAGGCCAGTGGCTCTCGTAAAAGGTGATCACCTGTTGCAAAATTTGCTCCGCATAATTACCCGGGCTGGCAACACAGGCAATCAGTAGCTCACAGCTCTGCCAGGTATCGTGGTTACCATACTCCACCACGGATATATTAAATTCCTTGTGCAGGCGTGCCAATATCGGTTTGACCAGGCGGCGTTTCTCCTTGAGGGAATGGCAATCCGGCAGGTGGATAGTCAGGGATAAAACACCGATGGTCATGCTCTTAATTAAACCTGGGAAAGATTAAAAGTCAATCGAACCAGATGGGTTGGCAGGGTTAAGTCTCTTGAACACCGACTCAACTTTTCGTATTGTCGTTTTACTTCTCACTGACCACGGGGTTGGTGAGGGTCCCCAAGCCCTCGATGGTGATAGACACCGTATCGCCGGCTACCAGGTCGCCCACACCGGCTGGTGTGCCGGTCAGGATGATGTCGCTGGGTTCAAGAGTCATGACCGAGGAGATGAAGGCGATCAAGCGTTGGATGGAGAAGACCATGTCACGCGTGGAAGCCATTTGGCGCAGTTCCTGGCTGACGTGGCAGGTGATCAGCGCGTCAGCAGGGTCAAATTCTGTTTCAATCCAGGGCCCGAGGGGACAAAAGGTATCGAAGCCCTTGCCGCGCGTCCAGGTTGTATCGGCGCGCTGCAGGTCACGTGCGGTGACGTCGTTGGCAATGGTGTAGCCAAAAATATAAGCCATGGCGTCTTCGGGCTGGATCCAACGGCCGCGCCTGCCGATCACCACGGCCAGTTCCGCCTCATGCTGAACCTGCTGAGATTGGGGCGGCAGGATGATCGGGTCGCCCGGGCCGACCAGGCTGGAGCCAGGTTTGAGGAATAGAACCGGGATATCGCCGACCTCAACACCGTGCTCTTGGGCGTGCGCTTGGTAATTGCGCCCGACGCACACAATCTTGCCGGGACGAACAGGGGGCAGGAGTTGAACGGATTCGATGGGCAAATCGGGGTCAAGGCGGCGGAATGCGTTGAAAGGGTCGCCATCGACCTCACCAATTCGGTCTTCGTGGAGCCAACCGTAGCGGGGACCGCGGATGGATGTTTGGAAGCGCAAGATTTTCATAGTAGAAATCATACCATTTAAAAGCGACTGCGGTATAATGGTGTTCTCGGGCGGATAGCTCAGTTGGTTAGAGCGCTTCTCTTACACAGAAGAGGTCGCAGGTTCGAGTCCTGTTCCGCCCATACCCCCACAGGTAGGGGTCAATCAAATCAAAACCCCCATATCTGGGGGTTTTTTGGTGGTTATTTTTGACCGACTTCTGTACCAGAAGGGTTCTATTTAGATTATGTTTTTTGAGCACTGAATTTATGCCAATCCAAGACTTATCAACGCTTGGCCTAATCATCAAATGCGCAAACCCTAAAGGGACCCATACAGAAGGACTCCGCTTTTATTACCTTATTACGGCTATCTTTCGGAATAATCTATGTGATTAACGGAAGTTAACTCGCTGCTTTAGCAGCTGCCTTAACCATTTCACTGAGGGTCGGGTGAACATGAATTGATTTACTGATTCGATCGATTGAGCCATAGTCGTGCATAGCTAAAACCACTTCATGGAGCAAGATATCTCCATGAGGTGCTAAAATGTGAAAGCCTAAGATCTCCCCTGTCTTCCCATTGACAATTGCCTTCAATTTGCCGCGAGTGTCACCAATAGCTTTTGAACGCGCACCATCAGCAGGGACTTCGCCCACACGCACATCATAACCTTGAGCGCGTGCGTCAGCTTCTGTCAAACCAACGGAAGCCAAGGTGGGATCTGTAAAAATCGCGCGGGGGACTACTCGGTAGTCGACCGGTTTTTCTAAACCTTTGACCGCATTGAGCGCGGCAATCGGCCCTTCGTAAGTGGCAACATGCGTGAACATTAACCCTCCTGTTACGTCACCTACAGCCCATATATGAGGCTGAGATGTGCGAAGCTGTTCATTGACAGCAACAAAGCCGCGTTCTGCCTTGTCGATACCCACTGCCGGTAAGTTGAGGTCATCTGTGTTGCCAACCCGGCCTGCTGCTACGAGGACCGTCTCAGCCTGAAAATCGATCTCCTCACCATTAATAACTGCTGTTACACTTTTGATGCCCCTTTCATCCTCAACCGCCTTCACTGGGGCTTTTGTGTGAACATGGATGCCTTCTTCACTCAGGTATTCGGCTAATAACCCGGTGAGGTCTTCATCTTCACCAGGTGCCAATTGCGGGTTTCGACCAAGTAAAGTCACATGCGTGCCAAAACGGCTATACATTTGGGCAAATTCCAATCCAACATATCCTCCACCGATAATGAGCATGCTTGAAGGCAGCTCTTTCAACTGCAGCGCCGTCCTGTTGGTGAGGTAATCAATTTCAGCCAAGCCCGCAATGCTCGGAGTCATATTTCGTGCACCCGTGGCTATGATGGCTTTCTCAAAACTGAGCTTTCCCTGCCCTGTATCAATTTCGTGGCTATCAAGAAAACGTGCTTCTCCATGGATGAAAGTAATTGCATCCTGGCGTTGATCCAAACTGTTGTTAATATTGCGAATTATTCCCCCAACGATATGGTCTTTGCGGGCTACGGCTTTGGTAAGATTAAACCGAACCTCGCCGTCAATTTCAACACCAAAGTCAGCAGCTCTCCGAGCCACCAGATGCATCACCTCAGCTGAGCGAATCATAGCTTTGGTGGGCACACATCCTTCGTTCACTCAGGTGCCGCCTACTTCACCTTTTTCGATGAGGGCTACCTTAGCTCCCAGATTTGCAGACATATGGGCTGCTGGCAGGCCGCCCTGCCCTGCGCCAATCACTAAAACATCGTAATCGTATTTGGTCATGTTAATGAACCATCCTTATCATGAAGTGTTCTATGGGTATTTGTGTTTTAGAATAGTAATCTCCAACGCAACAAAATTTTCTGCATTGAGAGAAACAGAACCGATCACAGCAGCGGGAGAAATCGATGGAGACATTATCTACCTCTAGTGACCGTCTCCGGTGAGCTGTTTGATAAATGGTCCCCGATCGTTGGTTCAGGAGCAAATATCTTTTATTATTTAGATTCTAGCACACCATAGTCCCCAAGGCAAAATGCTGTCCTAGAGCAGAGAGCTCATCCGAACCAGGCGCTTCTCTTACACAGAAGAGGTCGCAGGTTCGAGTCCTGTTCCGCCCATAATGTTGTTAACGGCTTGGGGGTTGAAGCTTAACACTGATTTTTTGTCTCTCATATAGCTTGATGATTAAAGGGGTTTTTAGATTGTCGTGAAATTTTTCGATCAGTTGAAAGTATGGCAAAGGATGGTACACTAACTGGTGGATATTTTAAAGAGGAACCTGTTTATGTCTGAACCAAAATATCGCTGGGTGATCTTTTCGGTTTGCTTCTTGATTTTCTTCGCAATGGTCGGGGTGGCTGTGGCACCATTCAGCCTGTACATTGTCCCCGTTACAGAGCATTTTGGGTTCTCTCGTGGTGATTTCACGATTATCTTTACGATTAAAACGGTTGTTGGGGTGATAATCCAGTTGTCCTTATGGACGATCATCAAAAGGGTGGGTTTACGATGGGTGGTGGTGATCGGTTCGTTGGTGGTCCCAGTTGGCTTTTTCTTTTTCGCCCAAGCCACAACTTTGTGGATGTTTTACCTGGGGGGCCTGTTCGTTGGGATTGGCTTTTCCCTGATGTCTATTACGCCGATAACGCTGTTGATTGACCAATGGTTTGAAAAGGGTGAGGGCTTGATTTTGGGTTTGATCTCTGCTGGCAGCGGTTTTGGAGGTGCTTTTTTCACACGGATCATTGGTAAACAGATTGTGGAACAGGGGTTTCAATCCGCATTTTTATTTTCAACCATCATCTTGGCAGCGACTGCTATCCCGGTGTTCCTGTTTGTTCGCCCCAAACCCGAAGATAATGCTGAAATCGATCAGGTTCAACCTGAAACAGATGGGGTTGATATCCCTAGAAGCTCTGAAATCCCGTCTGATTTAGGTGAAAAGATTAAGTCGGGTCATTTATGGTTGGCCTTGCTGGCTGTGTTTCTGATCGGCGTGGTGATCCATCCCGTCATTCTGAGTACGCCCGCTTATTTACTCGATAAAGGATATGATGCAATCTTTGGTGCAACAATCTCAGGTGCTGTATTCCTGGTGTTGGCATTTGCGAAAATATTCCTTGGCTTTATGCATGATCGCTTGGGCATTCGGGTTAGTTTATTGATCAGTATGGGCTCATTTGTCGCAAGCACCCTATTCTTGGTGGTGGCATCAAGCCCATGGATGGTGTGGGCATTCGCGCTACTCAGCGGCACAGGTGCAGCAACACTGGCAGTTTTAATCCCCCTGTACGCACGCGAGCTCCTGGGTCAAGAGCGTTACCGACCACTCCTGGGTGCGTTTGTTGCAGTTGTGTCTGCTGGTGTTGGCGTAGGGACGCCGTTGATCAATTATGTTTACGACCTTTCAGGTTCGTATGGCTGGATGGTTGCAATTTATGGGGCTATTGGATTAATTGCGCTGCTGTTGGCCTTTCTTGCTCTAGATCGAAAACAGGCTTCCCAAGCCGTCGTAACAGAAATTGTATAAAAACACTCAGCTGGCTTAATAAATCAAGCCAGCTGAGATATAGTAGAACTTTGAATGGTCAACGGTGTGATGAGGGTCAATACCGGAAAACCGCTGCCAGCAGGGCTTGATCCGGAATCTGCTCGGTCGGGACTGCGTAGACTTCGCCCCCATTCAAAATGGTCTGAATCGCAGATAAATCAAGCAGGTCTTTATCTCCGGGTTCTTTCTCTTGGTGAATTTCGACCAGATTTGTGTCGACCTCATATTTGCCCCACACCTGGGTTTCAAGAGGGACAAACAAATCTGCTACCCGGCCATGATGGGCAGCTACAACAGCCTGGCTGACTTCCGTTGTCGTTTGCTCGGTGCTGGATTTTTGAAAATATCGGGCAGCAGCGTTTTCTTGGGATTCTCGGAAGTAAGGTTCGACGATCGGCCATGCACGATTGTGTAATTCTTCAGGTTTGAGTTCTTCAGGATTGCCGGGGATACCTTGTTCAATGAGGTAGTAATAATCATTTGCCTGTTGATACAAGGGGAACAGGTATTCAACCCCAGCCAACACCAGGGGTGATCGTTCCCCAATGAGCATGTTGGGCAGCACATCGTTTATGCGATGAAACCAGCGTAGGATCCGGGTTTTCTCTTCATCGCTGGGGTCATGGCCGTGAAACATACCGGCGCGGACCCCGTGTCGAGCCGTTGATGTGCCGGTATGGAATTGGGTATCTTTGATGAAGCGCTCAAATTGAAGGGCTTCAGCCATACTCTCAGGCATATTTTCCAGGCTGATCTCATCAATGGCGTGACGCGTGCCTTCCAACAGCCTAACCTGATTCTGGCTGAGCGCCAAAATGTAGAAGTGGCCATCGCTGGTAAACAATGGTAGCAGGGGTTTGATATGGAAACTATCTGAAATCACCAACAATTCATCAAAGGGGATCGGTAGGCGATAGTAATCAAATGATTCTGCTGAGAAGAACACCGCCAACCCCTCGCTTTGGTGGCGCCAGAATCCAGGCCTCTCAAGCAGGTCTTGGGCGGGCTGGAGCAGGGCGCTTACATCCGGGGTGCGAATATCTTTGGCAAGCAATCGTTGTTCTGCTTCCTTAAGCAGGTTCTTAAAACGGATGCGATTCTGTTCGGTTTCTGGGCCTTGATGCTGGGTAGGCATGAACAACGAGATATGCCAACCGGTATGGCCAGGGATAAATTTCTTTAATTCTTCAATTGTCAGGGTATCCATGTATTAAAAGCCTCCTTTACGTGGATGTTAAATATGTGAGTGCTGGTAATGCACCTGTCAAGGATTTGTTGGGATAACTTTTAGGAAATTCTCGGAAAAAGCCATATCTACACCAACAATCCCTCAGGAAGGAAATTAAATTGAATCTTCCTACTATGAGTATATTACATCCCCCACCAGGTTCAAAATTTATTCATACTGGGAGGAGGGGTAAGGTTTGGCCACAGACATTTGATGTCTTTCACGAGATTAGTATTCTGGGTGGATTTATCTATCGGGAGCACGAGTTCGTAGGGTGCGGTCTGATGCCCTGCCTGAAACAAAGTGGAACCCCCGGAGCGAAGCGAAGGTGGGCAGAGAGCGTAGCTCGTGAGGGTGACCGCACCATTGATCGGTTATGTCTACGAAAGATGGTTTGTGTTTGGGCGGTTTGGTTGTTGGGTAAGGAAAGATCAAAATGGCGGGATGAAGTGCGCATCCCGCCCTACGAAAGATAGGTTCCGTTTGGGTGGGTGGTTTCGTAGGGTGCGGTCTGGTCGCCTGCCCTGAGAGCGTAGCTCGTGAGGGTGACCGCACCATTAATCGTTGTGAAAACGGCGGGATGAACTTCACATCCCGCCCTACGAAAGAAAGGTTTCGATTGGGTGGGTGGTTTCGTAGGGTGCGGTCTGGTTTTGACCGCACCAGTTTTCGTTGATGGTGGTTTGATGAACGAAAATCTCCCTTATATCTACTCACCAAAATTGATCTCATTA
>JAHYJN010000010.1 GCA_019428905.1 Candidatus Brevefilum sp.
ACCCGCCGCTGCAGATAAGTGGGGTCGGCAGACAGGGTTACATCCCCGCTGGTGCCGCCACCTGACAGGCCTGTGCCCGCAGTCATGGCGGTGATATCGCCCGTACCGCCAGAAACAGGCTCGCATACCACCGTGCCGTTGGCGTTGACAACCTTAATGGCATAACCGCTGCCGCACACGCCGCTGACGCGCGCCTGGATGACGGCTGTGTCAACCGAGAAGGCTGTGCTGGATAGGGTCAAACCTGAACCAGCCGCGTAGGTGGTGTTGTCATCGACACCATCTGCAAAACCAGGCGGCATCCCGCTAATACCTGCCCAGGGAACCTGGTTTGCAAAGGCCGCCGTTTTGGCAAACAACGCGTAGGGGGCAGCGGAAAGAAACTGACGGGGTGAGAGCGGGGTATAGCTGCCACCGCCTGCCGGGCAGCGGACCGCGATCTCCAGCCAGCGGTTATCGCCCTGGAAGGCATTCGGTCCATAATCCAGCTGGACGGTAAAATAGCCTTCATCGACGTTGACATTCGTCAAGGTCAAGGGGCCGATTTGGCCGCCCTCCGTCAGGGCATCATACAAGCCAAAGGTGAAGTCGCAGGCGCCCGAATAGGGGACATCACTGCTTTTGAGCTGACCTTGGTAGGTGAAGCCAGTCCCCAAGGATGTGCCCCTGGCCGTCTGTGCGCGAGCCAATCCGGGCATCAGACACAGTAAGAGTAAGCTGACCGAACATATCTTAACGAAATTTTTAATTTTCATGACCACTCTCCTCGTAGATTGATTTATTGATCCATTGTTCACCTTAAATAAAAACCACTGCTCTGGGAGCTAATTCCTGATTGCTGATAATGGAGAAAGGATCGATGAAGTGGGAATTAGTCCCAACTGCATGATATGAAGCTTAGGTCCCCCAAGACTTGCTTTGCTAATTTCTTATATTATAGTGATAATCATAAATAATTACAACACTTAAATTCAAATATCAAGAGCAAAAGGTTTATTTTTCCATGTGTTGGGCTTCAAATCCGTAACCTCTGACACCCCAAGCAAGGACGCTGATGTTTAAGTCTTCCCTGGAGCGCAGCGGAACACCTTTAGGTGCCGGGGATTTTTTCAACCCCGGGGGTCTATGGATTAACCAAGGCGATAACCCATCGAACATAACTCACAAATAACTTTAAACAAAGACCCCCGGGGTTTTAAGAATATGCCGAGATGATTATGCCCATTGCAGGCGCAATTGAGTTTATTTTCCAATTCGTCACCAAAACCCCGGGGGACTCAGAATTACAGTCATAACGTGCTTGCTGGCCCCTTCATTTCCTTTCAGGACGCTATGCAGACAGGAGGCTAATGTTAATATGCTGGTGTGGACATCAGCGAGAACGGAGATGGCACCCTCACCGAGGTAAGCGGCGGGATGAAGGTTAAGCCTTCCCTGGAGCGCAGCGGAACAACTTTAGGTGCCGGGGGAAGGTGGCACGCCGAAGGCGTGACGGCCTGCCCTGAGGAGGCACGACGTGAGGGATGAGGGGATTTGGACAACCTCGCGGTTATCGGCGGGATGGAGATCGCATCCCGCCCTGTGGAGAAAGTGGCGTGCCAAGAGCTTGATGGATACGATTGCCGATTATTTTTGTGATCATATGGGAAGATGGAAAGCAAAAACCGCCAGTTTATTGGCGGTTTGTTGTAGTCGGGGCGCTGGGATTTGAACCCAGGGCCTCTTACACCCCATGCAAGCGCGCTAGCCGGACTGCGCCACGCCCCGATTACAGCCTGTATTATAGCCGTCTTTGTTTGGTTTGGCAAGCAAGGAAATTCTCATTATTAAAACTGCCAAATTTGGCCAATTTGACGTCACAAAACCAGCTTTGGCCCTGATGTTATCCTAGGTGTGTTTTTAATTGTTAATGATTTCCGCAAAAAACCAAAAAAGTATTGACAAGAATCGCAAATTAATATACGATATTCTTATCGATATCAACAAATTATCTGCAAATAATCGCAAAGGTGGTCCGTGGTAACCCATAAACGCCGGCAATTTCTACTCGACATGATACAAAAACAGCCCTGTTTGCGTGTTTCTGAAATGGCTGAAGAGCTGGATGTTTCCGAGGGCACCATCCGCAATGACCTGAATGCACTGCAAGGTGAAGGGTTGGTTAAACGGGTCCATGGTGGAGCGGTGGTGATAGAACGCAGTGCCATCGGCAATAACTCCTTTTTTACACGCTATGACCAGAACCTGGATAGGAAAAATGCCATCGCCCGTGAAGCAGCGAAGTTGGTTTCGGATGGGGATTCGATTTTACTAGACGCCAGCAGCACAGCCTATTGTCTGGCGTGCGCGCTCGCTGACCGGAAAGATTTGAGGGTGGTCACGAACGGGTTTAACACAGCCAACGAGCTGGCCAAGAACAATTCGAATAACGTGGCATTGATTGGGGGGATGGTCAACTATAGCAGTTCTTCTGTGACCGGCCTGTTAAGCGAGCGGATCATCGAGGACTTACACGTACAAAAAGCGTTTCTCTCTTGCAGCGGGTTCAGCCTGGAGCGGGGGATGACCGAAGTGCATTTAAACGAAGCGCAGCTCAAGCGCAAAGTGATCCACATCACAGATCAATTAATTGCCCTGATCGATTCGTCGAAATTTGGCAAAGAAGACATGACACCCTTTGCCAAATTGGAAAATATCGACAAATTATTTACTGATGGTGAAATAAGCCATGAGTGGAAGGAGAGGCTTTCTATGGCTGGGATCGATACCGTAATTTGCCATCATGAAGCAAATGCAACCTATGACTGAGCTAAAACATAAATTCAGAAATTTCATCTATGTCTATTATAAAAAAGAGGTTTTTCAAGCTTTTGTGTTCCAACCAACACTGTTTCTTTAGTTGCTCATTCACAGAAATTCGCTGATTATAATCACTCGATTTTATTCAAATTTATAGACCATTTCTTCAAAATAACTGACGATTTACCAGGAGATTGATAGGGACGATGATTGATGAAAATAATGAAATAATTCTTGGAGTCCAAGGATTGACACACCACTTTCCTGGCATTGTTGCACTCAAAAATGTAAATTTTGACTTACATAAAGGAGAAATACATGCGTTGGTGGGAGAAAATGGTGCAGGAAAATCCACAATGATCAATATCATTGCCGGCGTATTGCAACCAAGTAGCGGCAGATTAATTATAAATGGATCACCCACGACCTTTCAAAATCCTTCAGATGCCCAACAAGCAGGTATTAGTGTTATTTTCCAGGAATTCAACCTTGTTCCCCAATTAAGTGTTGCCGAGAACATTTTTATAAATCGTGAACCAACACGTTTTGGAATGATCGACTGGAAAAAAATGAATGAAAAAGCTAGCGAGGTACTTAAACGCCTTAAAATTGACATTGATCCCCGCTTAACAGTATCATCTCTTTCGATAGCCCAACAACAACTTACTGAGATTGCGCGTGGACTTGCTTTCAACGCTCAAGTGATCGTGATGGATGAACCAACCGCTGCCCTCTCAGAACGAGAAATTGATCAGTTATTAAGTATCGTTAAGTCTTTAGCAAATGAGGGTGTGAGTGTTATTTATGTCTCGCATAAATTGGAAGAGGTGTTTAAGGTCGCTGATCGAATTACTGTCTTACGAGATGGGGTCCGTATTATAACTAAAAATGCATCTGAAGTTAGTGAAGATGATGTCATTTTTGCCATGGTTGGACGTGCGCTTATTCATGGAAGATGTCCAGAGCGAAAGCTAGGCCCTGTTGTCTTATCAGTTAAGAATCTAAATGTTGACAATTTCATAAAAGACTTTTCAATGGATTTACATCAAGGCGAAGTCCTCGGCTTAGGCGGTTTAATGGGTAGTGGGGCAAATCGGGTCATTGAAGCGCTCTTTGGATTACGAGATAGCTATGTTGATGAATTAACGCTTGATGGATCTGCTTTAGCCATCAACAACCCACGTGATGCAATCCATTCTCGAATTGGGTATGTACCTAACGATCGTAAAAAAGACGGTTTGCTTCCTGATCTTTCTGTAAAACATAATATCAGCATTGGTATTATTGAACGCTTAAAGAAAGTGTTTTGGATTGTTGCAGAAAATGAGCAGGAAATAACTGAAACATATGTTAATAAATTGAATGTTCGGTGTACGAGCATAAACCAAAGAATTCTAAACTTAAGTGGGGGTAACCAACAAAAAGTCATTCTAGCACGTTCTTTAGCAGAAGAATGCAATGTTCTTCTTTTATCAGAACCAACCCGTGGCGTTGATGTCGGAGCTAAAGCTGAAATATACAGCCTAATTGACTCTTTGGTAGATTCAGGCATGGCTGTCATCTTACAATCGTCCGAATTAAATGAATTTATTCGCTTAGCTAACCGAGTTATGATCTTTTCGTCTGGACAGGTAAAGGGAGAATTGACAGGTGATCAGATCACTGAAGAATCAATGATGGCACTGGCAACACGCGTTTAGGAGTTAGCAATGAAGAAATTCTTAGTTGAATTCTGGAAATCATATAGCATTGTCATCGTGGTCATAGTAATTGGTCTCGTTTTGGGATTACTGGCGCCTCGCTTTCTAACAAAGGATAATCTAATAAATGTGATGACTAATGCAAGCCTCGTTGCAATCGTTGGATTAGGTATGACTCTTGCCATTGCTAGTGGAAACTTTGATTTATCCGTTGGAGCGACAGCTTCATTTGCCGGATGTATTTCATTTAGCTTAGTACCAATTCTTGGCGTTCCATTGAGTATTATTGCAGGCGTCATTGTAGGTGCAGTGGTTGGACTAATTAATGGGTTAATTATCTCCGAATTGCGTGTTCCAGCCTTCATTGCCACCCTCAGCATGATGACAATTGTGAGAGGATTTACACTGATATTCACGAATGGGCGGGACTTATATCTCTTCGGGCAAACAGAATATAAAATTCTATCTGGTCAGCTTATATTGGGGATTTCCACACCCATTTTCTTTGCAATAGGAATTGCACTTCTATTTGGTTTTGTAAAAAAATACACTCGCTTTGGGAGACATATTTTAGCTATGGGTGGAAATCTTTCGGCAGCCTCGCGGTCAGGCGTTAGAACATCCTTTGTTTTATGGGGTATCTTTTCAATCGTAGGCGCGACTGCAGCCCTCACAGGAATGATTATTAGTTCGCAAGTATTAACGGCTAATGCCCGGTTGGCAACAGGATTGGAATTGTCAGCCATTGCAGTGGTGATATTGGGAGGAACTGCATTATCTGGTGGGCAAGCAACAGTAATCGGAACGCTCTTAGGAGCGTTATTGATCTCAATGATTAACAATGGTCTCAACCTACTAAATGTTCCGATTTTTTATCAAGAACTCACAGTTGGTGCACTGATGTTAGGTGCCTTAGCTGTAAAAATGCAAAAAGGCTTTAAGATCAGCAGTCTCTTAAGGAGTCGATCATGACAGTTGCAGAAAAACAAATAAAAAAATTCTCCGTAAAATTAGGGTGGGATTTATTATGGGAGAGGTATGGAATTGCTACGGTTGTCCTTATTGCTTGGGTCATCGCATTCTTCTTCGTTCCAAATTTTAGAAATCCAGACAACATGCTGAACGTTATCCGGCAGTCAGCATTTGTGGGTTGTGCTGCCGTGGGTATGACAATTGCCATTATCTCTGGGACATTTGATCTATCGGTCGGTTCAACACTTGCGCTTTCTGCATATTTAGGATTAATGGTTGTTTCCACAACGGAATCAGTCCTGCTAGCTATTTTGGTAACAGTCCTGGTTGCAATGCTCATTGGATTAATCAATGGGCTTTTAATTACCAAAGTTGGCATCTCTGCCTTTATAACAACCCTTGGCATGTCTTTCATAGTGCGCGGATTATCGTATATTATTTCAAAAGGCGGAGAACCCGTAAGATATAATGCGAAAGCCTTTATTTGGTGGGGCAATGGAAGTTTCTTAAGAATTCCAATACCCTTCATTATTTTTATAATCTGTGCCTTAGCGGGGTGGTTTATCCTTAAAAAAACACCCTTTGGCCGCTATGTTTTTAGCATTGGTACAAACGAAAAAGCAGCTAAAGTTGCTGGTGTCCCGGTTCAAAGAACGATTATTTTCATCTTCATTATCGTCGGTCTATTTACTGGGATATCTGCTTTTCTGATCGGTTCACGCTTATACTCCGCTGGGCCAGGATTAGAGCCCGGCTTTGAATTAAGCGTCATCGCTGCGGTCGTGTTAGGAGGAACACGTCTCGCAGGTGGGCGAGGCTCTATCTTAGGAACGATCGCTGCCTGTCTGCTTTATGCAACCATGGGTAACATTCTCAATTTGTTGCACGCTGATGCGTTTGTTCAGCGTGTAGCAGTTGGAATGATTTTGTTACTTGCTTTGTCGATAGAAGGAATTCGGCAACGTATTTTTGAGCATTCAAGCCGTCGGATAACAACATTAGAGATCGAACCCAATTCCAACGAATATCAAGGAGGTCAAGCATAAGAAATAATCATTTGTTCAAGAAAATAATAAAATAAATCAAATACAAAGGAGAAAAAATGAACCAAAAAATTTTTAAATTGATTACTGCATTACTTGTACTGTCTTTCGTCCTAGCAGCTTGCGGCTCATCGGGGGAAGAGGCGACATCAGAAAGTAGGACAATAGGCTTTTCTGTATATGATATGCAATATGGTTTCTTCCAGGATATGGAAGCAGGCACAAGAGAAGGTGCTAAAGATGCGGGTTATGATTACATTCTTGTGGACCAGAAATCTAGTGAATCGACCATGGTATCTGCGACCATCGATCTCATTAACCAGGGTATCGATGCGTTGATTATTTCCCCCTTCAAGCCAGATGCCCTTGGCCCAATCGTTGATGCGGCCAAAGAAAAAGGCATTCCAGTGGTGGTGAATGACATTGGCGGTGGTGGTACAGATTATAATGTCATCGTTATCTCCAACAATTACGAGGGTGGTGTAATGGCCGCCGAGCACATGGATGAACTCATTTCCGCTGCTGGCAAACCCAAAAAGGTTGCATCCATTACCTGTGAAGCTAGCGCTGTTTATGCGGCCCGCCGTAATGTGGGTTTCGAAGCTAAAATTAAAGAGCTTGGCTACGAAGTGGTGGCAACCCTATCTGGCAATAGCCAACAAGAACAGGGCTATAAAGTGATGCAGGATATTCTCACGGCGAACCCGGATGTTTCAGGTGTGTTCTCCTGTAACGATCCGATGGCTGTCGGAGCGGCCCAAGCCATTTCGGATGCTGGCCTCAGTGGGGCTTCCGACATCTTTGTGATTGGCTTTAATGCCGATGAGATAGCACTTGAATCCATCAAAGCGGGTGATATGGCTGCAACTGTGCAACAGGTGCCCTTTGAAATGGGTAAGATGACCGTTGAACTTGCCACTCAGCTCATGAACGGAAAAACGCTGGCATATGACAACGCTGAACTACGTGAGATTTTTGTTCCCGTGAATTTAATTACACTTGATAATATACCAAATTAGTCTTCTAGAATATTATGCCTCCCTAAGCTAATTTAGGGAGGCATAATGGAATTATTACTGTTTTCTTAATTCAAAGGTTTTATGATCTTATAGACAAATATTAAAAGCTTGAGGAAAAAATGAACCTAACTGATGGTGTCTTAAAAATTGGTTTGTTTGGGATTGGTCTTGATACATATTGGCCACAATTTACAGGATTGAAAGAGAGACTCATAAGTCACCAAAATAAAATTGTTCAAAGGTTGAACCGAGATGGTGTTGTTGTCGTCAATGCAGGTTTGGTTGATAATTTAGAAAAATCCTTTGAAGCAGCTAATTTATTCATAAATGAAAACGTGGACCTGATTTTTCTTTATATTTCTACCTATGCCCTTAGTTCTACAGTTCTCCCAGTTGTTCAAAGTTCAAATGCACCAGTGGTTGTTCTTAATCTTCAGCCAACAAAGAAAATTGATTATCAAAGATTTAATAAATTATCCAGTCGAGAAGAAAAAACTGGAGAATGGTTAGCCCATTGCCAGGCTGTTTCCGCCCCTGAAATTGCAAGTGTTTTTAACCGTACCAATATTGATTATCACCTCATCACAGGAACACTTGATGATAAGGATGCTTGGGATGAAATTAATGATTGGGTAGATGGCGCTTTTGCAGCAAAAATCGTTCAACAGAGTCGGATTGGGTTATTAGGTCATTACTATTGCGGTATGCTCGATGTATATTCGGATTACACGCAGCTTAGTGGTGCTTTTAAGAACCATTTTGAGCTCGTAGAGATGGATGAACTTAAATCGATACGCGATCGTGTTACAGAGAAAAATATTGAAGAAATGTTGAACGAATTTAATCAGGTCTTTGATATCAGCCCTGAATGCAGTCAAGAGGAGTTACATCGAGCTGCAAAAACAAGTGTTGCATTACATCAGTTAATTAAGTTACACAGTCTGAATGCTTTGGCTTATTATTACGAAGGTCAACCTGGTAATGAACATGAAAATATTATTACGTCGATTATCGCTGGTAACACACTCCTGACCGCGAAACATGTACCCGTTGCAGGCGAATATGAAGTTAAAAATGTAATTGCGATGAAAATCATGGATATTTTGGGCTCAGGTGGTTCTTTTTCTGAATTCTATGCGATGGATTTCGATGATGACATTATTATGCTTGGCCATGACGGACCTGGACACGCAATTATTGCCGAAGGAAAAGTGAAACTGGTCCCATTGAAAGTTTATCATGGTAAACCAGGAAAGGGATTATCAATCCAAATGAGTGTTAAAAACGGACCTGTTACTATCCTGTCTGTTTGCCAAGATCGACAAGGAAATATTAAATTGCTTGTTGCTGAAGGTGAATCTGTTCCTGGGCCAATACTTGATATTGGCAACACTAATAGCCGTTATCGTTTCTCGATTGGCGTAAAAGCCTACATCAATGCTTGGGCTGAAGCTGGGCCGTCTCACCATTGTGCCATTGGTATCGGTCATGTAGCAGGGAAAATTAGACGTTTGGCCGATATTCTCGGTATTGAATTCCAGCAGATCTGTTGAGTTTTCTAATGTCATAAGGATAGGTATTATCAGAAAGAACGATCTTTTGCATTATTGCAAAATTATGATGTCTGTAGAGAGTAATTCTTCATCCCGATCATCGTCTCATCATGATCTACCCGGAAAGAGGATTTATCAAAACGAATTAGTGAAAAAACATGAAGACAAATGACAATCTTGGATTGAGCTATGAAACACACACACAATTATTTAGCAATCGATTTAGGGGCTGAAAGCGGACGGTCCATCGTCGGTTCGATCGGTGATGATCGCCTGGTGATTGAAGAGACCCACCGCTTCCCCAACCATGCCGTAACTTTGCCAGACGGCTTGTATTGGGACATTTTGCGCTTGTGGTCGGATATTAAAGCCGGCATCGGGATCTCTTCACAGAAATTTTCAAACAAGATCAGCAGCATTGCCCTGGATACCTGGGGCGTTGATTTTGCGCTGCTGGGTCAACAGGACTTATTATTAGCCAATCCCACGCATTACCGCGATCTGCGCACCGATGGGATGCTTGAAGAAGCATTCAAACGAATTCCCAGGCAAACGATTTACGAATCCACCGGGATTCAATTTATGCAGATCAATACGCTTTACCAGTTATTATCGATGGTGCTCTCAAAGTCGCCGATTCTTCAAATGGCCGAACATTTTCTCACCATCCCTGACCTGTTCAATTTCTGGCTGTGCGGGTCAAAACAAAATGAATTCACGATTGCTACAACCACGCAATGTTTGAATCCCCTCACCGGAGATTGGGCATACGACCTGCTTGAACAATTGGGGATTCCCACACATGTTTTCTCGGAAATCATTCGACCTGGGGCAGCTTTAGGTACCCTGCGGGCGCCCCTGGCAGAGGAAACCAACCTGGGCCGGATTCCAATCGTCGCCGGCGCCTGTCATGACACGGGCAGTGCGGTGGTGGCGATCCCGGCTGAGAATGATAAATTTGCCTGGATCAGCTCTGGGACCTGGTCAATCATGGGGGTTATCTCACCTGAGCCTGTAATCAATGCAGACAGCCTGGCGTGTAATTTCACCAATGAAGGTGCTGTGTTTGATTCCTGGCGCTTATCTAAGAACATCATTGGCTTATGGCTGGTGCAAGAATGCAAACGGGAATGGGGTGTTTCGTACGATGAAATCACCCAAATGGCAATAGATGCACAGGCCTTCAAAGCGGTGATTGATGTCGATGATGAACTCTTCTTGCATCATGGCGATATGCCGGAAAAAATCAGGCGCTATTGTGCCGAAACACACCAGGCTGTCCCTGAAACTCGGGGCGAAATTGTGCGGGTCGCCTTAGAAAGCCTGGCGCTCAAATATCGGCTTGTGCTGGAACAGCTTGAGAGCCTGATTGGTGAGAGGCTGGAGGTCATCCATATCATCGGCGGCGGGACTAAAAATAAACTGCTCAACCAGTTAGCTGCGGATGCAACGGGTCGCACCATCATCACCGGTCCAGTCGAAGCAACGGCCATTGGTAATGTGGTCATGCAAGCCATTGCCCTAGGCCACCTGGATACATTGGATGATGCGCGTGCGTTGATCCGCAGATCTTTTGAGGTATCTCATTATTATCCCCAACCCGATGCGCGTTGGGATGATGCTTATGCACAGTTATTGGAGGGCAGCAAAAAGTGATTACAGAACCCTATCCTGAACTTAATGACCTGTTGATGATGATGGGTGAAGCCGGGCAGCACCTGGCCGAAATGGAAGCTAGTGAAGGCGCTGCGGGAAACATCTCGGTTTGTTTACGCTGGAAAATTGAGTTACGTTCTCGCTTCCCTGTTGTCGAAACAATCGAATTACCGCAGCCGGTCCCCGAGCTGGCCGGTGCCACGCTTTTGGTCAGCGGCTCCGGACGGCGGCTGCGTGAAATTATCGTTGATCCAACCGTCAACATCGCTTGTATTGTGATCGATGAAGGCGGTCTAACCGGGAAGCAGTACACTTCTTACATGCGCCGGTTTGACCAGGTGACCAGCGAGTTTAACTCACACCTGGCCGTGCATTATGACCAGATGGTTTCCACCGGCACCAATTTCCATGCCGTGGTGCATGCCCAACCCCTGCACCTGACCTTTCTGAGCCATATCCCTGCTTATCAGGATCAGGGCTATCTGAATACCCACCTTTTGCGCTGGCAGCCCGAAACCATCCTGAACCTGCCGGAGGGGATTGGCTTTATCCCCTTTGAAATCCCCGGTTCACCGGCCTTGATGTCGGCCAATGAGGCCTGTTTGCAGCAATACCGCGTGGTGCTGTGGGCCAAGCATGGCGTGATGGCCCGGTCGGATGTTTCCATCAAGCGAGCGGCAGACCGGGTGGAATATGCTGAAACCGCAGCGAAATATGAGTATTTGAACCTTACAACCGGTGAACTTGGTGCCGGCCTGAGTCCGACCGAGATCAAATCGATTTGTGATCGATTTGGTGTCAAGCAAAATATTTTCTAAAGGAATTTAAGATGATGATTTCTGAAAAGGCCATCAAAGCTCAATACGAATATGCCCGGGAAAGCTATGCCGCCCTGGGTGTCGACACCGAGGCAGCCCTGAGCACATTGGCGAATATACCGATCAGCATCCATTGCTGGCAGGGCGATGATGTGGGCGGTTTTGAGGATACGGGGAGTGCGTTAGGGGGTGGACTGGCGACAACGGGTAATTATCCGGGCAAAGCTCGGACTGGTGACGAATTACGTCAGGATCTCGACCTGGCCTATGGTTTGATCCCTGGCAAACACCGGTTGAACCTGCATGCGATGTATGCCGAAACGGGTGGCAAGCCTGTGCCCCGTAACGAAATCGGTCCCGAGCATTTCTCGAACTGGGTAGCCTGGGCGAAGGAAAATGATCATGGGTTGGATTTTAACCCGTCGTTGTTTTCGCATCCCTTAGCCGAAAGCGGCTTTACCCTCTCGAGCCATGATCAAAGCATTCGAGAATTCTGGATCCAACACTGTATCGCCTGCCGGAAGATCGGCGAATATTTTGGAAAAACTTTGGGCAACCCATGTGTGACCAATATCTGGATCCCTGATGGCTATAAAGACATCCCGGTGGATCGTTTATCACCACGAGAACGATTGATCGATTCCCTTGATGCGATACTGGCGGTTGATATCGATCCCCGTTATAACCTTGATGCTGTTGAATCGAAGCTGTTTGGTATTGGGTCAGAGAGTTATGTCACCGGGTCGCATGAGTTTTATATGGGATATGCGATCACACGCGGCTTGTTATTGTGTCTGGATGCGGGGCATTTTCATCCGACAGAGACGATTGCTGACAAGATTTCTTCTCTGCTGCTGTACCTGGATGAGTTGCTGTTGCATGTCAGCCGGGGTGTCCGCTGGGACAGCGACCATGTTGTGATTTACAACGATGACCTGATGGCGATTGCCCAGGAAATTGTGCGCAACCAGGCTTTGAACCGGGTCCATATCGGGTTGGATTATTTTGATGCTTCTATCAACCGTATCGCGGCCTGGACGATTGGCACGCGATCTATGCTGCAAGCCCTGCTGTTTGCTTTACTTGAACCGATTGACCAGTTGCGTGCTTATGAGATGGCAGGTGACTTCACCCAGCGCCTGGCAACCTTTGAACACTTAAAAGGGATGCCGTGGCAGGCGGTTTGGGATTATTACTGCCTCTCGCAGGGTGTGCCGGTTGGTATGGATTACATGCCGATTATAAAAGCGTATGAGCGTGCTGAACTCAGCCAACGTGAGTAACTAGACAATCTAAAGGAATTAACCGTATGTCAGATAATATTCTCAATGAACTGCTGACCATGTCCCAAAATTTGGGTGATCCAACCAAGGATTACGCGATCCTGGGAGAAGGCAACACCTCGGCCCGGATCGATGAAGAGACGTTTTTCATCAAAGCCAGCGGCACCGCCTTAGCCACACTTCAATCGAAAGATGTCGTCCAGGTTTATTTTGAGCGGGTGATGGATTTACTGGCCAGGGAGTCATTGAGCGATGCAGAGATTTCAGCGGGGTTGAAATCTGCAAAAGTTGACGCAGAAATCGAGACCATGCCCTCTGTGGAAACCTTTTTGCATGGAGTTCTGTACCAGCTTTCCGGGATTAATTTTATCGGTCACACCCATCCGACCGCAATCAATGCCATCCTATGTTCTCAGTCTGCGGCTGAAGCTTACTCGGGTGCGCTGTTTCCTGACCAAATTGTTTATTGCGGCCCTGCACCGGTGTTTATCCCCTATACCGACCCGGGGTTGCCCCTAGCACGGGCTGTGTGGGAAGCGACCCGCAGTTATTGCGATGCTTGGGGTGAGACGCCGAAAACGATCATGATGCAAAACCATGGCTTTATCGCGTTGGGCCAGTCTGCGAAGGAAGTTGAAAACATCACCCAGATGAGTGTCAAAGCTGCCCGGGTGATCGCCGGCACCTATGCTATGGGCGGACCCCATTTCTTTACACCAGACATCCTTAACCGCATCTACACCCGCCCAGATGAACACTATCGCCAGAAGTTGTGGAAAGCGCGTTGATCGGTGAATGTGATTTTGCTCGGATTTGGTTCTTTTCAGGGTAAATTCTATAAGCAGATCATTTAGGGGACTTTTCCCAGCGCATAAAAGGTGGGGATAAACAGGATTCGCTGACCGGCTTGATAGGCCTGCTGGTCAATTTCCTCATATTCTACAAGCTCTGCAGGGCTAATCTGGCCGGCCAGGTCTGCTTGGAGCATCAGCCATTCGGTTGCATCCCACATAGGAAGGGCGTCCCATTGGGCGGACAGGATACCTACTTCAATTTCCGCCAGCCCGGTTTGATGAAAAAGCGATCTGAGTTTTCTGCCCATGCGAATATCCACGCCTTGATCTTGTAAAGCTTGGGTCTGACGTTTACCCAGGGTGTCCAAGGGTGGTGGGTAATCGATTCGGGCTTGATGATCAGGTTCCGCCAGGGCAATCACCCAGCCGCCAGGCCGGGTCACACGACACATTTCGTATAGAATTTCCTCAGGGCTTGGTACCCACATCAAGAGGTAATGACAGAATGTGAAGCCAAAACTATCGGGTGCAAATGGCATGTGATGCCCATCAGCTTGGGCATAATCAAAGTCTGGGAAAAACGATTGGGCAAAAGACAGGCTGGGGTAATCAAGGTCCACGCCCGAAAAATAAAAATTACCTTCGAGTGAGAGGGCATTCAACACCGCACCCGTTCCTGAGCCAACTTCTAGGATACGTTCACCTGGGACAGGGTTGGTTTTTTTAAGAATATACTGACGGATGTGCTGTGTCCACTCTGCCTGAGCGGTATAACGGTGGTGCCATGCCTGGCGGCTGAGGCCTCTGAAATCCTGCATGTTTCTTAGTGGTTTTCCCAGATTTTTTCCCAGGGATCTCTTAGCATGTTCCCCAGGATCCGGTCGTACATGCCCTGGGCGGGCAGGACATCGCCATCTGGCTCAATGTATAACCAGGCTTTGCCAGCGCCTTCAGGTACATCCTGTTGGGGGTCTTTTTCCAGTTCGAGTGAAACGGGGTTGTTCTGTGAATAAGGCACCGGCATATCCCACACCAGGTCGAGTTGTAAAACAGCAGCAAAATCGCGCAGATCCTGTAATTCCTTGGTTAGGTCACGATTCGCTTCGCTTAAGGAAATCGCCTGGGCACCCATATCTGCCATGCGTTGCAGGTGTGGATGGAGGTCTTCGCCTTTCCTGAGCGTCAGGTGAACGGTTGTGTGCAGATCTTCGGCTAAAACCTTCTCAAGGATTTCCCACTCCATCGGGTTTTCAGGATCGAAAACGATCATCAAGTGATCGAGACCGTTCATGAGAAGTTTGCTGCGATAGGCATCGTCGTTGATTTTCAATCCGTCTGTTAGGAGACCGGTGACCAGACCTAACTCTTCTGCTTTCAAGATCAGGTCAGGGAGATCTTCGCGCAGGGTCGGCTCACCACCGGTGAAGAGCAGATGGGGAATACCGTGGTCAAACGCCTTTTGAAAAATGTTGAACCATTCTTCGGTGGTCAGCTCGCGATCCACTCGATCCAATGGGGCGTGTTCGCGATGGCTCTCATCGGAGACCTGGTAGGTGATAGCGCAGTCCAGCCGGTAAGGTGCGGAGATGTCCGCAGTATACGGCTCCTGGCGTTCAATATCGAGATAGGTGACCGGGTCCAGGTCTGGCGTTGCGATCAGTGTTAGGATTCGATCCAGAAAGCCTTCAAAATCCTGGCGGATATGCTCACGATCAATCTTGTACCTTTTTGCCACCTCACTGATAACAGTATCGGTATCAGTATGTTTGACCAGGTGGTAGGCATATTCAACAGCAGTCTGATTCAGGTGCAGCACAGTGGCGGCGTTGATCACAAGCAGCCCGGTGCCGTCTTTCTCAATCCGCAGGTGCAGGCGGTGCTGTTCTTCAGCTTCTGGCGGGGTCTGGTAGGTGTACATACCGGCCGGCAGGGGTTCTTGTTGTTTGAATAAATCCTTGATTGATTCGATCAGATTGGGCATGCTAACTCCATTCACATCTAAAAAACAGGGTTATGGATGGGCTGGATGGTTTGGTGCTGC
Source organism: Candidatus Brevefilum sp. (assembly GCA_019428905.1). Lineage (GTDB taxonomy): Bacteria > Chloroflexota > Anaerolineae > Anaerolineales > Anaerolineaceae > Brevifilum. Next base: position 15,679 of record JAHYJN010000010.1, read on the forward strand.
CGTGCTAACGGGCAACCACCGCCGCATTCCTGAAGATAATCACACGTCCGGCATCCCTCAGGGACATCTTTGCGCAGACGGAGGGATAACGCCAGGGGATGTTCCCAGATATCCTGCCAGGGGTTCTCAAGCAGGTTTCCAAGGGATTGATAAAAAGATTGGCAGGGGATTACATCGCCGTTGGGTTCGACGCACATATTATACAGGGCTGCGGTGCAGCCCTTGACACCCAGATCAAGCTGCAGCGGGTTGAAATGACAGTATTGAGTCGGTGTATACCAGATCAGCCGCTGTTGATGCTTTTGTGTAATTTCACGGGCACTCTCTAATAAGGCTGGAAGATCCGTTTCACGCAATCCCGTGTTGACATTTTCCCCTTTGCCGGCATAGATCAAGGCGTTCAACCCAACTGTTGGGACGCCTAACTCGGCCAGGAATTCGAGCGTACCCTTGATCGACGGGCTGTTATGGGTCAATAGGGTGGTATTGGTCATCATGTACAGCCGGGTTTTGAGGACGTTTTGAATACCCCTGACCGTTTGTGACCAAGCGCCGTGAGCGGCAACCATTTGATTGTGGATGTCCGGATTATGGGATTCGATGGTGATTTGGACGTGGTCTAAACCCGCATCAACCAGCGCGGCGAGATAGGCATCATCTGCGAGCTTGCGCCCGTTGGTGTTGAGACCGGTGATCAAACCCTTGCCTTCTGCATAGGCGATCAATTCTGGTAATCCATGGTATAAAGTGGGCTCACCACCAGTGAAAACCACGTGGGGAATCCCCAGGTCCCAGATTTTGTCGATGATCTTCTTCCAATGATCCGTACCCATCTCTGGGAAATTGCGCGAGCGAGCATTGTAGCAGTGCTGACAGTCATTATTACAGCGATAGGTAATGGCCAAGTCCATCCGGTAGGGAGCGCTTGGTTTGGTGCTGAAGGGAGCGGTCGTTTCCAGGTTTAACTCGCATACCGGGCAAGCGCCATTCGGAGAGATCAGGTCTTCAATCTGTGAAGTGAATTCGAGGAAATCACGTTCTGCCGCTGCTGCAGAAACGTTGAATTGTTTATGCAGCAACCGGGCTGCGGCTTCCGGTGTGTGACCCTCTAAGTGAAGGTACGCCATGGTGGTTCCGGATGGGTTGAGGTGAACGACGCGGTTGGCGTTGGCGATCAACAACCCGCTGCGATCCTCATCAATCCTGAGGTGCAGGCGCGTTTTGTGACCCTGATCTTCACGCAGGTAATGAAACAGACCCGGCTCGGGAAGGTTGTCGTGTTTAATCAACTTCGCCAACTTACCCAAAAATGAATTGGTTTCGTTCATTTTATTTAGCAGTGACTATCCAAAGCATATTTTATTGAAATACGCAGGCATCATCGCCCACCACCAGCGCAGGCGCAGGCACAGCCGGCACAGGCACAGGCGCAGGCACACGAGCTGCCGCCGCCGCCACCACCGCCGCGGAAGCCGCCAGAGCCGCTTCTGGTGGTTGTGGGGATCGGGTTGGTGCGTGTGGTGATATCACTGGTGAACGAGGTCAGGTTGCCAACTACCCCAGCCGCCATTCCAGTGACACCATTAATCACACCAGCTGCAAAATTAGACCCGGGGATATTGGGCAGTGACACTTTTCCACCCCCCGCAGCGGTTGTCCTGGCGGGGATCGGATTGGATACTGTTCCTCCAATCGTTCGGCGATAGGTGGGAGAGTAGCGCGGCCACCAGATAGGGACAAACACCGGGCCAGACGTAAAGGTGCGGCGGGTGCGTTCCTGGTAATCACCATCCAGCATGGTCCATTCCATGGTTTGGTTGTAGCGTTCGCTTTTTACCTCTGGTGTGCCAGATTCTTCAACCATCTTCCATGCCCTACGCATGATGTCTTCATAATAAGCGACGGTCTCTTTATGACTGAAGCCTTTCATCTTTTTTGATACGCTGTTGATCAGGTCAACAGTCATCTTTTGCATGGCCGTCCGCCGCTGTGCACCTTTGAGCTTGAAGGCATTCAGAAAATCAGCTTCATAAGGGTGTAAACCTTCAGGTAGTGGCTCCATCAGTTCGAGTTCGAGGGGTTCCTGTTCGGTAACCGTAGCGGCCTCCTTCTTCAGGGTGCCAAACAAGATCATGGTCAGGATCTTATCCATGGGTTGTTCCATTAAGATAGCTGCTTCAACCGCGGTCAGACCACGTTTGATTCCATTGCCCTCGATTTTCATCTTTGGGGGCAGGTAAGCCATCTTGCGTTTGTTGGCGCCGATGGTGGCCTGGTAGAAAGAAAAACCGAAAATGGTAATGAATACTAGGCCAAAGCCAAAGCAGCAAATATTGCCGCCAATGGCACTCAGAATCGCCGGGATGAATCCTTGCGGTTCACTGACGATGCCCGGTTGGGTGGTTTGGGGTGGGGTGGTGATGAGTGTGTCTTCAGGGATGTATTGGGTGGGGAATGCCGCACCAAACAGGTACTGGGTATGGGCATTGGCATTATTGGTGAACCAGGAATAATAAATACGCCCCTCGGCTTCGGTACGGCCGATGTCATCCGGGGTTGCTGGGCCAGGCCACCGCTGTGGTTCGTAATAGACCCCTTCATCATCGCCAACACCGGGCGGAAGAATGACCGTAAAGCGATATTCAGTGCTGGTGCTCCTTTCGAAATCCGGGTCAAACCAGTTGGGGGTGAATTGGAAATTGGTGTAATTCTCCCGGTCTGGGCTGTCGTAACGCGAGAGCACATTCCGCACGCCCGGGATCCAAGCTGTGACCCTACCGGTTTGACCGGGTTGAATCGAATCCGCACCTAAACCCAACGCAAACCCATTGGGAACATAGGGTGAGCTTTCAATTTCAGTGATCGGTTTCCCATTGACCTCTGCTTGGATTGCGTTCAAACTGTAGGCGGATGAGGGCATACCGATGTCAACGAAGTCGATCGGGTCAGCGTTGGCCCGGTTCTGAAAATCCATCAGATACCAGATGGATAGTGAGCCGTCTTCTTCGATGTAAACTTCGACCTCCATCACGGTCACTTCAAACCGATAGGTTTGCGCTGTCACTGATATTGGGAATGCAAACATCCCCACCAGGACGATGATTAATAGGGGAAATTTAAGTTTTTTCATAGGTCACCACTTGGGTTCTTCGGTTAACTGGTATGTTGTTGAACAGTGGGGGCATTCAACCACAGGTGCACCAGCGATCATTTTGACGTCCTTCGAGGTAATTGGCCCACCGCAAGCCTGGCATTTGATGGTATCCATGCCAACCTGACCGGGTAGATCGATATTGAGGTTAACCACCTGGTCACCTGCTTTTTGGGGTGGGGTTAGTTTTGTCCCAATAAAGATCAGAACAAAACCGATCACAAGCCCAATCAGGCCGATGATGAGCCACCCCGGTGAGCCGTCCGGGCTGAATGCGCCTAGTATGAACAGAAAGGAAAAAATGATAAATATTCCTGCTGTGATAAAAGCAATAATTTTTCCAGCTCGCATCGGTCCTCCTATTGTTAATCCAATATTTCGAATCTATTTTAACTTAAGTTACGCGCTTTAACCTGATATTATCAGAGGTATTGAGCAACCCTCAATCAATTTACCCTTCGCACCGCCAGGAATGGCATATAATATCCCTGTTCTTCTGGTGCTGCCAAGGCAACCATTATTATACAGGAAAATACGCAATGACCAACGAAATCGTGCCCGATATTGTCATCAGCCGCTTACCCTGGTATTTGCAAACCTTAAATCAGATGGCTAAGGAAGGTTTGCATACGGTATCATCGACAATGCTGGCTGAGCGGGTTGGTTCAACAGCAGCCCAAATCCGTAAAGATTTATCCTATTTTGGTGGATTTGGAAAGCAAGGGACGGGCTATTCGATCTACACCTTAATCGATCAACTGCAGCAAATACTCAACCTGGACCGAGTTTGGCGGGTTGCTATTGTTGGTGCTGGTGATCTCGGTCGGGCTTTGACCCGCTACAAGGGTTTTGCCAACCGGGGTATTGATATCGTCTTGATTTTTGACAACCATCCCAATGTCGTTGGCCAGAAAATCGGATCGATCACCGTGCGACATGTGGAAACAATGGCAGCAGATATTTGGGAGTTGGGGATTAAGATCGCTATCCTGACGGTACCCGGGGATGCAGCGCAGTCGTTGGCAAATGACCTGGCCAAAGCTGGTGTAAAAGCGATCCTCAATTACACGCCCCAGACTCTTATGCTGCCTCCGGATGTCCATGTGCAGAATATTGATCCTGTTTTGCAGCTGCAAAGGATGATGTATTATTTAGGAGATGATCAATAGTTGGGATTGGGTGGGATGCTCAACAAATCTAGCAGTACATCCAGGTTTTTAATGTTTGATAGTTTCGATTTGAACAATAAAAGCTCAGGCTGCCCTTTTTGATGCAATTTGATCAATTGATTTTGGATTACGGTTTCAATTTGATCAAGTTGTGTCAGATTTCCATTGATGATCAAACCATGTTGGGTGGCTTGTAACCTTTTGTGAAACTCGATTTTTCCCCCCTCAGCTAGGCGGTGATTGGCACGTTCAATCAAGCCGGGCAGGATGTTCAAACGCAGTAGATGGATTAAATCGTCCATGCCGATGTAGTTGTTCCGCAGCAGCAGGCGCTTGTGATTGTCTTCTAAAATGACCTTCACCTGGGTGCTGACAATCGATCCGCCAAATATGACCTGTTTGACATGGCTGTCAAAGCGTTGTATGGCTTGGTACTGCCAAAACTTGACCCGGTTTCCCTGATCCTTAACAAACCCCATCTGAAATAACGTGATATTGTCCGACCAATGGACTCTGACCAGGGTTACGATGATGATGCCCCCTATGAGGATCAAAGCATAACAAGCTGTTGGGGATGGAAGAATCGTTAAAAGAATAGCACGCCCATGAAGTTGAATCGCTGATCGCATCCTGAAAATAAGGTTAGCAGTCAAAGCGATGCCGGATAGGATCATTATCACACCAAAGACCAAAGGTAACCAGCGCTTGACGATGCGGTTTTGGACCGGGAAGTGGTCCAAGACATGACCCATGTCTGCGATGCGGTCATATTCTAATTGGCGGTCAGGTTGATCTGGCGGGTTCATTCGGTATCTCACAATGTCAAATTCTGGGAGGTAAATTCCTGCTGAGAACTTCGATCATTGAAAAGGCTTTAGCTGCGCCTTCTACCATACAAGTTGTGGGATTATCGACCAGGTAGGCAGGAATGCCTAAGGCTGCTGTAAGATATCGATCAACCCCACGCAGCAGCGACGTCCCACCGCATAAAGCCACACCCCGATCAATGATATCCGAGATTAGTTCAGGCGGTGTTTTTTCTAAAACGTGGCGGATTGTGCCTGCGATGTTTTCAAGGGGTGACTGCAGGGCTTCAACAATGTCATCGGTGGTAAGTGTGGCAGGTTTAGGCAATCCTGAGATTTGGTCCTGTCCCTGAATTTGCATCGTTTGCTGATTATCTTGGGAGATGGCAGCACCGATGCGGATTTTGAGCTGCTCAGCCGTGGGTTGGCCAATGATCAGGCCAAATTTCCTGCGAATGTAACTGATGATGGCTTCATCAAGCTCAAGTCCTGCAACCCGGGACGTTTCTGCGGAGACAATCCCATGCATGGAAAGCACGGCTGCCTGTGAGGTTCCTGCCCCCAAGCAGATGATCATGTTCCCGGTTGGCGTGCCAAACGGAAGATCGATGCCAATCGCCCCGGCCAGGGGCTGCTGGATTAAGTTGACATCCCGGCTGCCAGCGCCCAATCCGGCTTCATAAACCGCTCGGCGTTCCACGCTGGTCACGCCGAACGGGACGGTGATCATCAGTTTGGGGCGAAACAGGAGCATCTTTCCTGTGACCTGGCGAACAAGTTCGCGTAACAGATTTTCGGCGATCTCGTACTCAGCGATTACCCCAAACCGTAAGGGACGGGTTACCTCAATATTTTCAGGGACTCTTCCCTTCATGTCCAACGCTGATTTGCCAATTTCGACAATTTTAAGCTCTTCAAGGAGAATGGCAACAATTGTCGGCTCCTGAAGAAGAATGTCTTTCCCCTCAGCAATCCTTGTATTGAATGTACCTAAGTCTATGCCCAATTCATGAGAAAGTCCTGCCATCGCGCCTTCCTTGTCAAAAAGTGATCATCAACGAATGATGTCATAAGGCGTTGGTCTCTGCATGAGAACAACGGATTGATCATACCCAATCGGGTTCCGCATGTTAAGTAAGGAACAAAGCTGATCCTTTCGGCTTAATTTTATCACTTCAATCAGACTCAGACTTGTTTGCGCTGACTAACCTAAAAATATATCCATGCGTGAAGCGGTACCTTTCCGATAACCGACAAATCAATTGTACGCTAATTTGGGTCAAGGTATACTTATGATCATCAAAATATGGTTATGACGGAGAAGGTCAAATGCCTGACGACACGTTTTTTGTTTACGAGAAAATCATTGACGCGCCAATTGAATTGATCTATCGTGCTTTCACCTCGGCTGCTGGTTTTCGGGAGTGGTTGTGTGATGTCAGTTCTTCCAATCCAACCAATGGTGGCTGGGTCTATTTTGCTTGGAATAAAGGCTATTTCGCCAGTGGAGAATTCCTCAAATTAGTTCCCAATAAAGCAGTTTCTTTTACCTGGATTGGTAAGGGCGAACCAGGGTGGTCGCAGGTAGACATGGTGATCGTGCCAACAGATGGCGAGGCCTACAAGGTTGTGCTTCGTCATTCAGGGATTGGTCAATCAGAGGAATGGGCGAAAGCTCGGGGTCAAATTTCTAAAGGATGGGAACTTGGTTTGGAAAATTTAAAAACCACGCTTGAAGAAGGACGCAACCTGAGATTAATGAATCGTCCCTTAATCGGCATTTTTCCCTATGAATACGATATTTATGCCGACTCTGAAAAAAAGAAACTCGGTTATCCAGTTGATTATGGTGTCCTGGTCTCGAATGTTGTCCCAAATTATGGTGCGGATAAGGCCGGCATCCACTCGGACGATTTGATCGTGGCGATTAATGGTCATAAAGTTGAGAATATTGCCGGCCTGTTTGGGGTGATCAGCGAATATGCACCTGGCGATCAAATCACCATTGAGGCGTATCGCGGATCAGAGCACCTGACTTTCATTGTTGATACCACACCACAGATCGTTCAGGCTCTACCCGGTTCACCAGAAGAATTGGCCAAGGAAATTGAAGCTAACAGCACACGCTTGCTGGAGACCTTGGACAAAGTGCTTTCAGGGGTCAGTGATGCAGAAGCATCGTACTCTCCGGGTGAGGAAAAGTGGTCAATTAAGGAAACCCTGGTGCATTTTATCCTGCATGAGCGAAATTTGCAGACATGGATCAACGACCTGGTTTACGAACCTGCTTGTTCATGTGAAGTCAGCCCTGGCCATTGCTTGTTCAGAATTCGGGCGACTTTGACAACTTATCCAACCTTGAATGATTTGATGGCAGAGCTGCGACGATCTTTCAAAGAAACGGTTGCCACAGTGGCTTTTTTAGAACCGTCTTTCACCAAGCGCAAAGCCAGTTATTGGCGATTGGGTTATGAATTGCTCGAAAAAATGCTGCCATACCAGGAATTTGTTCGGCATATGGAAGAGATGATCAAAACTGCCAGAAAAGTTGTCAACACATGAAAAGAGGGTGTTGAAAAATTGATACGCGAACGAATTTCTAAATCAACAAAAACGAAAGTTGTCAATATAATAATAATTCTTTATATAAAACTGCAGGGGTGAAACATGCTTCGACCCTGCTTTCTAAATAATTTTTGATTCTTGCTTATATCAACACCCTCAAAAAGCATTATTGACTCAATCTGAACCTGGTTTTTCCATATTTCGCAAATTTCAATCCTTCTTATTTGCGCATGTTTCTGATCTGTTCTCAAATCGGCGATCGATTTTACGTTTTATGCACATTTATGTCTATGTTTGTCGAATCACTCAGCATGATATTGGATATAATAAACCGGTAGGTTGCTCGGTGCAGACCTGATGTTGATATTTAAACGATTTGATAGTTTTTCGTTGTTTATCTTTAAGATGAGAAATGGAACGAGTTGATGAATGACATCGATAAAAAATACCAAGAGTCGCTGGATTTCCTCTACAGTTTTATTGATTACAGCTTGAAGCGGAATTTCCGCTACGCTGAGGAAAAATTCAACCTGGCCCGGATGCGAGAATTCATGCACCTGCTGGGTGATCCCCAAAATGATTACCAGATCATCCATGTTGCTGGAACTAAGGGAAAAGGATCTGTTTCAGCGATGTGTGCCAGTGTGCTTAGCGCGCAAGGTTATCAGACTGGGTTGTACACCTCTCCCCACATGGTGGATTTCACAGAACGCATTCAAATTAACGGATCTCATATCACAAAAGTGGAACTGGTTGAGTTTATCGATGAATTAAAACCGCTCACAGAAAAAGTTCCCGAAATCACAACTTTTGAGCTTACCACTGCTCTGGCCTTTTTGTTTTTTTCGCGGCGCAAAGTAGACTATGCCGTAATGGAGGTTGGCCTGGGGGGGCGCCTGGATGCAACCAACATAGTCAATCCGCTCATTTCTGTGATTACCTCAATTTCTTACGACCACGTGAAGATCTTGGGTAATACCCTCAGTGAAATTGCTGGTGAAAAAGGCGGGATTATCAAACCCAACATACCAGTGGTGATTGCCCCGCAGAAAGAGGAAGCACGCTTAAAGCTGGAAGAGATCGCGCAGGCAAATCATGCGCCAACCATCCAGGTTGGGCGGGACTACCTGTATGCTGCTGATGCGCACAGCTTGGATGGACAGACCTTTTTGGTGTGGACACCGGATGAACAGCCACTGGTGGATGAATTCATTGAATCTGCTGGCCGTGATATTTGGAGCCCGTTGCGCTTGCGCATCCCCCTGATGGGTTTTCACCAGGTAGAAAATGCCGCCACAGCTTATGCAACCCTGAAAACGATTGAGAAATTTGGCGTTGACCTCACACAAGGGGCTTACCGAAAGGGTTTTGCCAAAGTGCAATGGCCTGGAAGGATGGAAATTCTGCGAAGCCATCCGCCGCTGGTAATTGATTCAGCGCATAATCGTTACTCAGCCCTGAAATTGCGCCAGGCAATGGATGATTACTTCCCGGGATTGCCAATCGTGCTGGTCTTTGGTGCATCGGAAGACAAGGACATCGAAGGGATGTTCCAGGAACTGCTGCCAAGGGTGTGGCGGGTGATCGCGACTCAATCAAGCCATCCGCGGTCGACTGATGCAAATACCCTGGTGAACCTTGCACACCAGTTTGGACGCTCTGCACAGGCCATCTTACCGATTGAAGATGCCTTAGCAGCCGCGCTGAATGAAGGTGGACAAGAATCGGTCGTCCTCGTTACAGGCAGCATCTTTGTTGCTGCTGCCGCACGAGATATTTATGGGAAAATGACTCAAAACACCCCCCAAAGCTGACAACAGGTAGGATTTAATCTGGTTCGTGTTTGTGGTTTAATGGAGCGATTATGAATGATGAAGAATGGTATCCCTCTTCAGAGGATGATGAAGATCTAATTGGGAATATCCACCAACGGACAGAAGAGCTGTATCGGATCGCAAGCTGGGAAGTTGATCTGAATGGGTCCTTTACCAGTCCGGCTTTTATATTGGAAGATATGGTGGTGTTCCCACATATGATTTCACCGGTTTTCTTAAGTGATCAGGCGGCCATCAGGGCAATCGATGCTGCACAAAATCAAAATAAAGCCGCGGTGGCGTTGTTTTGGTCCGATGAGGAAGATGAAAACGATCCTCTCAGCAGGTTTTTACCAATTGGCATGGAAATGGCAGTTGGGCGGATGTTATCGTTGCAGGGTGGCGAGCATTCTGCCCTGGTGCAGGGACGGCGGCGTGTCGAGGTTGTGGCGATTATCGAAACACATCCCTATTTGGTTGTGCAAGTGCGTCCTGTTTTGGATAATTTTCGCATGACACGCCAATTGAATGCTTTGATGCGGACCTCGCGTAACCTATTTGAGCGCTGTGTCGCATTAAATGACAGCTTGCCGGAAGAAGCGCACCTGTTTTCTATTAATATCAGTGACCCGGGCTGGTTGGCGGATATGATTGCGACATCGCTGCCGCTCACCAATCAAACCCGGCAAACCTTGCTGACCCTGGTCCATCCCGCAGACCGGTTAAAACAAGTCAACCAGATCCTGGCGGAAGAATTGGATGTTCTTGAACTGGAAGATGAGATCCATGCACAAGTGCAAACAGAGGTGGATCGATCGCATCGGGAGTATTACCTGCGCGAACAAATGAAAGCCATCCAAACTGAGTTGGGCGAAGAGGATCTGTGGAGCCAGGAGGTCCGCAGCTTGGCGGAGCGGATTGAAAGTATCGATCTACCTGAGGCAGTGAAAACCCAGGCGACTCGTGAACTGCAACGATTGCAGCAGATGCCGCCGATGGCACCGGAAGTGGGCATTATTCGCACCTATTTGGATTGGATCCTGGACCTTCCCTGGACGCAGACAACTGAGGACAACCTGGATGTGGTTCATGCCATGACCGTGCTTGAACAAGATCACTTTGGTCTGAAGAAAGCCAAAGACCGCATTATTGAGTACATTGCCATCCGCAGCCTGCACCCGAAGCGATTGCACCAACCTATCTTGTGTTTTGTGGGGCCGCCGGGTACCGGAAAGACTTCGTTAGGCAAATCAATTGCCAGCGCGCTCGGGCGAGAGTTCGTCCGGTTATCGCTGGGTGGTGTACGGGATGAAGCCGAGATTCGCGGTCATCGCCGCACTTATATCGGCGCGATGCCTGGTCGTATCATCCAGACCATGCGCCGAGCGGGCACGAAAAACCCGCTGTTCATGCTCGACGAGATCGACAAATTAGGCGCAGACTTTCGTGGTGACCCTTCATCTGCTTTATTGGAGGTATTGGATCCAGAACAAAATTATGCCTTTTCTGATCACTACCTGGAGGTGGATTACGACCTCTCGGGCGTGATCTTTATCACCACAGCCAACACCCTGGGCACCATCCCACCTGCTTTATTAGACCGAATGGAAGTGATCGAATTCTCTGGATATATCGAGGATGAGAAGATTGAGATTGCCAAACGATTCCTGATCCCAAGACAGCTTGACGAAACGGGTTTGGATGATGAAGGTATTCAATTTTCTGATTTATCGCTGATGAAAATCATCCGTGAATACACATTCGAAGCTGGCGTACGCAATTTTGAGCGTGAAATTAGCCGTGTTTTACGCAAGCTTGCCCGGCTAAAGACTGAAAAGAAGCGTTACCCGAAACGCATCACCCCCCAGGCGATCCGTAACTTCCTGGGGCCACAGCAATTTTTCGAAACCGAAGCTGAAGGAGAAGATGAAGTGGGTGTCGCGACGGCGTTGGCCTGGACAGAAAATGGCGGTGAGATCATGCCGGTTGAGGTTTTGATCCTTGAGGGAAAAGGCAATCTGCAAATCACGGGTCAGATCGGTGATGTGATGCAAGAGTCGGCACAGGCTGCCCTGTCTTACATCAAATCCAGGTCAGATCATCTCAAAATTGAACACGACCTGTTCGAAAATGTTGATGTCCACCTGCATGTGCCTGAAGGCGCCATCCCCAAGGATGGTCCCAGTGCCGGGATCACAATCACAGCTGCGATGATCTCTGCTTTTACCGGACGTCCGAGTTATCATCTGGTGGGTATGACTGGTGAGATCACGTTACGTGGGCGCATCCTGCCTGTGGGTGGCATCCGGGAAAAAGTATTAGCCTCGCACCGAGCCGGTTTGAAGAAAGTGATCATCCCGGAGCGAAACTCAAAGGACCTGGAGGACATCCCAAAAGCGGTTCTGAAAGATATCACCCTGGTGCCAGTCAAACATATGGATGAAGTTCTGCCTGTTGCCTTGCACGATCCTCTCTCAGAGTCACGTGCATCGAAAAAGAGGAATGCCGCATAAAAAAAACAGCACCAACATCGATCGGTGCTGTTTGACTTTATCAGTGAAATCCCTAAGGGGTCAGCTTTCAAATGAATCTGCTGCTGGATTTTCACGGTTGGGAATATAAGCATCCTTTTGCAAGGTTTTCACGCCATTACGCACTTGTGTCAGCAGCCGGTCTAAATGCAATTCGAGACCTGTCAACGTTTCAAGGATGTAATGGTCAGCTTCGTTTTGTGAAGCAGCGGCGTCCCGCTGTGCTTGTTCAACAATCTCGTCCGCACGCTCTTTGGCCGCTTCGATGATCTCGTTGTCCTCAAGCTGCTTTTCAGCTTTTTCGCGCGCGAGGGCAATGGTGCGGTTGGCTTCTTCTTTGGCTTGGGCCAGGATGCGATCACGTTGTGTGACGATTTGCTGGGCTTTTTTAATCTCTTCAGGGATAGCCACCCGCATCTGGTCGATCAAGTCCAGCATGCGGTCTTCATCGACAACAACGCTGTGAGTTAACCAAATTGGCCGACTTTCATTAAACAGCTCCTCTAATCGATCAACAAGATGTAAGATATCCATAATCTCCTCCGCGCTAACGTGACAACAAGAAATGTTGCAAGCGTTATACCAATCTTAACATATTTTGTAAATTATTTCGTTATTAATCCCGTAAAGAGGTCAGGGGCACGATATTCTGATCAGTTCCTAAAACTTGAAAGCGTTTTCTCAACGCCTCTTGAACATGGTCAGGGACCATACTTGAGACATCTCCGCCCAGGGCAGCGATCTCACGCACCGTTGTGGATGAAAGGAAAGTATGCTCTTCATTGGTGATCAGGGCAATCACGTCCACACTAGGCTCAAGGCGGTGGTTGGCGAGCGCCATCCGGAATTCGTATTCGAAGTCTGAAAACACCCGCAAACCGCGAACAATGGCTTGCGCACCGACTTTTTTTGCAAATTGGACTGTCAATCCTGAGTAAGCCACCACTTCGATATTTTCCTGACCACGAAAAGTCTCTTGTACCAGATTCAGGCGTTCTTGCGGTGAGAAAAGGATGTTGTCCTGCTCTCTGGCGTAGACAGCGATGATGACCTTTTCAAAGAGACCGGCAGCCCGTTTAGCAATGTTGACATGTCCATAATGGACGGGATCAAACGTTCCAGGGAATAAAACAACGGTCATATTAGCTCACATCTCCTTCTCTATTTGGCCAAAAATGTTCCAGGGCGTCCAACATTAATTGATGTTCCACGGCAGAGAGGGTTGGGTCATTGTCAAAGACTTGTTGGGCGTACTTTCTCGCTTTTTCAATCAGGTGCACATCGGTTAGGTTTGCCAAACGTAAGTTTGCGTAGCCAGACTGACGGGTGCCTAAAAATTCTCCAGGGCCGCGCTGCCTGAGATCGTGTTCTGCCAGGACGAAACCATCATTGGTGCTTTCCATGGCTAAGAGCCGCTCATTTTCTGCAGCATCGCTGGTTTGTGGGATCAAGATGCAGTAAGATTGTTCAGCGCTCCGTCCAACACGGCCGCGCAGTTGGTGGAGTTGGGCTAATCCAAAGCGATTGGCGCCTTCTATGACCATCACCGTGGCGTTGGGGATATCTACACCCACCTCGATCACGGTTGTTGACACCAGTATATCAAATTGGCGGTCCCTGAATTGCCGCATCACAGATTCTTTCTCATCTGGGCGCAGCCTCCCATGCAATAAACCAACCCGTAAGTTGGGGAACACCTCAGCTTGGAGTCGTTCCTGTTCCTGCACGGCTGCTAAGACCTCTTCATTTTCCCCTTGTTCAACCAGGGGGTAGATGATAAAGGCTTGGTGTCCATGATCAATTTGTGCCCGCACCAAGTTGTAGATGCGTTCTCTCTCAACAGGATAGACAATGTGGGTGCTCACAGGCTGCCTGCCTGGCGGCATTTCGTCCATGACGCTCAGATCAAGGTCGCCGTAAATGGTCAATGCCAGGGAGCGGGGGATAGGAGTGGCCGTCATCACCAGCAAATGGGGATTATCTCCCTTCTCCCTAAGGGCTGCTCGTTGAGAGACGCCAAAGCGGTGCTGCTCATCGACAATCACAATTTGCAAATCGTTAAACACCACCGGGTCTTCAATCAGCGCGTGGGTACCAATCAGAAGTTTGATATGCCCTTCAGCCAAACTGTGAAGAATCTCCTCGCGTTCTTTTGCGGGGGTATCGCCGATCAGCAGCCGGATTTGATCTTCCTTGAGTACAGCGCTTTCATCTTCAGGATTTGCCAGCAGGCGTTTAAGGTTGGTGTAGTGTTGCTCTGCCAGGATGCTGGTTGGTGCCATATAAGCAGCCTGCGCGCCGGTCTTGACCACCATGCTGATCCCCAGGCCGGCGATGACTGTTTTGCCTGACCCAACATCTCCCTGGAGCAAGCGGTTCATTGGTCGACCGGATTCGAGGTTCTGGCGAATATCCGCCAGAACTTTGATCTGTGCGTTAGTCAGTTGGAATGGGAGATGTCTGATGCGTTCATCAAGCCAGCTGTCATCCACCTGGTACTTACGACCTTCGTGGTTTGTCCATTCATATTTCTGTCGGAGGACGCCCAGTTGGAGGAGGAAAATCTCATCAAACGCCAGCCGATAGTGGGCTTTCTTTAAATTGGGGTGATTTTCTGGAAAATGGATCTCTTTTAACGCTGTCGAGAGATCTATCAAATTTGCATCTTCCAGGATGTATTCCGTCATGAACTCCGGAATTTTTGAAACCCATTGGGTTAATACGGAAAATATCACACGCCGCAGCCAGCGCTGACTCAGGCGGGCTGTTAGCGAATAGACTGGGACAATGCGTTTTGTGTTGAGTTGGTGTTGATCGATTTGCTCATAGTCAGGGTGGTACATGACCAGTCTGCCCATGTACTGTTCGATCTTGCCGGATATGGAGAGGAACATATCCTTACGTAAGTGCCGCACATGGTAATCCTGGTTGAACCACATCAGTTGGATGGTGCCAGTTTTATCCGACACCAATACCTGGATGATTTTGCGGTTCTTGTTGCGCGAGGTAAAGGTGCTAATGCTTTTAACCCAGGCGATGATCGTTACCTCTTCGCCATAGCTTAAGTCCTTGATCAGTTTTAACTCTGAATAGTCATCATAGCGCCTGGGAAAGTAATAGATTATATCCTCGACCGTGGTAATGTCTATTTTTTCGAGTAGTTGAGCCTGTTTCTGACCGATGCCGCGCACAACTGTGGTGGGTGAGGATAGGCCCTCAGGGACTGCAGTATTGGGCACGGTTGGTATGCCATTCCTTCTTTTTTGGGTTGAAATCCGACCTTGCCGGGCAGGCTGGGATGGGTTTTTGCTTTGGTCGCGCCTGTTCCCTTCAGAAATGTTGGCCTGGGCGGGTTTGGCTTGTATTTCAGGTTGCGCGAGATGCTTAATTCCTGGGTTATCCAGGAGATGGCCAACCTGTTTGAGAGCCTGAGCTCGTTCAGCGGTGGTCAGCTGAGCGTACTGGTTGAGAATTGAGGCAACCGATTGGATTTTGTCTTCTGGCAAACCATCGGCACGAGCTTCTCCCAGCCATCTTTCGGTGAGTTTTTCCAATCCCCCAACCACAGCTTTATTGGTGTAATTGTATTCAGCTTCCAGTTTGAATATCTTGTACAGCTTTTCAATCGATCGTTGCATTGTTTATCAATACCTTATTTTTGAGCGTTAGGATAATTTTATCGTGAAACGTCTGATAAAATCAGGTCAGCTTCAAACATCCTGCTCATAATTGTAACATCCCTAACAAAGACCTGTTGCCGAGTACGTTAGTGTATCAATCCCCGAATAGATAACACCCCGTCGGTCGGGGTGTTTGTGCGTTTAGGTTGATAATGACACAGGTTTATTCGATCGCGATGATCAACTGGTAATGGGGCTGCCCACCTTCGTGCACTTCGACTTCATGATCGGGGTAGATCGAGCGGATTTTGTCGGAGAGCTGATTGACTCGGGGTATTTCAATATCCTCACCGTAAAATAGGGTAATCCGTTCGTAATCATTGGTATCTGCTGCAACCAGCAATGCTTCACAGGCTTCTTCGATGGATTGCGCCGAACAGACCAATTTTCCGTTATGCAGGGCAATCACCTGTCCTTTTTCGACCTGAACGTTATCCACTTCAACCGTGCGAGTGGCTGTTGTGATTTCACCTGTTTCCACATCATGCACACCTTCATTCATTGAGGAGACAATCTTGTCAAAATCAGCATCTGGGATTAAACGAAACATGGCGGATAGCCCCTGTGGAACGCTGGTGGTGGGGATAACAGCGACGTTCTTGACCGTCATCGAAGCCGCTTCTTTGGCTGCCATGATGATGTTCTTATTGTTGGGTAAGATGACAACCTTCTCAGTTGGCAGGTTTTCAAACGAAGCCAACAGCTCTTTAATACTGGGGTTCATTGTCTGACCGCCCTGGACAATGGCAGCCACACCCAGGCTGGCAAAGATCCGACTGAGACCAGGTCCAGGTGAGACAGCCACAACTGCTGTTTCTCCAGGCTGGACCATTGCCAATTTCAGTTTGGGATTCTTGTTGTTGTTTTTCTCTTGCATTTGAGCAACCAAGTTTTCGATCATCACCTTCTTGATCGTGCCCAGGGTCATAGTGTGGTCGATAGGTTGATAGCGATTATCTTGGGGAACGTGGATGTGCATTCTGTAAATGCCTTCGCCCTCACCCACCTGTATGGATGAGCCGATTTTGGTCAGTTCCTCATAATAATCTTCAAGGTTAAAAGTTGATCCGGGTGAGAAATCAATTACGACTTCATAGTCCTGTCCGGGCTCAATGGTTTCCATGGCGTTTTCCATCGCCATTTCCGAAAGCGGCAACACCTCGGTAAGAGGTTTGTCCAGTGGATCGCCGTTGATAAACCGCCACATGCCTTCAAAGATGCATAACAGGCCTTTGCCGCCCGAATCCACCACACCAGCTTGTTTGAGGATTGGCAAGAGATCAGGCGTGCGCTCGACAGATGCTTCTGCTGCTTGAACAATATCCGCCAGCACTTCTGTGAAACTGGTGGTGCGTTGGGCTGAAACCTCAGCCTGGGTAGCAATGTCCTTGATCACGGTTAATATGGTGCCTTCAACTGGGCGAACAACACCTTTGTATGCAGTCTCTTTGGCTTCAACCAATGCCTCGACCAGGTTGTCAACATTCATGGTGGGGGTGTCATCCAGGGCCCGGGCAAACCCGCGCCAGATTTGTGACAGGATGACACCTGAATTGCCGCGTGCGCCCATCAACGCGCCGCGTGCAACCGCATGGGAAAGCTGTCCAACGTTATCAATGCCCGATTTTTCTATTTCATCGAAGGCGGCTTGCATGGTCAGGACCATATTGGTCCCGGTGTCCCCATCTGGAACAGGAAAGACATTCAAACTGTTGACAATCTGCTGGTTTGTTTTCAACCAAATCATCCCCGCTTCAAGCAATGTCTTCAGACCCTGACCATCAATCGGTACGGATACCAATTTGTGACGTTCAGCGGGACTTAATTTCGTCAACTCGGCAGCACTCATAACTCTCCAATAATTAATAAACGCAATAATTTCCAGCTTTCATGAGAATGAAAGCTGACTAATCCATGTTACTGATCCGCAGGCCGCGGACGTGGACATTAATCCGCCGCACCGGTAGACCGACGGTTTTTTCAACGTTATACTTGACGCTGTTGGCAACACTGGAAGAAATCGACTTGATTCGTGTGCCATATTCAACGACGATATACAGGTCAATCACCAGGCCGTCGTGGTCGTAGGTGACTTCGACCCCGTATTTGGCATCCTTAACGAACAATTGGCGGATGTTTTCACCAAGATTCTTCGGCGCCAGGCCGACCACACCGTAGGATTGGAGGGTGGATTGGCGCGCGATGGATGCAATAGCATCTTTTTGGATCAGGATACTGCCTAATTCGTTGTGGATATTTTCTGTTTCTCTCATATTTTTTCACCTTACTTGCTTGTCGCTTTAAGTAGAGTATGGTAAAATCATTCGCTGTTTGACTGATTAATCAGCAAACCAGGTCATTATATCTTAAGTTTTGAAAGGACGACATCATGGCGATCTGCGAACAATGTGGAAAAAAGACCACCTTCGGTCATAATCGAAGCCACTCAATGAGGGCAACCAAACGACAATTCAAGCCAAACCTGCAAAAGGTCTCGGTATACGAGAACGGGCGAACGGTTCGTAAAACTTTGTGCACCCGCTGTATCCGCACATTGGTTAAATCCTCTAAATAGGCTTAACACACACTCAGTGCATAAGTCGCGACACAATGTCGCGATTTTTGCATTTAAAGCCCAATTAACGTAACGCCTCATGCAGAGCAGTGATCCCAGCTGCGATCCCAGCTTGGTGTCCGAATATAGCTGACCCTGCGACGAAATTTCTTGCCCCAGCCTGGTAACAGGCTTTAATGGTGTCTTTGTCGACGCCGCCGTCGATTTGAATTGTGGCCTGTGAGTTTGTTTCTTCGAGTAAGGCTTTGGTGCGACGGATCTTATCATACATTCCAGGGAGAAATGACTGGCCGCCGAAACCGGGATTGACCGTCATTATGAGGATCTTGTCAAAATCATGGGTTAATTCACGTAAAGTGCTGACTGGCGTACCGGGGTTGATCACAATCGCCGGGGAAACACCTAAATCTCGAATACTTTCTAAAGTACGCTGGATATGTGGGCAGGTTTCGTAATGGACTGTGATGTGATTAGCGCCAGCTTCAGCAAATGCATCAATGTGGCGCTCAGGATTGACAATCATCAAGTGAACATCAATCGGCAGCTGGGTAACCTTACGAACGGCTTTTACGATGTTGGGGCCAAATGTGATATTCGGAACAAAACTGCCGTCCATCACATCGACGTGGATCCAATCGGCGCCACCATCCACAGCTTGCTGGATCTGGTCTTCAAGGTAGCGTAAATCCGCCGATAAAATTGAGGGTGCGATGATATAAGACATATGCTAACTTTACCCCGATTTAAAAATTATGGTAACTGCTCAAGCAGCCCTGCGGCTAAAGAATGGGGCGTATGGTGGGTGGCGAAGCTGCTGCACCACACCTCCGATTTCTTCGCATGCCGAGTGGTTGCGCTTTATGGGTTAATGGAGAAGTAGATGTATAACCAGAATGGGATCAGGCCAAAGATGGCTGTGAATGCGAGCAATCCCAAAAGCCAGGTAAACCAGTCAACCGATTTCCCTTCTTCATCCTCTGGTTCTTCATATGTGACTGCTGCAGATACCGGTCTTTTTATCGGTGTACTAGCGGCGCGGGGTGCTGGCGTTTGCGGATGGACGGTTGATCCGGTGTTTCTTTTACCTTGGGGCAGAACGATCGGGCCGGTCTTGTCTTCATTCAGATTACCAAACGATAGCAAAACCCTTCCCAACTGGTCTGCAGTCCGATAGCGGGCAGCTGGTTCTTTAGAGAGTACCTTGAGGGTGATCTCTTCCAAGGCTTCTGGGATGGCAGGGTTAAGCCGCCTGGGCGGAATAGGGATTTCAACCCGGTGCATCCTGGCCAATTCTGTAGCCTCACTAGCTTCAAAGGGCAGGCGACCGGTGAGCATTTCATATAAGATCACCCCCAATGCATAAACGTCAGATGCTGGCGATGGTGCAGCACCTGCGGCTTGTTCTGGTGAAAAGTAATGCGGAGAGCCCCAAACCACTTCACTCTTTTCATCCGGATGGATGGTGGCCAGCGCACGCGCAATACCAAAGTCAGTTACTTTCAGGCGAAAGTCGTTAGATACGAGCATGTTGTGAGGTTTGATATCACAATGCACCAGGCCAGCCCGGTGTGCATACCCGACGCCTGCGCAGGCTTGTGCGACAAGGCCCACGGTATCTTGAATGCTGAAACGTCCCTTGTTTCGTATCAGGGATTTTAAATCGGTGCCATCGACATACTCAAAAACGATAAAGACTTGGTCATTATCAAACCCAAAATCGTAAACGGTGACGATGTTCGGGTGGGATAAATTGGCAGCGGCCTTTGCCTCTTGCCTGAATCGGTCGCGAAAATCGCTGTCTTTGGAATAATCTTCGCGTAGGATTTTAACTGAAACCGTCCGCTCGAGCATTTCATCCAAGGCTTTATAGACCACGGCCATGCCCCCAGAACCAATGGGTTGCAATAATTTATAACGTCCGTTAAGTAAGGTTATGTCTTCCATCATATTTCTACGTTCCTCGAAGAAATTATAACATACACACTCCGAAAGGTCTTTTTGTTGTGTGTTTTTTAGCTATGGGGTGGTTCTGCCACTTTTTGGGTGTTTTAGTTGAGGATAAGCTATAATTATATCGATACGCAATCATTTTGTTTGATATAGAAGAGGATGATGACCGACCAACCAAAAAAATTCACCACCAAGACGATTTTTAACCCCATCACATTAATCACAGCGTTAATCCTGCTCATTGGGCTGGTCTTAGTGGGGATGGTTATCCTATTTCTTGGGCGGAATCCTGCACCACAAACCGGAACTGTCCCTGAAATGACAAAGATCGCTGCGCCGACACTGACCCCCAAAGTGTTAGAGCCTACCCGGACGCCAACACCGACGGCAACTTCGATTTTCTTTTTACCAGAAGGTGTGATTGGTGTGGGTATCTATGTCCAGGTGACCGGTACCGGCGGATCGGGATTGCGTATGCGGGGAGAACCGGGTTTGGCTGGATCGATCAATTTTTCAGCCATGGATGCAGAAGTTTTTTTGGTCATCGACGGACCGGTGACAGCTGATGGTTATGTGTGGTGGCACCTGGAAGCGCCTTACGATCGGAACCGAAATGGGTGGTCGGCAGCTGATTTCCTGACACCCATCAAAGATGATGCGGATTAAGCCAGAGCTATGGATCAAGACTCGAAGGTGTCATCATCATGTTGCAAAGGTTTTTGCAAATTTGGATATTTTCAGTAAAATTGATCTAAATAATTTTTTTCTGCAGCAGCATATGTGGAGCGTTGATTGTGCTAAAAAATATTAAGAGTTTAATCAAGGGCAATCCCAGCGTCAGACATTTGGATGCAAAGGGCAAGTCTGATGCGATGGATCCATTGGTTCCAGCTGAGACCAAAAAAATTGCGATCACAAGCACAAAATACCGGGTTGCAAGCTGTCAATCTACGGGCCGCGAACGAGCGCATAATGAGGACACTTTATTGGTCTTAAATTGTTTCCTGGGTGGGCTGGATACTCCAACTTATTTTGGGATTTTCTTGGTAGCAGACGGCATGGGCGGTCACCAGAGCGGTGAAGTAGCTAGCAAGCTGGCTGCCCAGGCCAGCAGCCAATACTTGCTGGAACGAGTTTATCAGTCGTACTTGTTTGAGCAAAAATCGTTTACATCATCCGAAGTCAAGCAATGGGTGATTGAAGCGGTCGGTGAAGCCCAGACTCGCATCCTTCAACACGTGCCGGGTGGAGGGACGACGCTCACTTTGGTTTTGACCCTTGGCGAAGATTTTTATCTGGCACATGTGGGTGACAGCCGACTGTACCTGGTTGATAAGGAGGGTACGCTGAGTTTGAAAACCCGCGATCACTCGTTGGTTAAACGTTTGATTGATCTTGGAGAGATTACGGAAAGTGAAGCAGGGATTCACCCGCATCGCAACGTCTTGTATCGGGCGTTGGGGCAGTCTGACCCCTTCGAACCGGATACTGAAGTTTTTTCGATAGGTCCCGGAGAGCGCCTGCTGATCTGTTCAGATGGGTTATGGGGTATGGTGAAAGCCGATGATCTCACCCAGATGCTCAATTCTGACCAGGATTTAGATGAATTGGCATGTACTTTGGTAAACGCTGCAAATGAAGCCGGTGGATCGGACAATATCAGCGTTGTATTGGTTGAGCGATTAGGATAAAGGATTATTGAACAACAGGAGATCGCATGCAAGATAAATCATTACGCAAATATCGAATTTTGGTTGTGGATGATGAACGTCGAATGGTGGGTTTTATTCGCCTGAACCTTGAACAGGATGGGTTTGAGGTGATTGAAGCTTACAATGGCACACAAGCCCTGGACCGACTGCGTGATTCGCTGCCCGATTTGATCTTACTGGATGTGATGATGCCCGATATCGATGGATTTGAGGTGTTGCGTACCATCCGAGAGATCAGCCAGGTGCCGGTGATCATGTTAACGGCCAAGGGTGAGGAAGATGATAAGGTCAAAGGTCTGGAATTAGGTGCAGATGATTATGTGACCAAACCTTTCAGCCCGCGGGAACTGGTCAGCCGGGTGAAAGCCGTCTTGCGCAGGGGATCGACATTTGAGGAGGGTGATGAGGGCGTCATCGAGGTGGATGAGCGCTTGAGAATCGATTTTGGCAGGCGGGAAGTCTGGGTGGAAGATGAATTGGTCAAATTGCGTCCGACAGAATATCGTTTGCTGTATCATCTGGTTCAAAACGCGGGTTGGGTGTTGACCCATGACCAGATCCTCACTAAAGTGTGGGGATATGAATATCGCGATGAGCCCCATTATGTACGTTTATATATCAATTACCTGCGGAAAAAGGTCGAAAAAGATCCAGCAAACCCGGTTTATATCCTGACTGAGCGCGGGGTCGGATATCGATTTGTGGATTACAAACGTGAAGATACCCCCTGAGGAGGGTAAACCGATATGAAAAAAGACATTTTACTGGTTGATGATCATGAAGTTGTGCGGTTAGGGTTGAAATCACTGCTGGAGCACAACGATCAATTTCAGGTTGTAGCTGAAGCCGGGACAGCAAAAGAAGCGGTTGAGATGGTTGAGAAATATCAACCGGATGTGGTCCTGATGGATATTCGGCTGCCAGGCCCTTCAGGAATTGAAGCCTGCCAGGAAATCACACAACGCTGGCCTGATGTGCGCGTTGTGATCCTGACCTCGTATGCCGAGGATGACATGCTGTTCTCAGCCATCCGAGCCGGCGCCAGCGGATACGTCCTGAAGCAAATTGGCGCAGAAGGCTTGATCGCCGCTATCGAGGCTGCCTGCCGCGGAGAAGCCCCGCTGGATCCAGCAGTGACCCAACGAGTGTTCCAGGAAGTACGCCGGGCGGTCAAAGAAGAAGAAGCTGCTGCTTTTTCCAGTCTCAGCCAGCAAGAAAAACATGTGTTAGCACTTGTCTCTGAAGGAAAGACAAACCGTGAAATTGCTGAAGCCCTGTTTTTGGGGGAGGGTACTGTGCGCAATTATGTCAGCAGCATCCTAGCAAAGCTGGGCGTGAGCAACCGGGCTGAAGCCGCAGCATATGCGGTGACGCACAGTCTTAAGGAATATATCAATCATTAATCGGGTTAGGTAAGGGGTAGCCAGCCGCTCAGCGATGGGCGGCTTTTTGATTCAGAGATTGTTCGTTTGGATATCAAATAATTGGCAGGCATTCGCATAGGTTATGTGTGCGATGCGCGTCGGGCTGGTGTCGTGCAGGCGGGCGATCTCCTCTGCGATTAGTGGAATATAGGCAGGTTCATTACGTTTTCCCCGGTGGGGATGCGGCGCCATGAAGGGTGCATCTGTTTCTAGCAGAAGCCGATCTAAAGGTAAATTTCGTGTGATCGTTTTACGTTCTGGGGCATTCGTAAAAGTGACCGGCCCGCTCACGCCAATGTAAAAATTCATTTCGATGGCGGTTATGGCGGTGTCGTAGTCCGCAAGAAAACTGTGAAACACGCCAGGGCGTTTAGCCAGGGGATGATCCTTGTGGACAAGACCTAGATGCCAGCTTGTAAGGATCTGAAGTAAATCCTGTGTGGCATCCCGGTTGTGGAGGATCACCGGCAGACCTAAGTCTTCTGCCAGGGCTAATTGGGATTCAAACATTGTGCGCTGCTGATCAAAGGGCGTATGCTGGCGGTAATAGTCCAGACCAATCTCACCGATGGCTACCACGCCTGGTTGCTGGGCTTGCTCCCGCAGGGTGGGCAGGATGTCTGCCGTCCAGGGCTGGCCAAAATTGGGATGAATCCCAACAGCGGCGCTGATGTGTTGTGGGTTGTGTTTTGCTAAATCAATCGCCGATTGGTTGGTGTGCAAATCAATACCGGGGTTCAGGATCCAAACCAAACCGGCTTTGAAAGCTCGTTCAAGGACCTGGGTACGATCCTCATCAAAGCGGTCAAAATCAAGGTGACAGTGGGTATCGGTGTAAGGGATCACAATGTTTCCTTTGAAAATTTGTTGATGTCTTTGTGCTCCTTATTATAGCAGTCACAAGCGGTGATAAGGTAAAATGGAGGACATGAACAAACAGCAGCATGTATACGTAGCCCTGAGCGGGGGTGTAGATAGTGCTGTGACTGCTGTGAGATTGCTGGATCAGGGCTTTCAGGTGACAGGGATTTTTATGGAAACCTGGATAGACCCTCGATGGGAGATGGCCATTCGTGATTTTCAACCGGCAGCATCGATCGCGGCGGATGCAGCCGCAGCGATCGGGATCCCGTTTGTTTCATTGGATGTGCGGGATGTGTTTTATCAACGGGTTGTTCGTTCTTTTATTGAACAATATGCTCGTGGGATGACACCCAATCCCTGCCTCTTCTGCAATCCCCAGGTCAAATGGGGTATTTTACAAACCTATGCAAATGAACAAGGGGCGGATTATTTTGCAACCGGGCATTATGCCCGTATTGTTCGGCAGCTTGATGGACAAGTTCAGCTTTTGAAGGGAAAGGACCGGACAAAGGACCAATCCTATGTCCTGGCCATGCTTTCCCAAACGCAGCTCAGGCAGAGTTTACTGCCTTTGGGCGAATTGACAAAAGTAGAAGTGCGGAATCAAGCCAAAGCGCTCAATCTACCAGTTGCAGACCGCCAGGACAGCCAGGATTTATGTTTTTTGGGTGACATCGATTACCGTGATTTTCTGCAGCATTATGCCCCTGACTCAGCCTCACCAGGTGAAATTGTGAATGTGCAAGGAAAAGTGCTGGGGGAACACCAGGGATTGGCTTTTTATACGATTGGTCAGCGGCGGGGGATACAAATCGCAGCACCGGAACCGTATTATGTAATCGACAAAGACATACACAACAATCGTTTGGTTGTTGGGTTCACAGAACAGGCAAAAAAAGGTTATCTGCGGGGTGTCCATCCTAACTGGATTTCCGGGGAACCTCCGGAGCCAGACGAGTTGGTAGAGGTGATGATCCGGTATCGAGCCCAGCCCGTTGCCGCACAGCTCATCGACAGCTCAAGCGATGGATTTCGATTAAAATTAAGCCAGCCGCTGCGCGGGATCACCCCAGGCCAGGTTGCTGTCCTTTTTCAAGGTGAGGTTTGCCTGGGTGGCGGTATGATTGACAGTGCATGGTAATCGACAGCAAACTGAATAGACCATCAGGAGTAGCATCATGACATTTCCAGCTGTAATTTTTTCATTTTTCATCGCGATGTTATTAGGCAGTCTTTTGCATTTATGGCGGGGGGGCAGCCTGGTCCACGTGCTGATCTATCTTGTCTTAAGTTTGATCGGTTTTTTCGGTGGGCACATCTTGGCTGGTGTGCTTTCAATCAACTTTATTCGCCTAGGTACGATTAACCTGGGTTTTGGCATTTTAGGATCATTAGCATTGTTGGCGTTGGGTTATTGGATCAGCCCCGAGAGGGTCGACTAACCATTAAAGGAGAATCACATATGTATCGTATTGAAGCTTTACTCTCAGCTCGATTGTTTTTACGCCCAGAACGGGTAGATGATCAGATCTTTTTTCTCTCCAACCTGAGCGGGCATAACAGCCTGTACGTCATGAAGCATGGGGGCAGCGTCCCTTCGCCGCTGTTGCCGCCCCACATTGCTTTGCAAAATCCGCATTTGATCGGCGGTGATTCATACGCCGTGTTTAAAGACATCGGCAAGATCCTGGTGATGATCGATCGTGACGGAGATGAGAATTACCAGCCGATGGAAATTCCGCTTACAGGCGGCTTTCCTGTACCAGCCTTTAATAATTTCTTTGAAAACACCCGCTGCCACCTAGGAAGTGTCGATGCAGAGCAAAACCTGTGTGTGATTTTGGCTGAATCGCGTGAAGAGGGTATGCTGCGCACATATTTATGCCATGTTGAGGACGGAGAGGTTGAAGAGATCTATGCCAGTCCTTTTGGGGCGTTCCCTGTCGCCATTAATCACGATTATTCTCGAATGGTGCTGGTTGAAGGCTATATGGTTGGAGACACGGTGACCTATTTATGGGAACGTGGAAAAGATTTGAAATTAATTTATGGCAAACCCCTGGCAGAACGAGAAAAGGGAGAAACCGTCCCATTAATCGCGTTTGGAGATGGTTTTTTTACAGATGATGACCATGGCTTGGTTTTTACCAACGCGTTATTTGAGGATACTTACAGCCTGGGATACCTTGTTTTGGATCAACCTGCTGAGGTTTCTCCTGTTAGCTTTAAAAGTTTGGCGCATGCCGGTGAGGGAGAATTTGTCGGTCTGCAGAAACTTAAGAATGGGTGCCACCTGCTTTTTTTCAATATTGACGGTGCGAGCTGGGTGTATGAAGCAGAATTTAACCTGGAAGAAATGAAAATGTGTGCCATCAATACCCTGGTAGGGGTGGGGTTGTTTGCAGACGGCGTACTGGAGGCGATCACTTATAATCCTAAAAAAGACAGCTTTGCACTCGCCTTTTCAACCGCCACTTCACCCACGCAGATTTACACGATCGAAGGTGTTGATCGCGATCGAGTCATACGGCATACAGATGAGTCTGTTTTGGGCATTCCAGATGAGCTGCTTTCACCAGGTGAGGACTATGCCTTTACCTCATTTGACGGCATCCGGATGTCTGCCAGATTGTACATGCCTTCTCCAGGGTTGGGTTTTACCGGGAAAAGACCGATCGTCTATTACATCCATGGCGGACCGCAAGGCCAGGAACGGCCGGATTTTGCCTGGTTTTCGATGCCGCTGATCCAGTACCTGACGCTGCAAGGATTTGCAGTCTTTGTCCCGAACGTGCGCGGGAGCTCAGGCTACGGATTGGCCTACACCAAGCATGTTGATCGGGATTGGGGCGGTTTGGACCGACTGGACCATGTACATGCAATGACACAAGTCCTTCCCAAGGATGAGCGCCTGGATGTGAGCCGAACAGGCGTGGTGGGACGATCCTATGGCGGTTATATGACGTTGACCTTGGCTGGGAGACATCCGGAATTATGGGGGGCAGCTGTGGACATGTTCGGTCCCTATGACCTGCTGACGTTTCTTGAGCGCATCCCACCGACCTGGAAACCTTATTTCCACATGGCTTTAGGGAACCCCGAAGACCCTCATGATCTTGCTTTTCTAAACGAGCGTTCACCAAAGACCCATATTGAGAACTTGTCAGCCCCAATGCTGGTTATCCAGGGGCGCAATGACCCCCGGGTGGTGGCGGAAGAATCCGAAGACCTGGTCAGGCATCTGCAAGGAATTGGCAAAGACATCGAAATGCTGTTATTTGAGGATGAAGGTCATGGTGTGGAGAAATATGCCAACAAGGTGACCTGTTACAATGCCATTACGGAATTTTTCAAAGTACACCTTAAACCTTAAAAAGGATCATCTTGGGATGATCTATTTTGTGGCCTTTCAATGGAAACAATTGATCTAAAAATTTCTCTTAAACATATTAAGCCCCCGATTTGGCGGCAAATCAGGATCAGTTCGGCTTCATCACTGTTGGATTTGCATTTTGTCATTCAACATGCATTTGGATGGACAAACAGTCATCTGTTTATCTTTAAAATCGGATCGATGGAATTTGTTTACCCGCCGCATTGGGAAGAAGATGCATTTAAATTTCAATCCGCAGAACTGGCAATTCTTGACGAGCTTATTCCAAAGTTGATCTCACCGGGTGAAAAATTCTCTTATGTTTATGATATGGGTGATAATTGGCACCACGAGATCTTGATTGAAGACATTCAGGACACAAGTCAGCCTTTGCATGGGGCAATTTGCCTGGCTGGTGCCCGGGCATGCCCGCCTGAGGACGTGGGCAGTCTGCCGGGATATTTCCAGTTGTTAGAAGACCTTAAGCGCCCATCTTCTGAGCAGTTTATGCACACACAAAGCTGGTTAGGTTATGTTTATGACCCAGAGGCTTTTGACCTGGGTGAAGTCAACCTATATCTTCGAGATTATTTCAAAAGCACCCAATTAAGTGATCACTCATTGTGGTCTCAAGACTTGCCATTGCATCATCCCAGCATTGATTTTGTCAGCGGTTGGCTGAACCAGCTCTCTCCTAAAGATCGAGAATATGCTCAAGACCTGGCGTTTCGCAAGGATGTGGTTCATTTTCTGACTTATGTGCGTGACCATGAAGTTAAAGGGACCAAGGCGACCGGCAACTTCCCGCTCAAGGATATCCGGGCGATTGTTGCGGGATTTGTGAATCCTATTGTTTTAGACCAGAGAATTGGGGATAAGATTTACAAATTACGCACTGAAGATGAGGTTATTGAGCTGTTGTTCATGCACAAATTTCTCAACATTGGTGGATTAATCCTTGGTGGTGAGAATATGAGGTGGGAATTAACACGTCTTGGCGAAAAATTTTTAGAGAGTAAACCTGAAGAACAAGCCTGGTTCTTAACCAAAGTTTGGTTTTACCAATTTAACTGGGAATTCTGTTATCCGTTCTACGATATTGAGCTCGAAACTGACATTTTTCGCTTTCAAAGACCCTTACTCAAACTATTGGAAAGATACCCCATTAGAAAACCGGTTGAAATTGATCGGTTGATTATGGATTTGGATCGTGCATTGCCTGGATGGATCAGGTCACATCGGAATAACAATTATATCCAACTAGCCAAACGCCATTTTTTATTGGCGATTGTCATTGAGCCTTTTGAAAAATTTGGCTTGATTGAGGTGGTCAAGACCGAAGATGATGATTTTGATTTTGACTTTAATGTTACCTATATCATCATGGCTGACTACGGGAAGCGTTTATTGAAATATTTCATATAAAATGCTGTGAATTATCCTAACTACTCAGGCAAACTTGCTGCTGAAGGGTGCCGTGGGGCGGTGAAGCCACCCCACCACACCCGCCAATTCCCACACACGCTGAGTAGTGACGAATTTTCTCGAAATAGATTTTAAGGAGGTATCGTAATTGACCTTGACCTATGACGATAACGTTGCTTGTGACGGGGACCTGGTTCAGCTGCTGGGACGCGGGCATAAGTGCCATTTCCTTCGATTAAAAGCAGGTGCGATTTTTCAAACACACCGGGGTGAGTTGCGACACGATGACCTGATCGGGCAGCTATGGGGTGTCCGCCTGGAAAGCCACACAGGTAACCCCTTTTATTTGATGCAGCCGAGCCTGGCTGACCTGATCACCGAGATCAAACGTAACACCCAGATCATTTATCCTAAAGATATTGGTTACATTGCCATGATAATGGGCATCGGTCCAGGGGTGCACGTGTTGGAGGCGGGTACAGGCTCAGGGGCTTTGACGACCGCCTTTGCGTTCCTGGTTGGTGATCAAGGCCGGGTGATCTCATATGAAAAACGCGCGGAGATGCAAAATTTGGCCCGAAACAACCTGTCTAGGGTTGGGCTGCTTGACCGCGTCACGCTCAAGCTCGGGGATGTGGCTGATGGTTTCGAGGAACGGGATATGGATGCCGTGTTTTTAGATCTTCCCAACCCGT
Source organism: Candidatus Brevefilum sp. (assembly GCA_019428905.1). Lineage (GTDB taxonomy): Bacteria > Chloroflexota > Anaerolineae > Anaerolineales > Anaerolineaceae > Brevifilum. The sequence goes on from JAHYJN010000010.1 coordinate 45,413, forward strand.
ATGACTTTATTCCACAAGTGAAAGCAACCCTGAAATTTGGGGGATACCTGGGCACGATCTTGCCAACCACCAACCAGGTCAGCAAAGTTTTGGAAGCACTGCGCGTGCATGATTTCGCGTTTGTGGAAGTCTGTGAACTGCTGCTGCGTTATTACAAACCAGACTGGGAGCGTTTGCGGCCGACCGATCGGATGGTGGCTCATACGGGCTTTTTGGTATTTGGACGTTCAGTACGGGAACGGCCGATGGAGGAAGATGCGCTGTTTTCTGCGGGGTAAACGGGTGATGGTCTCAAATATTGGCTTGTCATTATCGGGACTATGGCGCAGCTAACCCAAAGCGGCATTCAAGAATTGATCCGGGCGTATGAGTTTGATCACTTACGCCGTTATGGTGATCTGTATTCAGCTGAAAAAGTAGATCACTATACTCGCGCGGCGGTCTTGATCCCCATGCTGCAGATCGAACGCGAATGGCACGTGCTGCTGACACAGCGATCAGAAACTCTGGTTGAACACAGAGGACAGGTAGCTTTCCCGGGTGGTGCGCAGGAAAGCCAAGACACAGACCTCTATCACACAGCACTACGTGAAATGCAGGAGGAAATCGGGGTCAAACCTGAGGACGTGCATGTTTTTGGGCATTTAGGGGATATGCCTGTCATCACAGGGTACCTGGTTCGGCCGTATGTCGGACAAATTCCCTGGCCATACCCCTTGGACATTTCAATGGAGGAAGTCCACAGTGTGTTTACGATCCCACTGAAATGGCTGGCTGATCCGCATAATCGCACCATTCAGTTTCGGAGTTATGCCGGACGAGAGTTCCCTGTGATCTTTTTTAAACTTTATGAAGGTTACCAGTTATGGGGCGCCAGCGCGGAGATGACCCTGGCTTTATTATCAGCGTTGGGCTTGGCTGGATAAGCGCATCATAAACTTAACCAAAAGAGATGCCTGGTTTGGCATCTCTTTTGGTTCTAAAAATTCTAAGCAGAATGGATCAGTCTTCTTCTTCGAACTCGTCTTCTTTCTTACCTTTTTCAATTACTTCAGGCTCAACATCTTCTTCAAGGAGTTCGGCGAGTTCTGCTTCCTCTTCCTCTTCCTCTTCTTCTTCCATAGCAACATAGGTTACACCTGCTACGAGTTCATCTGGATCTGTGAGGACTTCGATGTTTTCGGAGAGTACCAGGTCCTTCACATAAATGACGCTGTCGATATCGACCAGAATGGTAGCATCAACCTCAATTCGCTCGGGGAGGTCCTGAGGATAACACTCAATTTCCAATTCAGAAATACCGGTGACAACGACCGCAGCCATGGTGACTTCGGCTGGCGCCTGGCCAATCAACTCGATTGGGACCGCCGCATGGAGTTTTTCAGTCATCGAGACGGCCATAAAGTCGACATGCCGCAGGGTGCCATAAATCACATCCCTTTGGGCTTCGCGCAAAATGGCGGGATATTTCTCGCCTTCGACATTGATGGTCACAAGGCTTGAGCCGGTCAATTTCTTGATCGTTTGAGATACTTCGTGCAAGTCAAGTTGGATCGCAATCGGTTCGATTTGTTCTTTCCCGATCCGGCCGTAGATAATGCCGGGAAGAATCCCCTGGCGCCGTAATGCGCCGACCTGTTTGCCTTTGACAGTGCGCTTTTGTGCTTCAATTACAATTAGTTCAGTCATTTTTCCATCCTTCGAGCGCCTCTCACCCAGTTTTTTTGGGGTTACCTTCGCTCTATGATTAATTTGGGTGCAGTTGCCGGTTTGAACCAGCGACCAAGTATTTTATCCGGGGTTGGACGAAAGGTCAAGGCAACACACGTGGGTGAATGACAACGGCTGACCTTTTGCATGGGTTTCTGTAAACAGGTGTGGTACTTTCAGACCATGGGTTATGAAAATTTGCCTGTACCCTGCAGTATGTAGTTGGTGGCTGGATCTTTAAATGTTAATACAAACATTATATTAATCGCTTGCATAATGATCAAAAATTAGTGATAATTATCACAAGAAATGCGTATATTATCGCTCTTCAAGTCCAATCCGATGTGATCCAACAGGACTTACACATGATTAAACATCTAAAATTCCTTTTTCTTTCCCTGCTTGTTTTGGGTCTATTAAGTTTTCCTCAGCCCGTTCAGTCTGCGGATCTCAGTCAACCTGTGCTGTTGTTAGACATTGAGGGTGTGATCAATCCCTTTACGGCACGTTACCTGGTAAGGGGGCTGTCTTTAGCGCAAAGCTCAAATGCCAGCTTGGTCGTGATCGCTTTAAATACCCCTGGCGGATTGGAATCCTCCATGCGCGAAATGGTACAAGCGATATTAGATTCCCCGGTGCCGGTGGTGGTGTATGTCACACCAGCTGGCGCCCGTGCGACTTCGGCAGGGCTTTTTATCTTGCTCGCGGGGGACATCGCGGCAATGGCGCCGGCGACCAACGTTGGTGCGGCGACACCGGTTGCGATGGGGGGTGAGTTAGATGAAGTGATGAGTGAGAAATCGCTCAGCGATGCTTCCGCCCTGGTGCGTGCACTGGCTGAAAGCCGTGGCCGCAATGTTGTGTGGGCAGAGTCCGCGGTCAGAGAAAGTTTATCCCTGACTGCACGCGAAGCTTTGGATGAAAATGTGATCGAATTCCTCGCAGTTGACCTGGATGACCTGCTATCTCAACTGGATGGGATGACCCTACGGGGTTCAGTTTTGAACTTGTCCTCACCGGTTATCCAAGAGGAAGGCATGAATTGGGTGGAACGGTTTTATCACGTGATCACCGAACCCAACATTGCCTATTTGTTATTGTCTTTAGGAACTTTGTTTTTACTGGCTGAGCTGTCTGACCCAGGTTTGAGTGTTGCCGGAATTGGCGCGGTGTTGTCCTTCATCATCGGTTTCATGGCCTTGGGCAGTCTACCTGTCAACTGGGCGGCGATCGGCTTGCTGGTAATCTCTGTGATTTTGTTTGTTGTTGCCTTGCTCACCGATACAGAAGTTGTGGTCACCTTGGTCGGGTTAATTCCCTTTATCCTGGGATCATTGCTGTTATTTACGCCTTTTCGCCCTGAATCACCTGCTGTTCCAGAAGTGCGCGTCAGTTTGTGGTTGATTGTCTTAATGGCGGCGTTGATTGTGTTTTTCAGTTTGATTGTGTTACGAGCGATCCTCAGGGCGATTAAACGCCCCCCACAGATGGGTGCTGAGCGGTTCGTCGGGTCTGAAGCTGTTGCCATCACAGATTTAGCGCCAAGTGGTGAGGTGAACATAGACCACCAAGTATGGAGTGCCACCAGCATTGGCGGTGATGTTAAAAATGGTGAAAATGTTCGTGTAGTGTCTGTATCGGGGGTACGGCTTTTAGTCACCCCCTCAGAAAAAGTTGATGAAGGAACGTAATCGGTATCTAAAACCCAATATCAAAGGAGGTTGGACGTGTTTGGAGATTTATTTCTCATTATGTTGATCGCACTGATTGTTGTGATTTTGATTTCGATGTCTGTGCGCATTATCCCTGAGTATAAAAGGCTGGTTGTTTTCCGGTTAGGCCGGTCGATTGGCGCGCAAGGTCCAGGGATTATCTTTCTGATCCCATTTGTGGATCGTCCTGTCTTCGTGGACTTACGGGAGGTATTTTTCGATGTTCCGCCGCAGACGTGTATCACTGCGGATAACGCTTCAGTGAGCATCGATTTCCTTGTATATGACAAGGTGATTGACCCTGAACGGAGTGTTCTGGAAGTTGAAGATTTCACTGGTGCTGCGCGTGGTTTGGCAATAACGACCTTACGGGCAGTCGTGGGTGCAATGGACCTGGACGATGTCCTTTCGAAGCGGGATGAAATCAATAAGGTCTTACATGAAAAGCTGGATGATGTAACAGATCGCTGGGGTATCCGGGTTATGGCGGTTGAGATTCGTGAAGTGGTTCCGCCGCGTCAAATTGAAGAAGCGATGACCCGCCAGATGGCGGCAGAGCGTAACCGGCGAGCTACCGTTATGGAAGCAGACGGCCAACGTGAAGCAGCAATCAAAATTGCCACAGGCAAGAAACAAGCGACGATTTTGGAGGCTGAAGGCGCAAGAGAGGCGACGATATTAAATGCAGAAGGGACCAAAAAAGGTGCCATTCTCGAAGCAGAAGGTTTTGCCTTAGCACTCCAAAAGATTTTTGAGGTCGCAAAGGATGTGGATAGCAAGACCCTGACATTGCAATACCTGGAAGCGTTGAAGAACTTGGGTGAAGGTGCTTCAACAAAATTCATCATTCCCACAGAATTGATGAATTTAGCAAAACCCCTGAGTGAATACGCCAAAGGTGCCCACCAGGAGTAAATAGAAAGCATTTCAACGCAAGATTAGCAAGTAGAGGGCTGTGATCCACAGTCCTCTTCTTTGTATATCATAAAGTTTACAAGGGTGGAAATAACAGATTGGTTAATGCCTAATTTTGAAGAGAGTAGGCATGCTGTGCCCCTACTGCTGATCAGATTTGAGAAGGATTTTGCTGTCTTGATTGAAATTTCGAGTAAAATCGGAAGTAGTGATTTATTCTGTTGGGAAATTGTTGGGAGGATTATTTATCATGCATACAAAAATCAAGTATTTCTCCATCATACTTTTATTTGGGTTGGTGCTAAGCCTGCTACCCGCTTGCCAGCCAGAGCAAGTGCAAGAACCGGATACGGATGTCCTGTATGTCAACCTGACTTGGCATCAGCATCAACCGCTGTATTATAAGGATGCAGATGGCGTTTATACACGGCCATGGGTGCGGGTGCATGCGACAAAAGATTACCTCGATATGGCGGAAAAAGTTGCTGATTACGAAGACTTGCGGGTGACCTTTAATTTCACACCCTCTTTGATCCGACAGTTAAATGACCTTGCAAACGGGGCGAAAGACCTGTACTGGGTGCTGAGTGAGAAACCAGCTACGTCTTTGACTGAAGCTGATAAGCGTTTCATATTGGAACGTTTTTATGATGTCAACTGGAATAACATCATCGCTAAATATCCACGCTACCAGGCTCTGCTGGATAAGCGAGGGGGTACGGATGCAGAAAGCCTACAAACAGCGCTTGACACGTTTACCAACCAGGATTTTTTAGATCTGCAGATTTGGTTTAACCTGGCTTGGTTTGACCCGGTCTACCTGGCTGAAGCGCCCTTGGTTGATTTGGTTAATCAAGGTGAGGGCTTCTCAGAAGCTGATAAAGTCATCGTGTTTGATCAGGTTCTGGAGAAAGTCAGAAAAGTTTTGCCGTACCACAAGGAATTGCAAGATGCCGGGCAAATTGAAGTTACGATCACACCTTATGCCCATCCCATTTTGCCTTTGGTCTACGACAACCAATTGGCTTTGATCGGTAACCCAAGTGCAGAGATGCCCGAGCTGCGCTTTGCCTATCCTCAGGATGCAGTAACCCACCTGGCGTTGTGTGTGGACATGTACGAAGACACCTTTGGCCGGGAGGTGAGTGGGTTGTGGCCGGGTGAAGGTGCGGTCGCAGAAGAGATCATCCCCCTCGTGGCTGAGGCTGGTTTCACGTTTATGCAGACCGGCGAACCAGTGCTGGCAAAGTCCTTGGGGATAGAATCTTTTACGCGTGACTCCCAGGGCGTCGTCAGGGAAGGGGATGAGCTTTACCGTCCTTATTATGTGGAAGATGAGGCGGGGAACCAGGTCGCTATGTTCTTTAGAGACTGGACGCTTTCCGATAATATTGGTTTTGTCTACACGGGGATGAGCGGGGATGCAGGCGCGATTGACCTGGTCAGCCGGTTAGAAGCGATTCATGCCAATTTTGTTGAGAACCAGGTTGAAGGGCCCCATATTGTCAGCATTATCTTGGATGGGGAAAATGCTTGGGAGCATTATCCGAATGATGGCAATGACTTTTTACACGCCCTTTACCAATTATTGACCGAAAGTGATGTCCTGCAGACAGTGACACCATCGGACTATTTAGCGATGTTCCCGGAGCAACGCTCCCTGGATTATTTATTCCCGGGTGCCTGGTTCAGCCCAAATTATGACACCTGGATTGGGGAAACCGAGGAAGCAATCGCATGGGACTACCTGGCCCGCACACGTGAATTCCTGGTGCCCTACGAAACAGGTCAAAAAGCTGCAGACCCGCAAGCCCTCGAACAGGCCTTTGATTTTATGTACCTTGCAGAGGGTTCGGACTGGTTCTGGTGGTTTGGTGATGACCAGGATTCCGGTCAGGATAGTTATTTTGATGAAGCCTTCCGGGCACTGCTAGCGGGCGTCTATGAGTCGTTGGGTGAAGCGGTTCCGCAATTTGTGCAAGTTCCAGTGATACAAGCCCAGGCGGTCAGCGCCACACGTCCTTTTAGCGGTATTTCGACGCCTACATTGGATGGGGAAGATGACCCGGCTTGGGAAAGTGCCGCTTACTATGCTGTTGTGAGCCAAACCCCTGTGACGGGCTTTTCCTACACGTTGGATGATGAAAATATCTACTTGCGGCTGGATGTGGACGGCTCGCTTGATGAAACAAAGGTTGGTTTTTATTTTGATGTCCCGGGCAATATCGGTGGAACGTCAGCGTTTGCCCACCAGTCCGATGTGATGCTGGGAATTTTTGCGAACATCCTGGTGGAGTGGCGTGGTGGTGTTGTGACCAATGTGCTTGAAGCCTTGGATGGTGCGTGGCGCATGGTCAAGGCCGGCGCTGGGCCAGCTGTGATTGGTGAGGATTTAATTGAATTTTCACTGCCACTTTCTATGCTTGGAGAGATCTCAGCAGGTGACCCGATAAGGTTGGTAATGGTTATCGATCCTGAGGGCGAAGTGCAGCCGCAGGGCGGACCAGCCCAGGTGATCGTCCCTGACACGGGAGAGGTCACCGTGATCCTGCAGGTTGATGATCCTGTCGGTGATGATTATGGTCCTGGCACCTATACGTACCCAGAAGATGCCGTGTTCAAAGAATCGGTGTACGATGCCGCCTCATTTGAGGTGGGTTATGACCACGAGAACCTGGTTTTGACCTTTAGGTTTGAGGCAGAGATTGAAAATCCCTGGGGTTCACCGATCGGGCTTTCCCTGCAGACGATGGATGTGTACATCGACAAGGACCCGGGCCAAGGGTCAGGCGCCAGGCTGTTGCTGCCTGGTAGAAACGCAGCTTTGATGGCAGGGTATGGTTGGGAATATGTGGTTTGGGTTGAAGGCTGGAATTCACAGGTATTGCAAGCAAATCCTGACACCCTGATACCTACACCCTACTCAGAGGCGACCAGCGCCATGCGGATCATGGTTGATCCCGCCCAAAATGCTGTGGTCATCCGGGTACCCCTGAGCTTTTTGGGCGAAGGGAACCCTGAGGATTGGGCTTATGCTGCGGTTGTTTTAGGCCAAGAAGGATACCCCTCTGAAGGTGTGTGGCGTGTGCGTGATGTTGAACCGAATGCCGCCCAATGGCGGTTTGGTGGTGCACCAGCTAACAGCAGAAATCATACTCGGATCATTGACTTGATCTTGCCTGTTGATGGTGATTATGACCAAGCGGCCGTATTATCCGATTTTCTGGTCAGCCAGGCCCCGATTGATTCCCTTGGGCCGGATGATTTTGCCCAAATTCCAATGTTGGAACCTTAAGGAATTTGGTTACCTATCAGGATTTCATACAGGGTATTGATCCAACGATTGAATTGAAAAGGCTGGTTTTATGATGGCAGACATCATTGTTGAACACAAGATGCGCGATACCGTAGAAGTGATCATGTCTGATGGCACAGTTCTGAGCGGACCAAGGCACGCGTCGGTTGGTGAGTTCATGCGGAAATACCAGGACCCACACAAGCCGCTCATCGTGGGCGCAATTGTGAATAATGACTTACGTGAATTGACCTTCCCGATTTCTGCAGACGCGAGAGTCACCCCGTTAGATATGACCGATTCAGATGGCGCTAGGATCTACCGGCGGTCTTTGACCTTTTTGTTGGAAGTCGCCTTTCTAGAGTTGTTTCCTGAATGGACCTTGACCGTGGATCACTCTGTTTCCTCTGGCGCTTACTACTGCCATGTGCCCGAGCAAGAGCCTTTCAGTAAAGACCATCTTGTCGCACTTGAAAATCGAATGCGGGAACTGGTTGAGGAGAATTCGCCGTTACTCAAGGAAAAGGTTTCTTTAGAGGATGCGAAAGCATTTTTTCGTAAGCATCGCCAGGATGATAAGCTGCGCTTGTTGAACTATCGTATTGGAAATGACCTGGTATTGTATACGCTGCACGGGAAACAAGATTATCATCACGGCTACATGGTGCCATCGACTGGTTACCTGAAATGGTTTGACCTGCAGCTGGTTGACCTAGGATTTGTGATCCGCTTTCCTCGTCGCCATGCACCTGACCAACTGCTGCCTATGACAAGTTATCCGCAGCTGCTGGCAGCTTTTCGCCAGTATGGTGGGTGGTTAGAAACCTTGGGAATCCAAAGTGTAGGCGCATTGAATGATGCCATCAGAGAGGGTCGGATCAGTGAGGTGATCTTGGTCTCCGAAGCCCTGCATACACAGCAGATCTCACGCATCGCTAATGATATCCGCAAAAGCAAAGAGGAGGTCCGGGTAATTCTGATTGCTGGACCGAGTTCTTCCGGGAAGACCACCTTTTCCAAGCGCCTGATGATCCAGTTACTCACAGAGGGCATTTCTCCATTTGCGCTGGAAATGGATCACTACTTTGTAGACCGCGCGGATACCCCCCTGGACGATGAGGGTAATTTAGATTTTGAACACCTTGATGCTGTCAACCGGGCGCTGTTAAACGATCATGTGACACGTTTGATCGCCGGTGAAAAGGTTCAATTACGGCATTACAACTTCAAAACTGGGATCAACGAACCAGGGGAATACGTACAGTTGGTGCCGGGGCAAATGGTCATCCTGGAGGGGATTCACGGCTTGAATCCCAAGCTGCTGGAGGATTTCCCGCCGGAGAGAACTTATCGGATCTATGTGTCTTGCTTGACGCAATTGAACCTGGACCGACATAACCGAATATCTACGACCGACACGCGTGAACTGCGACGGATTTTACGCGATGCCCGGGATCGAGGCTATAGCGCCCAGCAAACGATCGGCCATTGGGAGATGGTCAGACGGGGTGAGAAGCACCACATCTTCCCTTATCAGGAAAATGCAGATGTTATGTTCAACTCAGCCCTGGCCTATGAGCTGACAGCCTTAAAACCCCTGGTTGAGCCTTTGCTGAGGCAGGTACCTTACGGCTCGAAGGAATACATTGAAGCAAAGCGGTTGCTAAAGTTTTTACAGTGGTTCTTGCCAATCGAACAAAACCTGATCCCAGACGATTCAATTTTAAGAGAATTTATTGGTGATTCGATCTTAACAGAATTCAGGGTTTGGCAGCACACTCATTTACTAGATTATTAATTTTTAAGGTAACTGCGCAGGTAGCCCTACTGCTGAAAGGTGGGGGGGTGCCCAATTCCCTGGCATGGTGAGTAGTTACTTTACAAGAAACGAAACAGCGTGTGAGATGGTTTCCCACACGCTGTTTTTAGATTAAGCTAAATTTAGCGCTAAAGGTTGTTTTTGATGACCTCAGCCAAGCGTTTGATCCCCTCATCGATCAAATCAGGCTTCATGCAAGAAAAATTTAACCGCATCGTGTTGTGGCCGCCGCCCAAGGGATGGAATGAATTACCCGGGACAAAGGCGACCTTTTGCTCAACCGCTGATTTGAAGATGGTTTGCGTATCGAGGCTTTCAGGCGTCGTTACCCACAGGAAAAGGCCGCCTTTTGGACGGGTCCAATTGACGCCTTCTGGCATGTAGTCTTCAAGCGCTTTGAGCATCACATCGCGGCGCTCTTTATAGGTCTCGCGGATGGTCTGGATGTGGGTTTTCATCCACGGCCCGTTGGCAACCTCGTAGGCCAGGTACTGGTTAAAAGTTGAGGTGTTTAAGTCGCAACCCTGTTTTGCCTGGACCAATTTTTTGATCACATCGGTTGGCGCAACCACCCAAGCCAGGCGTAAGCCGGGCGCTAGGATCTTTGAGAACGTGCTGGTATAGATCACATTCCCGCTGTAGATAGGCACTTCTTTGGCCCGGATTTCATCGTCCAACACCACGACTGGGGGGATATGCTCGCCTTCATAACGAAGTTGACCATAGGGGTCATCCTCAACGATGGGCACCCCATAGGCATTGGCCATTTCGACCAGCTGCATGCGGCGTTCGCGCGATAGGGTGACCCCGGTTGGGTTCTGGAAGTTCGGGAGAACATAAATAAACTTCAAACCGGTGCGCAAGCGTGATTCGAGCCTATCTGTTTGCATGCCGTCCTCATCAAAGGGGATGGTGACATACTTCACCCCATAGGCGTTCCAAGCTTGAAGGGCACCAAGGTAGGTTGGTGATTCAACCAGCACCCGATCACCGCGATTGATGAAGATTCGCCCGAGCAGGTCAAGGGCTTGCTGCGAACCAGTGGTGATTAACACATTATCCGCAGAGATCTGGATGCCATATTTCGTGGCATTGTGAGCGATCATCTCACGCAAGGGTTGATAACCTTCGGTCGTACCGTACTGCAAAGCACGTTCCCCCATTTCTGTCAGCACAACTTCTGCTGCTTCTTTGAAGCGTTGTATGGGGAAAAGATCAGGTGCTGGAAGACCTCCGGCAAAGGAAATCACATCAGGGAGTGAGGTGAGCTTAAGCAGCTCCCTGATGGCTGAACTGCCAATACTGTCTGTCCTTAGAGCAAATCTATCGTCCCATAATGTATGCATAGGTTTTTCTCTCCTTATTTTGGAAATCGACTGATGACAGTTGCCCGGGCAGGTAAGGTGACCCGGTCGCCTGTTTGAAGTTCTGCCGGTGCTTTACCGGCTTTTGCTGGTGAGCTTTGATAGATCAGGATAGGGGTTTCTGGATCGCTATATTTCTTCGAGATGACTGCCTGGCCTGTTAGGAAGCCTTCGGTATCGATGGCACAACTGGTGACAGTGCCAATCACTTTACCACGGTCATCCATTACAGGGTCACCAAGGTGTGCCATGCGGGTCCGCTTTTCGATAAAGCGGAAGCGGACCACGATTTCTTCCTGTTGAGCTTCTTTATCCAGGAAGGCTTGGCGGCCGATGAACCAGGGTTTGTAGCGCTTGACAAAGGATGCAAAGCCAGCTTCACCTACGCCAAGATTTAGCTCTCCGCCCATTTCATGCCCGTAAAGCGGCAGTCCTGCCTCCGTGCGCAGCGAGTCGCGCGCGGCTAACCCGCAGGGTTTAATCCCATAGGATTCGCCTGCGTTGAGCAATTTATGCCACAGCTCAATGGTGTGTTCAGGATGCACAAATAGCTCAAAGCCCATGCGTTCACCGGTATAACCCGTGCGAGAGATCACCATGGGGATGCCGTCCAGGGTCGCTTCGCATAGTTGTGCCCATGCGAGACCTAAAATGGCTTCTCGGTCGACCAGCGAGCAGGGTAATGAAAGCAGGATATCACGGGATTTAGGCCCCTGCAACGCGATATCGACCAGCATATCATCGCCAGCTTGTGAGTCACGCAGGTTGCGCAAGACCACATTACGGCCAAAGGCAACCGCCCAGGGTCTCTTGTGGTCAACGAGCACTTCCCCTTTGCGAACAGCATTCAACCAGGCCCAATCCTTGTCATCGTTGGAGGCATTCACAACCGCCAGGAATTTTTCTTGGCCACGTCGATAGACCAGCAAGTCGTCAATCACATTGGCATCTGGGTCTAAGAAGTGGGTGTAGCATGATTGGCCAATCTCCAAGCTGCTGATATCGTTGGCGCACACACTGTCCAGGAACAAGCCGGCATCCGGGCCTTCTGCCTGATAAACGCCCATGTGAGTGACATCAAACAAACCGGCTGCCTGGCGGACGGCCAGGTGTTCTTCCAAGACGGAGGAGTACCACACTGGCATATCCCACCCGCCAAAGGGCACCATCTTTGCACCCATCTCGATGTGGGTGCCATGCAAAGGCGTCTGACGAAGTTGATCGGATTGCGGCTCATCCCACACAAACAGGGGGCGTGCTTCTGCTTTACCATCATCCTGATCCAGACCAATATAGTAGGGTTTTTGCAGGCTAACAGGATCGGTTTTGGGTGCATCAGGATTTCCTGGTGGCATATCTTCGATCCGGATGGGGCCGGGAACTTTCATTGCCAGGTCGGGATCGAATTTGATGTAACCATCAGAGAGGTTTCGCAGCCAGGCACTGGCCAAACCTGCTTGGTTGCCCGGAACTGATAGGATAAATGTAACAGGATCTTCGCATTTGATCACACCCTGAACGGTCATTTGGCTGGTGTGAATGCGGGTGGTTTGGCTTTCACCGACGCCCAAAGCTTCGATGTCGCTGGATAAAGTGTAGGCTAGGAATAAGCGAACCTCGTCCCCGGTGAGTTTGTAATTGGCCCAGTCAACGTCAAGATTGTCATCCATGCTAAAAAAGTGCGGATAGCCATGGTGTTTTTTGATGTCAACCAGGGGTTCAGCTTTTTCTGCTAATGCACTAACCCGACGTTTAACATCCTCAAGAATCCCAAAACCGACCTTGGCCCGACGTTGTGGGGTTTTACGGCCGGGTAAGTTGTAGGGTGTGGTACCCGCAAATAAATCAGCGATGATGTCGGCAATTTCTCGAAATTCAGTTTCGCCTAAACCCCGTTGTGTCAACCAGGGTGAGCCAAAACGGACACCCGTGGCGGAGAAGGTTGAGCGGTCACCCGGTATGGTATTACTGTTGGCCACTATCCCTGCAATGTCAAGGAGGCGTGCGCCCATATCGCCCGATAAATAAGCGCCATCCTGTGCTTTAACCGATTTACAGTCCAAAAGAACGATATGTGTATTGGTGCCTTTGTGTGGAACACGCAATCCTCGTTCTTGCAGCTGTTCAGCAAAAGCAACTGCGTTTTTGAGAATTTGGGCTTGAAGCTTTTGGAATGCTTCCGTTTGCGCAAGTTTGAAGGTGAGCGCCAGGGATGCGATGGTATTGACATGCGGTCCGCCTTGCTCTCCGGGAAAGATCCCTTTGTCAATCTTTTTGGCAAAGCTTGGATTGTCCGTGATGATGCAGGCACCGCGTGGTCCCAGTAAAGTTTTGTGGGTGGTGAAGGTGATGATATGGGCAAATCCGACAGGGGAGGGGATGACACCTGCAGCGATCAGGCCTGCAATGTGAGAGACATCCGCCAATAGGATCGCACCGACACGATCGGCAATTTCTCGGAACTTTTGCCAATCGGGCACGAAGGGGTAGCTGGAGTAGCCGGCAATGATGATTTTTGGCTTGACATCCAGTGCTTTCTCCAGGATTGTGTCATAGTTCAGCCGTTCTGTAACAGGGTCGACAGAATAGTGCTGGGCATTAAAAATCATCCCTGAGCGGTTAACGGATGACCCATGGGTGAGATGCCCACCGTGCAGCAGGCTCATGCCAAGGATGGTGTCGCCTGGTGTCAGGAAGGCTGAATAAACAGCATTATTGGCCGGTGCACCAGACAGGGGCTGGACATTGACGAACAGGTCGTCAGCTGTCAGATTGTTGGCAGCAAAGGTTTCGGCGCAGCGCCGCCTGGCTAAAGCTTCAACCACGTCGACATATTCCACACCTTTATAGAAGCGGGGGTTGCTGTATCGGCGATAGGTGCCCAGCATTTGTGTGTAATCCAGGATTTCTTCCTCGGAATAGCCTTGTGTTTCTGGACGTGGATAGCCTTCGGCATAAATGTTAGTGAAGGTAGATCCCAAGGATTCCCTAACGGCTGCAGGTGAAGCGCTTTCGCTGGGAATCATGATTAAACGGCGAACTTGCCGTTCATCTTCAAGCCTTAATAATTCAAAAAGCCCTGGGTCAATTGATTCCAGGTCTTTTTTGTGTTGAAATTTATACATAAAATAACTCCTTTTGTGTGAGGATATATTTAGCTGTTGCTCATCCCTTTAATTTTACTTCCATTCCAGCGGGTATGCTGGTCAATCGAAGGTAGGTTGATCAATTTACCTTTTTGTCCAACCAATGAATCATTTTGCTGATGACTTGTTCTGAACCGAAGTCGTTATGCAGCTCATGATAACCCTCGTTCCACAGCACAAATTCAACCGGGTCGCCGGCTTTTTCTGCAAATTCTTTGGAAGCGATTGAGGACGTGATTTGGTCTGCTGCGCCATGTATCAATAATAAGGGTTTTTCCCATGTATTCGCCTTTTCCAATGCCATCCGGCCGCTTTCAAGTATGTCCAAACCCATGCGGGCAGTGATGTAATCGTGGTTATATACATCATCGCGATAGGCTTTTACAACGGTTGCGTTACGAGAAAGCGCATCGGTTTTCAAACCGGTTTTCAGTGTGAAACCTGGTGCCACATTGGCCATAAATTTCGCCAAAGCGACTTTGACACTGGGTGGCGGTTCAGTTGTTTTTATCCACGGGCTGGTCACAATCGCCCCGAGAAATTCCGAATTTTTTTGCAGACCAAAATTGAGCACCAGAATACCACCCAAACTGTGCCCATAGATAAATTTTGGCAGGCTGTTCCCCAGATGTTTAGAGGATTCATCCAGAAATAAGCGGATATCATCCATCAGGTAAGACAGCCCTGGCGTATGTCCACGGGGACCTTCTGATAGACCATGGCCACGCAGGTCAAAACTTGCCAGGTGGTAGCCGGCTTTTGCCAGGGCTTTGCCAATGTGATCATAACGGCCAGAGTGTTCACCAAGCCCGTGGACCAGGTGTACGGTGCCTTTCGGTTGTGATGAGGGTGAGATCCAGGCTCTACCAAACAGGGATAAGCCGTCTTTGGAGGTGAAAGTGAAACTGGTTGGGTTCATTGATAGGTTAAGATCCTTTTCTTTTTCGTCATAGAACAATAATTTTCAGATAACTACTCGGTCAGCCCTGGTGCTCTATTCTCTTGCACGGTGAGTCGTTAAATTTTGAACTTGATATGGTTGATTATACTTTGCTTGTATCCCTGTTTATGGCGTAAAATGACATATGTGATTTTAATCACCCCTGAAAGCGATAGGTGACATACGATTAATGACTGATTTTAAATATTACACCCTAGATAACGCCCATCAAGCTTTTGGGTCGGTTATCGTATTAGATGTGTTACGCGCCTTTACAACAGCCGCACACGCTTTTGATCGTGGGGCGGAGACGATTTTCCCGGTGGCGAGCGTTGAAGGAGCAATTCAGCTCCGGAAAAGGATTCGAGGCTCATTAATTATGGGAGAGGTTGATGGCATTAAACCGGTCGAATTTGATTTTGGTAACTCGCCGGATGAAATCCGTGGGCTGGACCTGAGCGGGAGAACTTTGATTCAACGTACCAGCGCTGGGACTCAAGGCATCATGCGTGCTGTGTACGCCGATCGTTTGTTTGCTGCTTCGTTTGTGGTGGCAAAGGCAACAGCACTCCAGATTCAGCAAATAAATCCGGAAGCCGTTTCTTTTATCGTCACCGGTGAATCCATGGGGCGGGATGGCGATGAGGATCGTGCCTGTGGAGAATACATCCAATCGTTAATCATTGGCGAAGGTCACGACCCAGGAATATTCACCCAACGGGTTGCAACTTCATCCGTTGGGCGTTTCTTTAAGCTTTCACAAAATCCTTACATTTCAGAAAAGGATTTTGATCTGAGTATCGAAGCAGATCGGTTTTCTTTTTCTCTCCCAGTCGAGCGTGAACAAGACCTGTGGGTGATGCGTGCAGAAAAACCGATATCCTGAGGGTATACTTTGATTAAAATAGGAAGACTGTGATAAATTTATAAATATGTGTGACTTTTTTAGATTTTCTTTGTTAATCACTATAGATCATGGATGGGTGTCCCTGTGAACGATCGACAGGATGAGATTGCCCTGATTGATGCAGCAAAAACGGACCCGGCTGCATTTGGTGAACTTTACAAATGCTACGTGGATCGGATCTACAACTATATCTTTTTTAGGACTGGCAGCGTTAAGGATGCGGAGGACCTGACTGGAAAGGTGTTCTTTAAGGCGATGAGCCATATCAAAGGGTACAAGCATATGGGCTTGCCCTTTTCTGCCTGGTTGTACCGGATTGCGCACAATCTTGTAGCCAATTATCATCGCGATCGAGCTCGCAAAGAAGAAATCTCACTCGACGATGTGCACAACCAGGCCTTACCTCAAGTGGGTCATCACCCGGAGATGCGCGCTGTTCGCACACAAGAAGTTGAGAATCTTTTGGTCACGATCCGAAAACTCTCGCCGATCCGGCAGGAATTGTTGATCCTTAAATTTGTTGACCAGCTTTCAAACGCAGAAATCGGTCAAATTATGCGAAAAAGCGAAGGCGCTGTAAAAAGCCTGTACCACCGTACGCTGCTTGAGTTACGGGAAATAATGAATTCGGAAGAGGAAGAATAAGATGTTAAAAATCATTGTTGACGGTTCAGCCGATATGCCTGAGGGTTGGGCGGAGAAATATCAGTTTGAGATCGTGTCTATTCCCATTCAAATTGGTGGAAAAACCTACTACCAGGGTGAGGATATCACTCCCGATCAATTTTACGCCTTGGTGCAAGACCCAGAAAATCAGCCTAAAACCGCCGCCCCATCTCCAACACGGATCAAAGAGTTGATCGAAAGTGTATGTGAAGCAGGAGAAACGGTGTTATCGATCAATGTTTCCGGAAAAATGTCAGCAACAGTCAGAATGGTGCAGCAGGCTGCTGAAGAATTGAAAGATAAAATCAGTGTGATTCCCTTTGATTCAGATGCCGGTTCGGCAGTTATCGCATTGATGGGACGCGAAGCCCGTTTGCGGGAAAGAGCTGGGGAATCCCTCGAAGAGATTTTACAAGCGCTGCGGAAAATGCGGGACAGGGTCATGGTTGTGCTGACCCTTGACAGCCTTGAATTTGCCTACCGTTCAGGTCGAGTAGGTGCATTACAGGCGGCATTGACTTCCTTCTTGAAGATCAAACCGATTGTGACACTCAATGAAGGGAACTTGGGCGTTTCTGATATGGTACGCACCCGCAAGAAATCCTTGGAACGGATTGTCGCCAAGGTCAAAGATCAATTTGGAGATGAAGCGATCAACGTAGCGATTGTGCATTCCCAGGATCCAACCACGGCTGATCTGCTTAAGGAGATGATGGAACCGGTATTGAACATTACTGAGACCATTTTTACCGAGTTGTCGATCTCAGTGGCTGCAAATTTAGGACCGAAAACGGTCGGCATTGTTGCCTTACCGGATAAGATTTAGGGAGGATTGCGGATGAAGGAAATTCAATCTGCCAGTGATGACTTGCTGGTTTTAGAGCAAGCCCTAAGAGCCAAACTCCATCCGATCACACCTAGCCAGGATTTTGTTGGCAATTTGCGCGGACAGCTTGAAAACTCTCCAATATATCAACGGCAGCGAGAAACTGCCCATGTATTCTTGACCATCGCTGGCGGTCTGCTGGTGGGATTGGCGGTGTTCTTGGTCGGCCGGGAGATTTTTCAAGACCAACCGGAAGCTTAATTTATCATTAAAAAACACCCGTGCAATGTACCATGTACGGATGTTTTAGCATCATACGCTAGTGTGTGTTTAAAGTCCAAAATATTCAAGTTTTCCAATCAATTCTTGGTTTGAGGGTTCAACCAAAATGCTCTCATCCGGAAAGATGATGGTTGGAACACTGCGACAACCACGGTTCGTCTCTTTCACAAAGGCTTCTGCCGCTTTATCTTGATCGATATTAATCCACTCGTATGCTAGTTTTCGTTCATCCAGTATTCGTAAAGCGCGTTTTGTGTCTCCGCACCACTTTGTTCCATAGACCCGTATGGTTTTCATTGCTTCTCCTCAGTTGAGCTGGGTTTGATGTTATTTATGGACATCTTTCCCTTATTTATAATCAAATTTTACCAATCATTCTTCGAGATTGGATTATTTTGTCCAATGTCTGGGTAAAAAATGGCTGTCTCCGATGACGAATCAAAAACCACCCCAGACAGGGTGGTTTTGTCCCCAGATTGATCTTAAGTCATGAGATTGGTTTTGGCTCAAGAATATCTCGCACCCAGTCGCCGATTTGCCAGTAGCGAAAATCCTCACCATTATTAACTTTGACACCCCCGATGACCCCGTAGATCAACGATGCAGGCATGGCTAGCAAGAACAAAAAGCCAGGCAGTAAGCACAGCAAGGGGATGATGAGAATGGCAAATGCAGAGCCAAGCCCGATGAAGAGGCCGCTTAGCAACCCAGCGCCTACCCATGTGATGGATTGGAAGATGAACGATTGCATGGCATGGTATGCTACCAATCGTGAGCGGTCTTTATACACAAAATAGATGATGATCGCTGCGATCCCGCCAAAGAAACCGGTGACTAAATTCAACAGCACGCTGAGATGGGCCAGCATCGCCCAGGTACGCTCATCACTGGGTGAAAGTGGAACAGGGTTGGATAATGGAGGGCGATGTTCTTGAGGTATTTGTGAGGACTGAGCAAAGTCTCGGTCTTGCCTTTCCTCCGCGCTCTCTTTGGCTGCTGGCCCTTCAAATTTGGGAGCAGGTTCCGGGACCCACTGTTCCTGGCTGCTTTCAGGTGTGTTTTCTGTGTGATTTTGTTTTTCTTCAGGCATTTTTCCCTTTCTGTTTTATTGATGTTTTAATTGTTCGGTTTGATCTCTACTGTAATATACGGGATTCATGGCGAAAAGTTGTACTAAAATAAAAAAACCTGCCCTTTCTAGTAGAGCAGGTTTCTGTAAACAGTTCTTGACAGGCTTAATTCGCCCAGCCCTGTTTTTTAACAAAGTCAGTAAGGATCGGGATGATCACATATTCGCCGTTATAAGCCTTGATGCCCCAGATGATTTGGAATATAAAAGTGGCTGCCCAAATGACACACCCCAAAAAGAATGCAGGTGAAAGAACAGCAGAGACCACCCAGGCCACGACACCAAATGCTAATGCTTGGGGATAATGCGCTTTGAGGAAGGGACGGTTCTTTTTGTCCTCAATTAGCAAAAGCACGATTGGGATGATGGGTGTGAAGATGTAAGATAGTAAGGCCCATAATTTATCATCGCTGGTTATGTTTGGATCAATAATTCTTTCTTCTGTCATAATTGCCTCCAATAAGTGACACATATAGGGTTGGTTGGACGATCATCGAATTACCAATATTCTAACATATTTTTCGGAAAAACTGAACTTTTTGAGCTAAATCTAGGACTGGAGGATGTGTTAAAATGGTTGGCATGGATTTACGAATTGTTTTTATGGGATCTCCTGATTTTTCACTGCCAACGCTGACAGCCCTCACCCAGATGTTTAATGTTGTGGGGGTGGTCACCCAGCCTGATCGTCCTGCTGGGAGAGGCCGCAAAATCCAATCACCGCCCGTAAAGATACTGGCACAAACCTTTGGGTTACCTGTCTTACAGCCGATTTCACTGAAAAATCCGGAAGCGGTTGAGCAAATCCAGGCGTTATCGCCAGAAGTAATCGTTGTGGCAGCATTTGGGCAGATTCTCAAACAGAACATCCTGCAGATGCCGACGTATGGATGTATTAATGTGCATGCTTCATTGCTGCCCCGCTGGCGTGGTGCCGCGCCGGTGCAAGCGGCTGTTTTGCACGATGAGGTCAGCGGAGTGACCATTATGAAAATGGATCAGGGATTGGATACCGGGCCGATTCTTAGTCAGCGATCAACACCGATCACCGATGAGATGACGGCTGGGATGCTGTTTGATCGTTTAGCCCAGATGGGCGCCGATTTGCTGGTTGAGACCTTACCTGGCTATGTGTATGGTGAGATCTCCCCCCGCCCACAGGAGGAGGCTCAGGCGACCTATGCCCCGCAATTACGTAAAGAGGATGGCAAGTTGGATTTTAACCAGCCAGCGGCCTTCCTGGCGCGGCAGGTGAGAGCCTACAACCCTTGGCCGGGCTCATTTGCCGATTTTGATGGGGCTATGTTGAAAATTTTCCGAGCGCATGCTGTTGTTCATGCACATGCGATCCCAGGTAGGCATTACATTGTTGATTCGAAACCCGCTTGGGGTACGCAAGAAGGTCTGTTGGTATTGGATGAAGTTCAAGCGGCAGGAAAAAGCCGCATGGGGGGCGATGTTTTTTTACATGGAACACGGGATTGGATCGAAGAAGAGGAGGCAAAGGACGAATAACAAAATATATTTTAGCCATTGACCAGGGGACAACCAGCACCCGCGCAATGATTTTCAACCACTCGGGTGAGGTATTAGGTGTCAAACAAAAAGAGCATGAACAGCATTATCCCAAACCTGGCTGGGTGGAGCATGACCCGTTAGAAATTTGGTCTTCAACCCAGTTTGTGGTCCAGGGCGTGTTGAATGACAACAACCTAACAACGGGTGACCTGGCCGCGATCGGCATCACCAACCAGCGTGAAACAACCCTGGTCTGGGACCGTGAAACAGGCAAGCCTTACTACCCCGCCATCGTCTGACAGGATACCCGAACCGATAAGATCTGCAATCAACTGGCAAAATCCGGCGGAAAGGACCGGTTTCGAGAGATCACTGGTTTGCCCCTGGCGACCTATTTTTCGGGTCCCAAAGTCGCCTGGATGTTGGAGAATGTCCCGGGTTTGCGTGAACAGGCGCAAGCCGGGAAAGCGATTTTTGGGACCATTGATTCGTGGTTAACCTGGAACCTAACTGGCGGACCACAAGGCGGGGTCCATCTAACCGATGTGACCAACGCCTCTCGCACTTTATTGATGGATATCCATACGCTTGATTGGCATGAAGGTATGCTCACTGCGTTGGATATCCCGCGTCAGATGCTGCCTGAAATTGTGCCCTCCTCCTCAGTGTATGGCACCGCCACAGGTGTGGTGGCAGGCGTGCCGGTGGCGGGTATCCTGGGGGATCAGCAAGCAGCGCTGTTTGGCCAGGCATGCTATGACCCGGGTGAAGCCAAGAACACCTATGGTACCGGGTGCTTCATGTTAATGAACACCGGTCATGAAGTTGTTCCCAGTAAATGCGGTTTATTGACCACCGTTGGCTATAAAATTGGGGATCAGGACGTGGTGTATGCGCTGGAGGGCTCAATCGCCATAACGGGCGCCCTGGTGCAATGGCTGCGGGATAACCTGCGCATGTTTGATTCCTCGGGTGAAATCGAGGTTCTGGCTAAAACTGTTGAAGACACGGGTGGGATTTACTTTGTCCCCGCGTTTTCGGGATTGTTTGCACCTTATTGGCGCAGCGATGCGCGTGGGGTGATTGTCGGACTGACACGCTACATCAACCGCGGTCATATTGCCCGGGCAGCCTTGGAGGCAACCGCCTATCAAACCCGGGAGGTGTTGGATGCCATGGAACAGGATTCGCAGGTCAAACTGCGAGTACTGAAAGTGGATGGCGGGATGGTGGTGAACGACTTATTGATGCAATTCCAGGCCGACATCCTGGATGTGCCGGTGATTCGACCGGTCGTGTCTGAGACCACCAGCCTGGGGGCTGCCTATGCAGCGGGCTTGGCGGTTGGATTCTGGCAGGATATTGATTCTTTGCGGAAGAATTGGCTCGAAGGACAGCGTTGGTCGCCAACGATGCCGGCGGACGTGCGTCAAGAAAAATTTAGCGGGTGGAAGAAGGCAGTGGGGCGCACATTTGAGTGGGTTGTCCAATAATCTGAAGGATTTCCTCGTCAATCGTTAGAAAAGAGCATGGTGGGATAAAGTAATAAACCACCATGTTTTGTTTACTGGATAGGGTTTAATGATCTCTAAATGGTGGGAGATCGCCAAACCTACCTAACGAAACAATTGATCTGTTTTTGCCGCCATAATGAAATCATTTTGATGTAAACCCTTAATGTTATGGGTCCACCATTCAATGGTGACCTCACCCCAGGTCAGGCAGATTAAGGGGTGATGTCCCTGTTCTTCAGCGACCGTGCCAACAGCATTGGAAAAATCAAGCGCTTCTTGAAAGTTCTTGAACGAAAAGCTGCGCTTTAAACGGGGGATGCCGTCAACCTCAACAACTTTCCATTCAGGCGTTTCCTTGATGAGTTCCTGAATCTCATCATTTGTCAGAGCTGGGATGTCGCTCTCGCAGGGGATACATTTGCTTTGGGCTAAATCTGACATATTCACTTCCTTTTTTATTCATTGACTATCTTATTTAAGATATACCTTATCCTTGTTCTCTTGTCGAATTTTTGTGGATGGTTTTAATAAAGAGTTATCCCATAGCGGAGTCAGCCGTTTTATGAACCCGCCACCATCTGAACTTTATTAAAGCTTCAATAATCGAGAGAATTGAGCTGAGAACCAACCACAGGGTGAGGTCAAGGATTTGGTACAAAAAAGTGACCCTGGCAGCATTAATGCCGGCTGCGGCAATCATCATCACGATAATCAATATGAACAATGTGGGGAGGAGTAAATGCTGGAAAAATATTCCCATGACTCCCTTGAATTTGGATTGTGTCAGATCAGCTTCCCAGCCTTGTGCTAATTTGATAATTAATAAAACGTGACGAACAAGGTCATAGATGACCAGGGCGGATAGCAGGACATAAATCAAGCGCAAGGATAAACCGCCGCGTGCGGGTTGTTGTTCTAAAAGGGTATCAATCAGTCCATCAGCAAGGGAATTGTAGGTGGTCAATTGAGGTAGCATGGCGTTCTGGTTTAACAACAATGTGATCCCCAGCGCATGCTCTGGCAGCAAAATCACATCCGCATAAAAGGTTTCCACTGCACCATTATGGCGAATGGTCTTGAGCCCATTGCTTTCTTGTACGATCCAACCCATTGCGTAATCACCGGGAACGTCTGCGGGTGCGGCATGCATGACAGCGACCGCCGCCGGAGATAAGATCGCTTTTTGGTTGAAACTGCCATCATTTACTTGGGCGATCATGTAGTGCGCCATATCTTCAGCGGACGAAATGATAAACCCGGCAGGGATTTCCGCAGGGTAGAAGGGCTGCTGCCGTGGGATTGTCATGCCGAAGAAGAAGCTGTAACCTGTCGCCAAGCCGGCGTTTTCTGCTGAAGCCCGATCGACAAAACTGTGTTCCATTTCCAGGGGTTCAAAGATGTTTTCCACCAGATACCTATTGAAGGACATCCCGCTGACCGCTTCCACCACCTGTGCCAGGACATTGTAGTTCGGGTTGAAGTAGTTAAACTGGGTACCCGGTTCTGCGGTGAGTTGTGCCTGGCTGAGATGGCGAACCGATTCTTCTAAGGTGGTCTCAGCTGTGATCCTCGGCCGCCTGAAGCTGCTATTAGAAAGACCGCTGGTTTGGTTGAGCAGGTGCCGCACGGTTATCTGTGAGGATGATGCATGATCAAGCGTAGTGAACCAGGGAAGATAGGTTTGCACCGGTGAATCTAAATCAACCAGGCCTTGATCGACCAATTGCATCACTGCCAGGGCAGTGAAGGATTTTGAAACCGAGCCGATGAAGAAAGGCGTTTGGGGTGCGATGGGCTGTCCACCACCAGCTGAGCCAAATCCACTCAGGTAGATGATCTCATCACCCTGGGTGATGGCTGCCGCCATGCCCTTGAACCCATGGCGCCGCATTTGCGCTTCAAGATAGGCTTCAGCTGCTTCAAGATTGGGCTGAATTTCCGGTTCACTTGTCGTCTCTGCTGAAACGCCTGTAAAAAACAACAAAATTATCAGACCAATGGTAAGCGTTGGTAACCATTTTGTTTTCAAAGATACCTCTTTCGTTCTGTTTTATTTTGTTGTCCTGAATTGTTATGCAAGCCGGAGGTTATTCTTCACGGCTGATGAAACGTCGTTTCCAATCATACAGCAGGTTGAGGGCTTCGATCGGGGTCAGGCTGTTGATATCCAGGTCTTTGAATGCTTCCAGGAGGGGATTGTTTTCAGGGAAAAGGGTCAGCTGACCTTTGACGGCCTCTTCGCTTTCCAGGGTTTTGCCTGACGAGACCTCCAGCTGGCGCAAAATTTCGTGGGCGCGCTGGATGACAGGCCTGGGCAGCCCGGCAATTTGGGCCACATGGATGCCGTAGGAGCGGTCCGCGCCGCCCGGCACGATTTTGTGCAGGAAGACGACAGTATTATCTGCTTCAGATACCGCCACGTTGTAGTTGCGCACGCCCGGCAGCAGGTCAGCCAATTGGGTCAGTTCGTGGTAATGGGTGGCAAATAGGGTGGTGGCTTTTAAATCGGGGTGGCTGTGAAGGTACTCAACCATCGCCCAGGCGATGGAAACCCCATCATAGGTGCTGGTACCCCTGCCGATTTCATCCAGGATCAACAAACTGCGTGAGGTGGCATGGTTTAGGATGTTGGCGGCTTCGATCATCTCCACCATGAAGGTCGATTGCCCGGCGTGGATCTCATCCTGGGCGCCAATCCGTGTGAAAATGCGGTCAACCAGGCCGATCTTGGCGGATTCAGCCGGGACGAATGAGCCCATTTGTGCCATCAACACGATCAGAGCCACCTGGCGCAAGAAAGTGGATTTACCGCTCATATTGGGGCCGGTGATAATGCGGATAATCTCATTCTCATCGAAAATCGCATCATTGGGAACAAAACGTTCTGAAGTGCGCAGTTTCTCCACCACGGGGTGACGGCCGTTGAGGATCTCAAGGCATTTTTCCCTGACCACTTCAGGTCGCCGATAACCGTGCAAAGCCCCAGCTTCACCCAATGAGACATAAGCATCCAATTCTGCCAGGCCGCGCGATGTTTCTAACAGATCTCGAGCCCCCCCTGCCAGCTCTTCACACACCTGC
>JAHYJN010000065.1 GCA_019428905.1 Candidatus Brevefilum sp.
TTTTTAATCAAACCTTAGGCCCTGCGGTCACCTCACCTCGCTGGTCCCGCCAGGAGGCTTCGCACCCCAGAGACCAACAAAATGGGAGGCAGATTTACAAACTCCCCCCGTCTACGGGGGGCAGGGGGGGAATCTTGGTTCGATCAAACTTGGAGACCTGCAGCCTCATCACCTCGCTGGTCCCGCCAGGAGGCTTCGCACCCCAGAGTCCAGCGAAATGGGAGGCAGATTTACAAACTCCCCCCGTCTACGGGGGGCAGGGGGGGAATCTTTTTCGATCAAACTTCGAGACCTGCAGCCTCATCACCTCGCTGGTCCCGCCAGGAGGCTTCGCACCCCAGAGACCAGCGAAATGGGAGGCAAATTTGAAACGCTCAATCCTCCGGGATCTCGCAGTTCAACGCCTGTAGGGCGGCATGCCACTCAGCTGTGGTTTGAGGCAGGCGAGCACCAAAGGTGATGCCCAACGTGCCGTAATTGACCGCGCTGCCCTCATGCGGCGCACCGCTGAAGACATCCACTCGTTGGGTGATGTGAAAGTCGACAAAACCAGCCATCACGACCGTCATGTGTAATTCTGCTTCCAGCAGACCACCGGCAATTCAGCCGGACCACAGTTCGATATCCCGCTTTGCGCTGAGGGGCACTTCCTTCTGCACCAGGATATCGCCAATTTGCAGGCGGCCGTTTGGCTTTAACACCCGTACCATTTCCTGCAGCCCTGCGGTTTTATCAGGCATCAGGTTTAGCACGCCGTTAGAAATCACCACATCCGCCCAAGCATCATCGACGGGCAATTCCTCGCCATAGCCCTGGCGAAAGGTAATGTTATCCAGGCCTGCTTCTTGCGCAGCCTGGCTGGCCTTCTCAACCATGACGGGTGTCATATCCACGCCGATCACCTCGCCGCCAGGGGCCACCATGCGGGCTGCGATCAGGCTGTCGATGCCGGCACCGCTCCCCACGTCCACCACATCTTCACCCGGTCTCAGCTCACCCAGGCTGAAGGGATTACCCATCCCGGCAAAGGATTCAATTGCCTTTTCGGGGACACCATCCAGCCATTCTTCTTGATAACCCAGCATCCCAGCCAGCTTACGCCCGGTATGGAAATGAAATCCTTGCTCTGGTTTAAGCGCCACGGATTCGTATTCGGATTGAATCGCTGACCTGAGTTGTTGAACGTCCAGACCCAAATCTTGTCGTTGTAAATGATTGTTTTTCATCTGCCCATGCCTCCTTTGTCACGGTGAGTTTCCACTGCACTAGACTGAAGGAATGGCGCCAAACGATATTTGCTGTGGTGTGGATGTAAAGGATGATGTTATCCCCAGTGATGACCGTCCGGCTTCCATTACATCAGAATATATTATTAGGATGTATTATATCATATTTATCCTAATTAATCAAACTCGATTGAATAGACAGGCTTAAAAAACCGCTGATACCTTTGCAGCGACGTTGTCCCAAAACAGATAGTCTTTTCTTTTTTACCCACTAAAGTGCTTAAATTAATGGTTTTTTGGGACAACGTCGCTCCGATTAAACATGACAGTGAGCATACCTTACACCCTATCCACAATTTTTTATCTCGCTTGCGACTGCTTCTCATCTGCGACTGAACGGACATGCATGGATGCGCATTCTGTTTTGTAACATCGTGATAATTTCTCTTAACAACGCTGTACGGGTAGAATAATTTTGTTCGTTGGAACAAGATTTGACAGCCTTCGTGATGAAACCAATCTCATCACTGCTTGACCATTCTAATCAACACCCAGAATAAAAATTTTAAAGCCGAGCATCGTTTATGACCAAGGGTGTTACAAACGGTTGAGTGTGTGAGATTATTGAGCGATAATTATCTTTGGTAGACAAAGAATATGTAAACTGGAGGAAGAACTTGGCAGAAGGTAATAATAGAAAGAAAAAAAGTAAAAAGGGCTTATGGCTGCTGGCTGTGATCCTGGTTTTAGCGGCTTTATTTGTTGGTTGGCGGATCCTGAATAATCAACGTCAAGCCAGCCAGGTATTTGCAAATCTCCAAACCGAACCCTATCGGCGAGACAGCTTGAACGCCTTTATTTATGGCACGGGGACCGTCCAGCCCTCGCAAACGGCAACCCTCACCTGGTCGACCAGTGGGATTGTGGGTGAGGTCAATATTGCCCTGGGGGACATGGTTGAAAAAGATGCCGTACTGATGGCCCTTGAAACTGATTCGCTTTCAGTCGATATCTTACAAGCTAAAATTGACGTGATCAACGCGCAAAAAGCGCTGGATGATCTGTATGAGAATTGGGGTGCAGATTTGGCAGGTGCCCGCCTTGACTTGCTCAACGCCGAGGAAGACCTTGAAGATCTGCAGAATAAGCGGGCCAGAATGAATTTCAGGCGCTGTTCGGATCAACGCATTGAAGAATACGAAGAAAATTTGGAAGATGCAAAAGAGCTATACGATTTGCGTGAGACCGCTGAAAACCGCCGCCTGGTTGACTCTGCCCAAGCCAATTTAGATTTTTGCCTGTCAGACTACACTGAGCGTGAAATCGCCGAAGCGGAACTGGAGATCGAATTAGGTGAAATCAAGGTCACCAGCCTCCAGAACAGGGTGGCCGTACTCACCGACGGCCCCGACCCTGACGAGATCACCATCCTCGAGACCCGCCTGACAATTGCCCAATCCCGCCTGGACAGCCCCACCATCAAAGCGCCTTTTTCTGGGGTGGTGACAGCGCTACCATCTCAGGTAGGGGATGTGGTTCAAGTCGGGACTAAAGCCGTCCAACTGGACAACCTGGCGGACTTACGCTTAGCTGTGCAAATTTCAGAGATCGATATCCCCCAGGTGAGGGTCGGTCAGCCCGCACAACTGGTGTTTGATGCCTATTTCGAGAGCACCTTTAATGGTGAAATCACAGAAATCTCACCTGTTGGCACAACAGTTCAGGGCGTGGTGGAGTATACGGTCACCGTCAGGATGCTGGATGCCGATGTGCGTATCCGCCCGGGGATGACCGCAGCCGTGACCATCTTGGTTGAGGAAATTGACGATGTGTTTGTGATCCCCAACGACGCCATCGTCAGCAGCAACGGCCAGGACGTCGTTTATGTGCGGCGGGGCAGCAATTATGAGGCTGTGCCAGTGACCCTTGGCAGCTTTTCTGATTTTTATAGTGAGGTGATCGAAGCGGATATCCGCGAAGGCGAACTGATTGTGCTCAACCCACCGGCAGAGGTCACGGGTGCGATGCCCTTCGGCGGTCCTCCCGGTGGTGGCGGATTCGGCGGCGGTTTTGGGAATTAGGCACAATCATGACTGAGCAAGAAACTGTAATTCGGATTGAAAACCTGACCAAGGTCTACCAGATGGGTGAGATCAAGGTCCATGCCCTGCGCGGGGTCAGTTTCACGGTTAAATCCGGTGAAGTGCTGGCCATCATGGGGCCTTCCGGGTCGGGAAAATCGACTTTGATGAACATGATCGGCTGCCTGGATGTCCCCACCTCCGGGGACTATTACCTGGATAACGAGCTGGTGTCGACCTTAATTGATGACGAGCTGGCCGTGGTGCGCAACCGGAAGATCGGGTTTGTGTTCCAGCAGTTCAACTTGCTGCCGAGGGCGACAGCCTTAGCCAATGTCGAGCTGCCTTTGCGCTATTCGGGTCTTAACGGCAGTCGAAAAGAATTGGCACAAAAAGCGCTGGAAGCGGTTGGGCTGGGTGATCGCATGTATCATCAGCCCAACGAGCTTTCAGGCGGCCAGCAGCAGCGGGTGGCCATTGCGCGCGCCCTGGTCAACAACCCGGCCATCATTCTGGCCGATGAACCCACCGGCAACCTCGATACAGCCTCCGGGGAAGAAATTATGAAACTGCTGCTGTCTTTAAACCAGACCGACGGCACCACGCTGTTGATCGTCACCCATGACCCTGAGATAGCAGCGGTGGCCGAGCGGGTCATTCACCTCCGTGATGGGCTGATCGAAAAGGAGGAAGTGCGCCAATGAACTTCTTTCTGAATATCAAAGAAGCCATGGGGAGCCTGAGCGCCAACAAGATGCGCTCGCTGCTCACGATCCTGGGGATTGTGATCGGCGTCGCCTCGGTCATCGCCCTGCTTTCATTGGGTGAGAGTGCTGGCGATTCCATCGCTGGCGAAATTGAGAGCATCGGCACCAATGTGATCTACATCCTCAGGGGTAACAACAACGAGGATGTCAGCAATCCCAAAGACCTGACCTTGCGCGATGCCCAGGCCCTGGCATCCTCCAGGCGCACCACGGAAATCGCCTATGTGGCCCCGGTTTTCACCGGTTCGAGCGAGATCACCCATTCAGATCGCAGCGTATCAGCTTCACTGTTAGGGATCACACCCGATTACCAGTTTGTCCAGAATATCGCCATGGCGGAGGGTGAGTTCATCACCACAGCCCAGGTTGATGGCCGCAGCGCAGTGGTCGTGCTGGGACCATCCATGGCAGAACGCTTATTGGGCAGGAGCACAGGGGTGGTCGGTACATCCGTTCGCATTGGCGGTTACCCGTATCGAATCGTGGGTGTGGCTGAAGCCAAAGGTGGCAGTGCGTTTAACAACCCGGATAACGATGTCTATATCCCCATATCAACCGCGCAAGCCCGCTTGCCGCGCGGCGGTGCACCCGACCGCGTCCAGTTCATCCTGGCCTCAATGGTGGATGTGGATAATGCCGACCTGGCGATCCGGCAGATCAGGGATGTCTTGCGGATGACCCACCGCATCCCCCCACGCAGCCCGGATGACTTCACCCTGCTCAATCAACAGGACTTCTTGGCGGTTGCCGCTACGATCACCAACGTCCTCACAATCTTCCTGGGCGGTATCGGCGCCATCTCCTTGCTGGTCGGCGGGATCGGGATCATGAACATCATGCTGGTTTCGGTCACCGAACGCACCCGTGAAATTGGCTTACGCAAGGCACTCGGCGCGCGGAAGATGGATATCCTGGTCCAGTTCTTGACTGAATCGGTGCTGTTGAGCTTGATCGGCGGTTTGTTTGGCATCCTGTTAGGGTGGGGTATCTCGGTGGCTGTCAGCCAGATTGCCACGCGCAGCGGAACCCCGCTGGAGATTGCGGTCACATTGAATTCTGTGCTGCTGGCAACGTTATTTTCTGCTGCCGTGGGCATTTTCTTTGGCTACTACCCGGCGAACCGGGCGTCAAACCTAGCCCCGGTCGAAGCGCTGCGCTACGAATAACTTGATTCGAAGTAGCTACTCAGCATGCGAGGGAATTGGGGGACTGAAAACGAGATATTAGAGGTCATGCGTAGGGTGATCGTAGGGTAATCGTCAAGTACACACCCCCTGATAATGCTACAATAAGATCAGCTAAGACACTTTTCTTCTCCTTCTGATGAGCGCCAGGGTCGGCGTCCCTGGCGCTCAGCAATTTAAACGGGTGTGTGGTTCCTCAACAAACGCTGATTTTCATAGTCTGAATAGTTCCCCAAATATGTTTTCAGTCCTGCCCCATGGATTTCAACAATGCGTGTGGCGATTCGGTCTAAGAAATAGCGGTCATGGGAGATGGCCAGGATTGTGCCGTCGAAATCCAGCAGGGCATCTTCCAACACTTCGCAGGAGGGGATGTCGAGGTGATTGGTCGGCTCATCTAAAAGCAAGAAGTTTGCCCCCGACAGGGTAATCAACACAATCTGCAGTCGGGCGCGCTCCCCGCCAGACAGCGCACCCACAGGTGTATCACGCTGCTCATAGGTGAAGCGGAATTTCTTAAGGAACGCCACGCCGCGGCTTTCCGAGAAATTACCCGCTTTGCACAGTAATTCCAACAAGCCCAGTTTGGGGTCCAGGGTTTCAAATTCTTGGGCGTAATAGCCCGGTTTGATGCTCGGCCCGAGGTAGATCGTCCCATCATCCGGCGCCATCTCCCCCAGGATCAGTCGGATCAGTAGCGATTTTCCGGCGCCGTTGGGGCCGATCATGCCCACCCGGTCCCCATAGCGCAACAACAGGTCGATGTTAGCTAGCACCTGGTTCTGACCCCCGTCTGCAGCAGGAAAGCCTTTAACCAGATCCGTAATTTCCAGCACCTTTTCACTACCGCGCCAGCCGCCCAGGTTGATTTCAATCTTATCTTGGTCGGTAGGTGGTTTGCCAATTTTCTCCATACGGTCGATGCGATTGAGGATGTTCTTGCCCCGGTTGGAGAACTTAGGGTTATCGTAGACCTTGCCCCACATCAGCAAACGTTTGGCTGCCTGTTCCAAGCGTGTGATCTCCTTATGTTGGGCCTGGAACAGCAATGCCTGGCGTTGCAACCGGAGCTGTTTTTCGAATTGATATTCGGAGTAATTGCCCTTATACTGGACCACCTGGTGATTTTCCACTTCGAGGATCTCGTCCACCACCATATCCAGGAAATAGCGGTCATGGGAGACGATCACCACGCTGCCGGAAAAGTTCTCGATCAACTTGCCCAGCATGGCCTTCCCATCCAGGTCCAGGTGGTTATCCGGCTCGTCCAGCAGGAGGATGTCCGGCCTTCCGACAATGATCCGGGCCAGCCCCAGCAGTTTTTTCTGCCCGCCGCTGAGGTGCTTCACTTTGAGGGAAAGCTCATGCGCCTGGAAGCCAATGTCCGTCAGCAGTGCTTTGACCTGCCCTTCCAGCCCCGGACCGCCCAGCTCGTTATAGGCAGCCAGGGTACGTTCCTGCTGGTCGATCAAGCGCGCCAGGCGTTTCTCATCACTGTAATGAGCCGGGTCGGCAAATTTGGCTTCCAGCTCAGCCAGCTCGGCTTCTAAGGTCAGGACCCGTTCTGCCCCATGGCGGACGACTTCAATAGCCGTTTCTTCAGGTTTCAGCTCGACTTCTTGGGACATGTACGCGAGGGCCAGGCGTTTATCTCGCACAACAAAGCCAGAATCCGGGCTGAGCTCACCCAGGATCAGTTTCAACAGGGTGGTCTTGCCGCTGCCGTTGGGACCGATCACGCCGTAGCAGCCCTGTTGGATCAGGCACGAAGCGCCTTCCAGGATAAGCTGGGAGGGGTAGGAAAAACGGACGTTATCAAGACGCAGTTGTGTCATGGGCATAATCATAACAAAGGATGTAGAATCGGTGAAGGTAAACAGGTCAACATCCGCCTTGATCCCGTAGGGGCAGACCTCTGTGTCTGCCTCCCGTAGCACCCTTTGGGCAGGGCACCCACAGGTTTGAGGGATAGAGTCAATTAAGCCTTCTCCTGTGGTCAGCGGAATACCTTTAGGTGTGGGAGAAGGTGGCGCCCCGCCAGGGGCGATGGATGTGGGGGATTAAGCCCTACGGAGAAACAACGTGAGGGATGAGGGGTTATTAAGGCTTCCCCTGGGGGAAGCTGTCAGCCATCGGCTGACTGATGAGGGTTGTTTGAATTTTCTCCTGGGAGAAGGTGGCGCCCCGCCAGGGGCGACGGATGTGGAGGATTAAGCTCTACGAAGAAACGACGTGAGGGATGAAGATCAATTAAGAAGTGTCGAGTTTGCGAAGACAGACGCCGCCACTACAGTTTAATAATAGATAATAAAATATTATAAAACCTTTTTACTTTTGTGTCTTTTTTAATAAATTCCTTAACTCATCTAAATTTTGATACCCTCTGATGTGTACATAAATCTAATGTACAATGGGGTATTCGGATTAAACGGTTCTTTGCACAGCTGAAATGAGCTTACCATGAGTAGAATTGATCACCAATGGTCGGAATTAGAGACGCTCGCCTCAGGTTTGGACGCACAGGATCCCCTGGGAGACTTCAAAACGCAATTCTACCGGGCAGACCCGGAGGAAATCTACCTGGACGGGAATTCCCTTGGTCGGCTGCCCCTCGAAAGTCAGCGCAGGCTGGATGAGATCATCCAATCCCAGTGGGGTGAAGGGTTGATCCGCTCCTGGGGTGAACGCTGGTACGATGCCCCCAAGCGGATTGGCGATAAGCTGGCGGGGCTGATCGGTGCCCATCCAGTGGAAGTGATCCTGGCGGATTCAACCACGATCAATTTATTTAAGCTGGCCGTCAGCGCTTTGGCAATCAATTCGGAACGTAAAGGGATCATTTCGGATGTGTTGAATTTTCCAACGGACCTCTACACCATCTGGGGTGCGATCCAACTGCTCAACCGGGGCCATTCGCTGACATTGCTAGATAGCGAAGACGGGATCCAGATCTCCCTCGAGGCGTATCAACAAGCCCTGAACGAGGATACCGCCCTGGTAACCTTCTCAACGCCGACATTTAAAAGCGGTTATCTGCATCAGATTCACCACATGACACAAATAGCTCACCAGGCTGGCGCTCTGGTCCTGTGGGATTTCTCACATGCAGTGGGTGTGGTGCCCCTGGACGTGAATGGTTGGGATGTGGATTTTGCTGTCGGTTGCACCTACAAATACCTGAACGGTGGGCCCGGTTCGCCAGCGTTCATTTTTGTCAATGGAAAGCACCTGGAAAAAGTTAGTCACCAACCCTTAGGCTGGTGGGGGCACCAGGCGCCGTTTACGTTTGACCTGGACTATCAACCCGCAGATTCCATCCGCCGGCTGCTATCTGGAACGCCGCCGATTTTATCCCTGCTGCCGGTCGAGTTCGGGGTGGATTTGGTCCTCAAAGCGAGGGTCGAGCGGATCCGGGAAAAGAGCCAACGACTGGGAAACCTGTTCATCCGTGCCTTTGATGCCCGCTTGACCGATTTGGGCTTCCAGCTGGGATCGCCCAGGGATGACGACCGACGCGGCGGTCATGTCAGCATCCGGCATCCTGAGTCCTACCGCATTTACCAGGCGCTGACCCGGGAGCTGAAATTAATCCCCGACTTCCGCGAGCCGGACAATATCCGCCTGGGGTTTGCGCCGCTATACACGTCCTATGGCGATGTGTTGGAGGCTGCCGAGCGCCTGGGGCAGGCCGTCGAGGATCGGATCTATGAAAAATACACCTGGGAAAGAGCAAAGGTAACCTAAATGAGCATCACCTGATCCGTTTGGGAATTTGTCACAATGAGTCTCTCGTAAGGGCGAGGCATGCCTCGCCCCTACAGTATATTTTGAATAACTTTAATATTAAATGATAATATTTAAGATTAAAGAGGGACCAAATTATATCCTTCGCGTTTCAAACACTTTTCATTGAAATACTTAAATTCAAAAATCTAAAGTCACCCTAACAAAAGCCTTACACGACCCCACACCGCATCAAACATCGCTTCAGTCAGACGGCCGGTGAGGGTATTTTGCTGGCTGGGATGGTAGGAAGCCAGCAGCCAGGGGTTGCCCTCGCCAAGCGGGTAAAAGGCGTTGTGCCCAAAGGTTGGCTTTGGCATTCGGTGATTTTGGGCGGCATACATCCCCAGAATGCCGTCAAAGGCAACCTTGCCCAAGGCGACGAATCCCTGTAACTGGGGAAGCAGGTCAATCTCAGCCGTCAGCCATGGCAGGCAATTCTGAATTTCTGCACGGTTGGGCTTGTTCTGCGGCGGGACGCAGCGGCAAATGGCGCTGATGAAGGCATCCTGCAAGGCCAACCCATCGCCGCTGTGACCGGCATAGGGCTGGTTGGCGAAACCCGCCCGGTGCAGGGCGGGATAGAGGAAATCGCCGCTGGCGTCACCGGTGAACATCCGCCCGGTGCGGTTGGAGCCGTGCGCGCCGGGTGCCAGGCCAACGATCATGATGCGGGCTTGCGGGTCGCCAAACCCGGGCACCGGTTTGCCCCAGTAGATTTGATCCAAGTAAGCCTTGCGTTTGGTCTGGGCGACCTCATCCCGCCAGGCGACCAGGCGCGGGCATTTGTGGCAGGCGATGACCTGCTGTTCAAGGGTGGTCAGTGTGTGGGTCATGGGTCAATTCTAACGGAAATTAACTCTTTGGGGGGTGATTGTCTTGTTGATCAATGTAGGGGCGAGGCATGCCTCGCCCCTACCATATCATGATAATTATCTTTAAGGAATGGCGTCAGGCGGGATCAGGAAAGAGGCCATCATTTCATCCAGCGGCGTCAAATGGGGGAAGAATGAATCAGCAGGCTGGGTGCTCAAGTCTGTTTCCATGTTGCTGAAGTAAGTTTCCAAATTCTCCGCAAAGGCCTGCCACCCTTCCGGGGGTTCTGTAAGCATGTCCGGGTAGAAAAGTGGGTGGGTGATGGGCATGGTGGCGGAAATCAGATAGGCGCCATCATCCGTCAGCCCAATGAAGGCGTAAAAGGCGCTGTCATCGCTGACCGGTATGGCGCCTTGGCTGTACTGGGTGATGAACCGCACGCCTTGGCCGTTGCGGAAGTCCAGGTGGGTCACCTGGGCCTGCATCATTTGGGCCGCGTTAAAGATCGGCACAAAGGGGATGCTGGCTGGGTCCGTCGCACCGCTCGCCAGCAGGGCACCCAGCTCATCGAGCAGGGTCTGGATGCGGGGCTCCAGCGCCACAAAATCAGCCACCGGGTAGATGCGCACAATGGGATCGTGGTATTCGTTGAGGACCGGGTAACCGGTGAGGGTGATCTCGATCATGTCCGGGTTGACGCCCCAGGGGGGAACATCA
Source organism: Candidatus Brevefilum sp. (assembly GCA_019428905.1). Taxonomy (GTDB): domain Bacteria; phylum Chloroflexota; class Anaerolineae; order Anaerolineales; family Anaerolineaceae; genus Brevifilum. The sequence goes on from JAHYJN010000065.1 coordinate 10,575, forward strand.
GCTGACGGGGGATTTTCAGGCACCCTGACCTGCATAAAGCCGTTGGTATACGCTTCCGGGTAGCAGAATTCGACCGTAAAGGCGCTGGCGGGGGCCATCCCCGGCCCGCAGGCGAAGGGCTCCTCGGCAAGCTCCTCGGTGGGTTCATCAGTGAATATCTCGGTTGGCTCTGTTGGTTCAGGAATTTCGGTTGGCGGCTGGGGTTCATTCACGATAATTTCAGCTGAGGCCGGCGGTTCTTCCACCTCCGGCGACCAGGGCAGGGTACAGGCTTGTGTTGCCAGCAGCAAGGCGATCAAGGCAAGCAGGTAAAGACGATGTTTCATTTTGGCTCCTTTGTTAGGTTTTATGATGAGAATTGTGTATTGTTTTTATTATTTTCCAAATATCAGATTCGCTTGTAGGGGCGGACCTGCCTTAGCCCCCCCCAAATGGGGACCCTGTCCGACCTGGGCAACCACGGGTGAATTGACAGCTTAAAGACGAAAATGAATTCAAAATAGTTTCAAGATTAATATATCATCAAAACCAGGATTACCCGGTAAATTTACTGGCGTGGCGATCCTTTTGGCGCAGGGTCAGGAGACCCTGCGCGATCAAGACCCCATCAAAACCGGTGGCGGGAATCCCGCCACCGGATTGGTTGGCTTTGTTTGTGGGTAGAGGCATTACCCGCACCCACGATCGGAATTTATGGTTTATTGACAGTCACAGATGTAACACCTGGTACATAGTCATATCCCGCCAGCACCACACCTGACACGATGAAGGTTGTGCTGTTGACATTTGTACGCAGATTTGGAGAGCTGATGGCGCATTGACCAGCTCCATCCGTGGTGCAGGTGCCTGTCCCGCCGGTGCCCCAGCTCCCGCTGACCACAGCTCCAGATAGGGCGGGATCAACGGTGATGGTGACCGTTGCCTTCCAGAAATTCTTGTTGATTGTGGTAGGGACGCCAGCCAAGTTGGCGACAGTGATCGTCGATGTCGATTGGCTGTTAACTGTAACCGACTTGCTGACTGTTCCAGTTGCACCTTCGTCGTCCGTCACAGTCAGAGTGACATTATAAGTGCCTGCTGCTGAGTAGGTGTGGGATGGATTTTGCGCAGTAGATGTCGACTCATCACCAAAGTTCCAATTCCAGGCAGAGATGGTGCCATCGCTGTCGGTGCTGGTGTCGGTGAAGGTAACAGTTAGCTCATTGGTGGTAAACGAGAAATTCGCGCTAGGCGGGTTGTTGGTCGTTCCTCCAGTGGGGATTAATGTGGGTTTGAATTTACTAACATCCAACAGGGGTTCTTTGATACCGTCACCCGAATCGTCAACCCAATCTAAGTTACCTGCATCCTTAACCTGTTTGTAAAGGGCATATACTTCTGTGGCCTTGGTTGGTTTGTTCACACTAGCCAGTAGCGCCAAGGCGCCGGCCGCGTGCGGGCTGGCCATCGAGGTGCCGCTGATTGTGCCGTATGAGCCCTTTTCAATCGGATAAGTGGAGAGGATACACACGCCCGGGGCGGCGATATCCACGGCTGGACCCCAGTTGCTGAAGTCCGCCAGGGTGTCATCTTGGTCGGTGCGGCAGGTGGGACTGCCCAAACCGCCGGGTTTGCCGTCAAAATCCGCCAGCGCACTGACCGTGAGGACGTTGTCAAAGGCGGCCGGGGAGTAGTTCCTGGCATCCGCATCATTATTTCCAGCGGCGACCGCAAACGCCACACCCTTGTTAACTGCCCCCTGGATGGCATTGTACTCCGCCGTGCTGTAACCGCTGCCGCCCAAGCTCATGTTAGCCACTTCAATTTCACCAGCATTTGCAGTCACATAATCAATGCCGGCGATGATGGCAGAACTGGGACAACTTCCCCTCGAATCGCAGACTTTCACCGCCCATAAGCGCGCTCCTGGCGCAACGCCAACCACACCACTGCCGTTGTCTATCGCCGCAATCGTACCGGCCACATGCGTACCGTGATAGTGGTCATCGTCACCACCTGCTTTGCACACAGCAGGTCTAACGGGGGTAGACGAGGCACAGGTCACACCGTCTACCACGTTCAGTTCTGGGTGTTGGAGGTCGATCCCGGTGTCGATCACGGCTACATCGACATCGACCCGGTAATCGTCGGTTCCATCAATACCAATGGCGGTATTCGTATCCGCAAAAATGCGTTGGATGCCGGTTGGCACGGTTTGGGCGCTGATACTGCGCTCCATATCCGCCACCACGTAAGCCACCCGGGGGTCCTTCTCCAGCGCGGCCAGCCGACCCGCTGGGACCACGGCTGACATGCCCTTGAGCGCGTGCTCGTAAATAAAGCCGGTCTGCAAGCCGTAGGTCTTAGCTACGCTGGGTACCTCGACCCGGGGGTTGACATCGTCCTTAAACACAATGATGTAGGAATCGGTTAAGGATGTTGGGCTTTGGGGCTGTGCCAGCGCGATGCCCGGTGTGAACAGACCCAGCACCATTGCCGCCAGCAAGCCCAGCGAAGTCAGGTAAAACAACCCTTTGCTTTTGATTAAATGAATCTGTGTGCGCATGTCACTCTCCTGGTATTGATGATGAAATGCCAAGTTGATAATAGGGAAAAACCTCAATCTGATTGAGTTACAACTAGATTAGCATAAATTATGATAAATTACAATCCCTAAATCCCCTAATCA
>JAHYJN010000066.1 GCA_019428905.1 Candidatus Brevefilum sp.
AGGGCGTCTTGAGTCACGGTGATCGGGTCGATCTTGACCTGCCCGGGGAGCAAGAAGCCTTGCTCAAAGCGGTCGCCGCCACGGGAACCCCGGTCATCCTGGTTCTGCTGAACGGGAGCGCCTTAGCGGTCAACTGGGCAGATGAACACATCCCGGCTATCCTGGAGGCATGGTATCCTGGGCAAGCCGGCGGACGCGCTGTCGCTGAAGCATTGTTCGGGGACACCAACCCGGGCGGCAGGCTGCCAGTGACCTTTTACCGCTCAGTTGAACAGCTGCCGCCCTTTGATGACTACCGCATGGTCGGACGCACCTACCGCTATTTCGATGGCGATGTGTTGTATCCCTTTGGGTTTGGCCTCAGTTACACCACATTCGGCTACCACAACCTGTTTGTCAGCCCGAATCGGATATATTCACCCGAGGTTCTGCGGGTGAGCTGCGAGGTTCACAACACCGGTAGCGTTGCCGGTGACGAGGTTGTGCAGGTCTACCTGCGCCATCAAGATGCCTCCGTGCCGGTCCCGCGTCACAGCCTGGTTGGGTTCAGGCGGGTTCACCTGGAACCAGGCGCCGTTGAACGGTTGACCTTTGAGATATCCCCACGGCAATACGCCATCGTGACAGACCTGGGCCAATGGGCTGTCGAGCCCGGTGTGTTGACCATCTTCGTCGGCGGCGGCCAGCCGGGCTTCGCACAAAGCTTGTCTGCTAATGTTGAGCTATTTTGTAAACGGATCCTCCTGGCGAATTGAAGGTAATTGGTTAGGATTTGTTGAAAGCATGAAAAAAACATGACCCTCTCTTTATCATTTTGGAATTGGCTGCTGGCCTTATCACCGGTTTTGGTGGTCTTAATCATGATGCTCCTCTTCCGTTCAGGTGGGGGACGGGCAGGAGGAGTGGGCTGGTTTACGGCAGTTATCGCGGCTGTTCTATTCTTTGGATCAGGTTTTGAACTGCTGGCTGTCGCCCAAATCAAAGCCATCCTGCTCAGCCTGGATGTGTTGTTTATCATTTGGACAGCGCTGCTTCTATTTCACATCGCTGATGAGGCGGGTGCCATCCGCATGATTGGGCGGGCACTTCCCAGGCTGACCGAGGATCGGGTGATGCAATCTCTGCTAATCGGCTGGCTGATGGTGACCTTCATCCAGGGCACAGGTGGCTTTGGCGTCCCGGTAGCGGTGTGCGCCCCAATGCTGGTCGCTGTGGGATTCACCCCCATCCAGGCGGTTGCGATGGCCTCCCTGGGCGATACCTGGGCGGTGACCTTTGGCTCGCTGGGCACCTCCTTTCAGACCCTGATCGCGGTGACCGGCCTACCCGCCAATGAACTGGCGCCTTACTCCGCCATGCTGCTCGGGTTCGCCAGTTTCCCCAGCGGAATGCTGGTCGCCATCATCGGAAACGGATGGAAAAGCTTCAAACGGGCCCTCCCCCCGGTGCTGCTGCTGTCGGTCGTGATGGGTACAGTCCAATATTTATTAGCCACCAACGGGTTGTGGACTTTGGGCACCACCGGAGCCGGGCTGGTAGGCTTGGTGGTCGGCTTCTTACTGCTCCGGCTGCCGGCATTCCAAGTCCATCACAATCCGCTTTCAGAGCTCTCTTTGGCTGAAGATGATCAGGATAATGGTAAATCAATCTGGCTGGCAATGATCAGCTATGTGCTCCTGGTCCTGCTGGCTTTTGGCGTTAATCTCTTCAGTCCAGTGAGTGCCTTCTTGGGGCAGGTGCGTTTTACCCTAAATTTCCCCGAGGTGGTCACACGCTATGGATGGGTCAATCCTGCTGGACCGGGTCGGATGATCAATATCTTCGGCCATCCTGGCGCTATCTTGCTTTACACGTGTGTCTTGTCTTTGATGATCTACAAAGCTACCGGTTACCTGACACCAGGTGCGTTGAAGCGCATCTTCAACAAAGTCACCCGCAGCGGCGTTAATTCCAGCCTGGGCATCCTGGCTATGGTCGGCCTGGCTTCGATCATGCTTCACAGCGGGATGACCTTTTTACTAGCAGAGGGGCTAAGCGTCAGCATCGGTCGTGATTTTTACCCGCTGGTCGCCCCATTGATTGGCGCAATCGGCGCCTTTATCACCGGCAGCAACACCAATTCAAATGTCCTGTTTGGCGCACTCCAGCAGAATTCTGCCCAGCTGCTGAACCTGGCGCCAGCCCTGATTTTAGCGGCGCAAACGGCAGGTGGGTCTGTGGGCAGTGTGCTGGCACCTGCCAAAGTGATCGTCGGCTGCAGCACGGTCGGCCTGGCAGGTGAGGAAGGCATTGTGATGCGTAAGATCATCGGCTACGGCCTGATCCCGATTGCAACCGTAGCCCTGGCAGCCTGGATCATCCACCTGATTGGATAGGAACCCTTATGCCTGATACTGAACACCTACCACCTAAAAAGCGCACTGTAAGATTGCAAGCGCGTGCCTTGCTCATGCTTCTGCAACTAACCTTGCCCTTTCTCCTCTACCTGACTCTAAAATGGGAGGATCCGGTGCCCGCCTTCCTGGTTGCAGCTGTGTTCGTTCTCAGTATGCTGTATTTGGTGTGGCTGGGATGAAGCGCTCATCCCGGTTCAGCCAAGTCCTGTATACCCTCAGCCTGGCTTTCCTGGCCTTTGGACTATTTAACCTGGCCTGGGCGGTGTGGCCACCACCAACAGATGCAATTCAAATCATGATCCCAGCCGGCAGCTTACCTGCTGCCCCTGAAAGTATGCTCTTTATCAGCCTTTCAGAATATGCGCTCAACATCTCTTGGCCGCGCTGGTTGCGACAGGGAGAGAGCGGCACGCTTCACCTGGTCCTGACCGACCTGGATCATAGCCCCCGCACCGTTGAACAGAATCAATTAGCCCAGGTGATACTAGCCGAGCCAGCCATCTATCCCATGCAAATTGATCCCCTCGGGGGGATACAGGCTATCCTTGGGGATGACCAGGAACTGCTGCTGGCATGGGAGGTTGCAGGTGAGGAGCAGGGTTCCTTTCCTGGTAAAATCTTTGTGTCCTTTGGCTTCTATGACGAGCCGACAGAAGAACTGGTAACTGTACCGGTCGCAGTGGTTGATATCTATATCCAGGTGGTTACCCTGTGGGGCAGAGGCGCCGGTTTCGCCATCGGGTTGGGCGTCGTGAGCCTGGTCTTGTGGGGCGTGCTGTTTATCCTGGGGAGAGTGGTGGCGAAATAATCAGACCGGGGACAGAGGACTGAAGACGGAGGAAGGACTTCCCGTCTCCGGTCATCGGTCCTCCATCTCTGTTTGGTCGGCGGACGTATGTCGTCGTTGGTTGGTAGCTTGTCGTTTGTAGGCGGTAGAAAATATGGATAATTTAGCGGATAAGAACTCTGGAGAACAATCCCCAGGCAATCGTAAAAGTATGCAATTAGCCTGGATTCCTCTCCAGGCTGGCTGCCTGACCTTTGCCCTGGCGGTGGTGGCTATCTTGGTTGGGTTATGGCTGGATGCGCGCCTGGGGACAGCCCCGCGCTGGACGCTGATCTTGCTGATCGGCAGTGCACCGTTTGCCCTGGCTGGGGTATTTCTGATCGTGCGCCGGGCGCTGCACAAAATGCATAAAGTAAGCAAACCGCTCAACCTGGACGAAGAACCCTGATACGGTTTCCAAGGAAACGAAACAATGATTTCCCAGGTGAGTATTCACAGTTGATCAATATTATATTACAATATATTCAAAACTATTTTCATACAGGAAGGTGAGATGATTAACGCACCAGTGATCCTCACTGAAGGATTAACCCGTCATTTTGATGATATCATCGCGGTGGATGACCTCAACCTGGAGATCTATCCCGGTGAGGTGCTGGGCTTCCTAGGCCATAACGGCGCTGGGAAGACGACCACCGTGCGATTGCTGAACGGCGTATTGACCCCAACCTCCGGTAAAGCACAAGTGCTGGGACTGGATCCCAGCACGGATGGTGCCGAACTGCGTCGCCGCACCGGCGTCCTGACCGAGACGCCCTCCGTCGATGAACGGCTGACCGGCTATGAAAACCTGGCGATCTTTGCCGCTCTGTTCAATATCCCCCCTGCAGCCGTTGAGTCGCGGGTGGCTGAAGTGCTGGAAATCTTTCAGCTCACGGACCGTGCCGGGGACCGGGTCAGCGAGTACAGCAAAGGCATGAAGCAAAAGCTAGCCCTGGCTCGGGCGATCATCCATCAGCCCGAGCTGCTCTTCCTGGACGAGCCCACCTCGGGTCTCGACCCGGTCATCACCCGCCAGGTGCATACCCTGATCCGGGAATTAAGCCGCGATGGGAATCATACGGTCTTTCTATGCACCCACAACCTAGCAGAAGCCCAACGCTTGTGCGACCGGGTGGCTGTGCTGGAAAACGGCCGGATGGTCGCCCTGGGCAGCCCGGCTGAACTGGCCCGGGATCTGTGGAAGGGAATGCGGCTTGAGGTTGAAACAACAACCGAGGCCATACCTGCAGCAATCAAAGCCCTGACAGCCATTCCGGACACACGCGAAGTCGTTCAGGAACAAGGACATCCTGTTATCTCACTCTCCCTGAACCTGCGCGACCAAGTCCCGGGGGTTGTCAGCTGCCTGGTAGCAGCCGGTGTGCCCATTTTCCGGCTGACGCCCAAAGAGCCAACTTTAGAAGATATTTATTTTGCCCTGCATGAGAACCACAAGGAGATGCCAGCATGAATTGGCGAGCCATCAAAGCCATTGTCCAGCGAGATCTATTGGCGGTCTTCCGCAGTAAAGGCGTGATGCTGCCCCTGATCATCGTCCCCCTAATCTTTATGATCATCCTGCCTGGCGCATTCGGTCTCCTAATGCCGGTTCTTAACGAACTTCCAGGCGTAAACACACCGGATATCACTTTATTCCTCGAACGGTTACCGCCAGCACTGCTGGCCCGATTTGAGGGCTATACAACGGACCAGTTGATGATCGTCTTCATGCTGGTGTATATGTTCGCACCGATGTTCCTGATCATCCCGTTGATGGTCGCCAGCGTGGTGGCGTCCGACAGCTTCGCTGGGGAAAAAGAGCGCAAGACACTGGAAGCCTTGATCTATACCCCAACCACCGATCTGGAACTGTTCGTGGGTAAGATGCTGTCAGCCATGATCCCGGCGCTGGTTGTTTCGCTGGTTGGCTTCCTGCTCTACGGACTGACCGCTAACATCGCCGCCTGGCCAATCATGGGCCGCATCTTCTTTCCCAATGCTGCTTGGATCATCCTGGTGTTATGGGTGGCGCCGGCGACGGCTGCCACAGGGCTGGGCGCCACGGTGATCGTTTCCTCCAAAGTGAATTCCTTCCAGGAGGCCAACCAGATTGCGGGCATCATCGTGCTGCCGATCCTGGCCTTGGTCCTTGGTCAAATTTCAGGCGTGATGTATTTCGGCGTTCTGGTCACGGTCCTGTTGGGGTTGGTGTTATGGGTGGCAGGTGGCATCCTGCTCTTTTTCGGCGTGCGCACCTTCCGCCGCAGCGAGATACTTGCAAAGAGATAAATTAATTCAAATGGACAACATAGACATCGACTTATACCTGGGCATTGATGTTCAGATTAACCGCGGCTGTCCTTATTACATTGTGAACTCAAAATTGGAACATGTGGAGTCGGGTTGGTTAATAGGTCACAATCATGACCAGGTCTGCCACCAATTAGCTGAACTAAAAATTAAGCTTTTAAGAAACTCACACCATGAAATTGCGGTGGGCATTGACGCACCCCGCATGGCGTTGACCGCACCAAGAGAATGGTTTTGGCGTGGTGGAAAATGGCAGAGAAAGACCAAAGTAGAGAAAGGTTTTGGCCGCCATTGTGAGGTTGTCATCAAAGCCCTGGGGATCGCCAACCCGCAGTGGACACGGTTGAAAGATGCTTCTCCCCCTTGGATGGAACTTGGCTATCGGTTGTTCCAAAACCTACAGGATATTGAGCATCTTTATGAAGTCTTTCCTTCAGCCTCTTATGCCCTGTTGGATGGAGAGCAACATCCCCCTGTAGACTTATCCTTTGCAAAATTTTCCCACGGTCCCAAAGATATGCTGGATGCCTGCGTGAGCGCCTTCACCGTACATGCTTTTATCCATGGAAAGGGGTTTGAGGTTGGCGGAGGTGATGGTTTGGGCACAATTATCTTACCTGGGAAGTTACCTGTACCAGATTCACACCCGGTCATGAAGTGGCCCGACTTCTCAAAAAGGATTTTCAATAACCGCTGAAGGAGTTCGTTACTCGAGGTTGTTGAAAAATGGATAGGTTAAGAATTTTGTAGATTAGTAGGTTTAGAATTGTTAATATAGTGCTATTTATTTGCATTAAACTGTAGGGGCGATGCATGCATCGCCCCTACCTTCCAACTAATAATTAGATTTTATGTTTATCAACACCCTCTTACTCACGTATTGACAACAGCTAGTTTTACCTGTATCCTATAATTATCATAGATTCCCACATCACGTACTTACATCCATTGTTCTACTCCTGATTGAAAGGAGGTTTTTGCCATGAATAATCATGCCCTTAAAGGTGGTGTCGCAGGAAAATCCTGGGTAAAAATTCTGCTTTTGACAATTATCTCCTTGACCATGATCTGCGGACTATTGTGGGTCAATGCCGTTTGGGGAAATCCTATCAGGAAACAAATGGCGAAATCAAGGTGCCTGGACTATTATCAAAATCAATATCATCAGCTGTTCAGCGTTCATAAAATTGAATATTCGAGCAAATTGCCGGGATATGTTCTGACCCTCAGCCCTGAAAACGATCCGCAAATCCAATTTACCTGCAACCCAAATTGTGACATCCTATGTTATTCAGATGAATATGGCGGGGTGCTGGCGTCAAGGTTGTTGGTTGAGGACATCCAGGCGATGATCGATCCCAGCTATGCGCATTTAGCTTTACAGATGAATGCCGCCGAAGACCCTTTCACTGAATACGGCGGCGAAAATCCGGATTACTTCGAAACGAATCCCCGCATCAGGTTAACCAAAAACCATCAGAACCTCAGCATTGCCTGGGTTGATCCCGCCCTGAGCCGAGAGGATTTTGACCGCATCGCTGAAGAGATTGCGGCGTTAATCGAAACACAACTTCCAATCATCAACCCCGATCTGCAGGTCACGATCGCTGTTTTTGCCGATGAGAGCGATCTGGTCGCACACAATGAGGCGGATTTTATCTTGTTTACAACCTTTGACACTGATCAATGATGGTCCATAACCTATCGGGATTTTCTTTCGATAAATAATCACGGAATTTTCGCAAGAAATCGTAATCTCACACCGGGCAGAACGTTTATAATTGAGCCAGGTCGTCCGTACGCAATAATGGCAGATGACCTCAACTTAACCAACCATAACAGGAGCTCCCCTATGCCCATCCCCTTTGTTGAACCCTTCCGCATCAAAGTCGTCGAACCCATCAAGCAGACCACTCGCGCAGAACGTCAACGCTTCCTGGCTGAAGCCCACAACAACCTGTTTGGCGTCGCAGCCGAGGATGTCTTCATCGATTTTCTGACCGATTCCGGCACCAATGCCATGAGCGACCGGCAATGGTCCGCGATGATGGTCGGCGACGAATCCTACGCCGGCGCGCGCAGTTTTGCCCATTTTGAAAAAGCCGTGCAGGAGGTGCTCGGCTTCCCCTTTGTGCTGCCCACCCACCAGGGCCGCGGTGCGGAAGGGGTCCTCTTCAAAACCCTGGTTTCGGCCGGTCAGTGCGTGCCCAATAACCGCCACTTTGATACCACCCAGGCCAACTTGATGGCTTTAGGCGCTAACCCGGTCGACCTGGCCGTGGCTGAAGCAGCCGACCCAATTCGAGATCTGCCCTTCAAAGGCAACATGGACCTTGAGAAGCTGGAACAGTTCATCGTCGAAACTGGGGCGGATAACATCCCGATTGGCATGCTGACGATCACCAACAACTCCGCCGCCGGCCAGCCGGTTTCGCTGGCCAACATCAAGGCTACTGCTGAAATTTATCATCGCCACGGGATCCCCTTCTTCATCGACGCCTGTCGCTTTGCCGAAAACGCCTGGTTCATTAAAAACCGCGAGCCAGGCTACGCAGACCGATCCGTGGCTGAAATTGTTTTGGAAACGTTCTCTTATGCGGATGGCTGCACGATGAGCGCCAAGAAGGACGCCATTGTCAATATCGGCGGGTTTATCGCCTGCCGGGATGAGAACCTCAAACTCAAACTGTCTGAGCGCTTGATCATCCAGGAGGGCTTCATCACCTACGGCGGCCTGGCCGGGCGCGACCTTGAGGCGGTTGCCGTCGGATTGCGGGAGGGTATCAGCGAAGATTACCTCGATTACCGCGAGCGCCACACCCGCTACCTGGGGGAGGTGCTTCAGTCCGCCGGCTTGAGCGTTTACCAGCCCACCGGCGGGCACGCCGTCTACGTCGACGCCGCCCAAACCCTGCCCCATATCCCGCCAGCCCAGTTCCCGGGTGTCGCCCTGGCCAACATGCTCTACATTGAAGGCGGTGTGCGCACCGTTGAGATTGGCTCTCTGATGTTTTCACACCCCGATCCCCTCACCGGCGAGGTGATCCCAGCGCCCAACGAACTGGTGCGCTTTGCCATCCCGCGCCGGGTCTACACCCGCAGCCACCTGGACTATGTCGGCGAGGTAGCACGCATAGTCGCTAACTCAGCGGACCAGATCAAGGGTTTGCAGGTTACCTGGGCACCGGAACTCCTCAGGCACTTCATCGCCAGGCTGGCCTGGCTGTAATAACTGATTTGAAGGTGTGTTTTCTTATCGTAAATTGTGAAAGGCAGGTTAATCATGGAATGGGAATATAAAGTGATCACCATGCGGACGGAAGGGTTCATGGGCGGCAAAGTTGATATCTCCGAATTAGAAACCGCTTTAAATAATCTTGGAAAAGAGGGCTGGGAATTAACCGCCGCCTTCGATACCAATGAAGGCTACGGGCGAACTCGTGATGTGGTCGTGCTGTTCAAGCGGCCCATGAGCTGAGTAGCAAGTTGCATTTATAATAAGGTCATCCATTTTGTATACTCTTGCCAATTCAGCTATTTAGACAAAGGAGACCTTCCGCATGAAAACTGAACGTTTTAAGTCGTTCAATTATGCCATCGGCATGTTTGGGACGTCCATCCCGATCAACATGCTTAAGACCTATGCTGCCATCTTTTATGTGGACCGCCTGGGCCTGACCACCCCCCAATGGGCCTCGATCCTTTTCATTTATACCTTTATCGACGCGCTGGACAACCCGATCTACGGCTTTCTCTCTGATCGGACACGCACCAAATGGGGTCGGCGCCGGCCATGGCTGGTGATCGGCACGCCGCTGCTGGTCTTGGGTCTGATTGCCTTCTACAATACCCCGGCTTTATTGGGAGGCCAGGCCCTCTACGCCTACGCCATGCTGTTCTACATCCTGACTGGTACCCTCGACTCAGTGATCAACGCCAATTATGGCGCGCTTTTCCCTGAGCTCTTCCCGGATGACGCCAGCCGGGCTAAAGCCAATGCCATGCGCCAGGCGTTCCAGCTGGTGGCGATGATCATCAGCATCGCCCTGACGCCCCTGGTAACCAGCTGGATCGGGTATGGCTGGACCTCGGTGATCTACGGCATCCTCGGCGGTGTGGTCATCCTTTACATGTCTCTGACCAGCAAGGAAAAAGAGGTTAAGCCAGAAGAGAAAAAGGCAGAACTCTGGCACAGCTTGAAGAGCCTGTTCATCAACCGCAAATTTTGGATTGCTGGGTTTGCCAACGCCTTTTACAGCGCAGCCATGGCCCTGGTGCTGGCAGGATTGCCATTTTTTGTAAAATACCGCCTGCAAATCCCGGATGCCCAATCGACAATCCTGTTCGCCTCGGTGCTGCTGATTGCCATCGGCAGCGTTGCCATCTGGGCGGGTTTCGTGCGCAAATACGACTTGATGTGGGTCTGGCGAGGTGCCCTGGGCACACTGGCATTGGCCTACATCCCCCTATTTTTTGCCAATTCGCTGGTCACTGCCATTGTCAGCGCGGCGCTGGTTGGATTCGGCTTTGCCGGCGTGATCACCACCATGGACCTGATTGGGGCCAGGGTGATGGACGAGGACACCCAAAAATATAATGTGCGCCGGGAGGGTATTATCTCCAGTGCACTCGGTTTCATGAACCGCTTGAGCGGCCTTTTTACCAGCGCTGCATTCTATATGCTGTTTATTTTCTTCGGGTTTGAAAGCGGCGATAACCCGGGTCCACAACCCGGGAATGCGGCTCGCTTCCTGTTGACGGTCTTTCCGTTTGTGCTGATGTTGATCAGCCTGGTTTTTTCCTTTTTCATCAATTTCAATGACCGGGATGCCCACAAGCCTGAAGTAGACCCCGAACTACGGATGGATATAGGAGAATAATGGATGAAGTTGACTCAAATCTCACAGGAATCCACAAAAATCACACTGGAACTGTTTATCGATCATGCTCAGGAGGGTGACTACATCACCCTCCCTTTCAATATGCCGCCGGGTACAGCTGCGATGACCCTGCGTTACGAGTATCAACGCCCGAGCCTCGAAGTGATCCAATTCGAACATGGGTCATTCACAAACCAACAATGGGTTAATATTATTGACTTGGGGTTAATTAAACCAGATGGACAACCAGTGGGGGCATCTGGATCAAACAAACAAGTCGTCACCCTCAGTACTACCTGGGCGACGCCAGGCTATACACCATGTGACCTAACCCCCGGGGAGTGGAAAATCCTGGTCGGCGCCTATCAAGTGGCACCAGAGGGTGTGCGTGTTACCTATCATTTGGATTTCATCCCCAACAAACTACAGCTATTCAAAGGCGATCTACATACCCACACCCTTGGCTCAGATGGCGTATTGACCGCCGAGGAATTGGGTCAGCACGCCCTGAGACATGGACTGGATTTCCTGGCGGTCACGGATCATAACCAGATGGTCAGCCAGGATGCCTTGCCGCGCATCGATGGGCTGACCATGATCCCCGGTGTGGAATGGTCCCATTACCAGGGGCATGCCAATTTTCTTGGGGTCGATCAGCCCTATGACGGGCCTTATTTCACCGATAATTTGGAAGACACCAGGGCAATCTTTGATACCGCCCGAGAGCGCGGCGCCCTGATCACCCTCAATCACCCCTATGAAGAATCTTGCCCCTATCAATTCGATTTCGACCTGCTGCCCTTCGATGTGCTGGAAGTATGGAACGGCCCCATGCGCGAATCCAACCTGCGGTCACTCGCATTGTGGCAGAAGCTGCTGGCCGCGGGAAAAAAGGTCCCCGTTTGCGGCGGAAGTGATTATCACCGCGACAGGTTATTCCAGATCCTAGGGGGCCCCACCACCTGCGTGTATGCACCTTCCGCCAGCCCGGCGGATATCCTAGCAGCCCTCCGGCAAGGGCACAATTTCATCACCTTCTCACCGGAGGGGCCAACCTTGGATTTACACGCAGGAGATGCCCTCATGGGGGATACTCTGGTATGGGAGGGTGGCCAAGAGGTGCTGATTACTGTGGATGGTTTGGCGATAGGTGATGTACTGCGCGTGGTGACTCAGGATGACATACTCGACCTCTATCAGGCACCTAATTTAGGCAGCTGCCAGATCACCCATCCTGTATCCGGTCCCGGTTTTTTTAGGGTCGAAATTTGGCGCACCTTCCTGCCTGGCATCCCACCCCTGCCAGCCTTGCTTTCCAACCCGATCTATTTTGACCAAATTTGAGCATTCACAGAAAGATTGACCGGCCTAAAACGATCGTCATCAGCATCGAGTAAAACATGGACCATCAGCAAAACTTGATCAAAGACAGCAGCACCTTGGACTTAACCCAATTGATGGATGCTTTAGAGAAGCCGGCACCCTTTACACCGGGTGAGCCCTTATTCTGGAACGATCCGCACATATCAAGCCAGATGCTGGCAGTTCATCTTGACCCCAATGTGGACCTTGCCAGTCGGAAAGCTGACACCATTGATGCATCGGTATCCTGGATCATTGAAACCCTGGGCTTGCAGGCAGGGGATGCCGTGTTGGACCTTGGCTGCGGGCCAGGCTTGTATGCCACCCGGCTGGCACAGCGCGGCCTGGCGGTCAGCGGTGTGGACTACGCTCAACGCTCGATCACCTATGCCCGTGAATTCGCCGCCGAGCACGGCATGTCGATCGACTATCAATGGCAAAACTATCTCACCCTGGAAGCCGAAAACCTGTTTGATGCCGTTTTACTGATCTTCGGCGATTACTGCACCTTCACACCTGATGACCGTCTCAAGCTGCTCGGCAATGTCCGCCGGGCTTTGCGACCTGGCGGTCACTTTATCCTAGATGTTTCAACCCGGTCTCTGCGTGACCGGTATGGGTTGAAAAATGGCTGGTACGTCTCACAGGGCGGCTTCTGGCGCCCCGGTCCGCACCTGGTGTTGGAAAGCGGCTTCGATTACCCTCAACAGGCCATCTGGCTGGATCAATACATCATCATTGAACCCAGCGGAAAAATGATCGTTTATCGCAACTGGTTCCAGGATTACGACCGGGCATCGATCATCGCAGAGCTTACCGCAGGCGGTTTTGACGTGCAGTCTGTCTGGGGAGACCTGACCGGAACGCCCTTCAGCGAAGAAGGTGAGTGGATCGGCCTGGTGGCCAAACGGGTGGCATGATGAACGGTTTACAACGTTAATTTTCTACAATCCCTGGAGGAACAATGATCAACAAAGATGATTTTGCAAAAATGTTATCCGGCGAACTGGATATCCTGCTCAAGCAGACAGACGGCCTCACCCATCAAGAGAGCCTGCTGCAGCCGCAGCCAGGCGGAAACTGCTTGAATTGGGTCATGGGACACCTGGTCGTCAACTTGCTGGATATCCTTACAGCCCTGGGTGGCGTAGCACCCGCTGGGATGCCGGACCTGGCGCATTATGGATACGGCTCCGCGCCTGTCTGTGGTGATGAACCCGGTGTGATCGAATTGCCTGTTCTGATCGATGCATATGCCCTGCTCACTGAGACCATCACCGACCGCCTGGTCCAGATGGGCGAAACTGAATTTGACGAGGAGATTGATTTCTGGCAGGGTCAGACCAGGCGTGGGTATATCGCTTTTTTCTACTTCTTCCACAACACCTACCACATCGG
>JAHYJN010000067.1 GCA_019428905.1 Candidatus Brevefilum sp.
AAACCAAAATCCTGTAGATAAACTTCGACAACCCCATCAAAACCGGAGACTTCGATGATCTGGCGGATCATGATTTCAAGGTCGTCCAAGGCCGGCCTGGGGATGGTGGTTTGGTCCAGACTGAGGTTAACCCGCCGGTTGGTCGGTGACCTGAGGGCATCGATGATCTGCAGCGTTGCCCGATCCAGGTCGATACTTGTGCCTGTGATCCCTTCAGCAAATTGGGCTGTACCCGCGATGGGTTTGGGCGGCGTGGCAGGGGCGTCATAGCGGGGGCTGATTTCTGTCTGAAGATAATCGTGGATGCGGTTTTGGTCGTATCTGGCGGTCAGCGGGATGTTGACGGTCTGGATGTCGGAGCCCCACAGGAAATTCCAAAACCCCTCCCAATAGGGTTCTGTGACACGCTGGTTATCCGCCACTGCCAGCATGCGGTCCACTTCAGGTTCAAAGCCGAGGACCGCCGGGCGGATGTGAATCGGGCTTCCGGCATAGATGATTTCGATTGGGGATCTGAAAACTGTGTAGAGACGCTCAGCCGCCTGGAGGTAATCCAACCCACCAATCGGCACACCGCCAACCCGCATCCCCAGGGGAAAATTGTTGCGGATGCGGCTGTATTCCGTTAGCTGGATGGTGGCGATGATCAACGTGATAAATAAGATCACGATCGCCGTATAGCGAAAGATGGGAAAGCGATGTCTTTGCTTCATTTGATCCGTATTGTACTTAATCGTTTAGTTTTTATACAAGTCATTAAGGATGAGCTTACCCTGAGAAGAATAGGGCGTTCGCTCTGCCAATATTAATTTCCCTGACGCTGATTGGGTTTTCAGGCGGCCAATTTCGCCAATACAGCCAGTGGTTCCTGATTGCCAGGCTCTTCAATCACCGAATCGGCGTAGTGGGCGTAGGCGATTTTTCCCTGCTGGTCCACCACGAACACGGTTGGCGTGCCAATCACAAAAAACCGTTTGACTTGAAAATACTGGGCGGCGACCTGGGCGCCTTTATCGATCAGGATGGGATAAAGTATGGGGTGATTCTTTAAGTACCGGTTGATCATAAACGGGCCATTGGGCACGATTACCAGGATTTCAGCGTTGAGGGCGGTGAATTTTTCATAATCATGGCGCAACTGCGCCATATGGTTGGTGCAATGCAGTCAGGCAAAACCGATATTGAACACCAGCAGGAGGGGATGATCCTGCAGCATTTTTTTGAGCTGGACAATTTCACCCTGATGGTTGGGCAGGGAGAAATCGGGCGCGCTGTCACCTATCTTCAGTTTTTCCAAGGGGTTCTCCATATTTGATGTTTTTTTGGATGAGGTTTACAGGATCAATGGTAATATAAAATCAGGTGTAATGATAATCCTAAAGATTTTACTTCATATGCTGAGGATGTGGTCCGGTTGTTCAACGGCGCTGACAGAGCTTAAGAAAACCATCAAATTAACAATATCAAAATTTTTGGTTTGCGCTTGATCGTTTGACAGGTATGCCGCCAGGAGATATACTTTCAAGTCGAAGTTTGTAAGACATACTATCGGAGGAAGATGTGAAAACAGCATTAATCACAGGCATCACTGGCCAGGATGGTTCCTACCTGGCTGAGTTGCTTTTACACAAAGGGTACGAAGTCCACGGGTTGATCCGACGTTCAAGTACGTTCAACACCCGGCGGATTGACCACATCTACCGTGACCCCCACGGGAATAACGGCAAGATCAACCTGTTTTTACATTACGGTGATGTAACCGCTGGGGATACGCTGCTGGATGTGCTGTATAATGTCAAACCGGACGAGGTCTACCACTTGGCTGCCCAGAGCCACGTCAGGGTCAGTTTTGATATGCCCGAATACACCGGCGATGTAACCGGGTTGGGGACTGTGCGCATCTTGGAAGCGATCCGTAAAGCTGGTATGAAATCCCGCTTTTACCAGGCTTCTTCGAGTGAGCTGTTTGGTGATTCAAAACCGCCCCAAAACGAAAATACACCCTTCCGGCCGCGCAGCCCGTATGCGGCAGCCAAGCTGTACGGCTACTGGATTGCAAACAACTACCGCGAGGGGTATGGAATGTTCGCGGTGAACGGGATTCTGTTCAACCACGAATCCCCACGTCGGGGTGAGACCTTTGTGACGCGCAAGATCACACAGGCGCTGGCCAATATCCGCGCTGGAAACCAGAAATATCTCTACCTGGGCAACCTTGAATCCCGCCGGGACTGGGGTTATGCGCCGGAGTATGTAGAGATGATGAACCTGATGCTGCAGCAGGACCAACCTGAAGATTATGTCGTCGGCACCGGTGAGGCGCACACGATTGCGGAATTTTTGGATGAAGCCTTTGCTTATGTGGATATGGACTGGCATGAAGTCGTACGCATCGACCCGCGCTATTATCGTCCAACCGAAGTCGATTACCTGGAAGCTGATACCTCAAAAGCAAAGAAGCAGCTCGATTGGGAGCCAAGGGTCAAATTCCGGGAGCTGGTGCGGATCATGGTCGATGCTGACCTGGAACTGGTGGGATTGGACGCCCCCGGCGATGGAAAGAAGATCATTGAAGAGAAGTTCTCTAACTGGCACCGTTGGGAAGACCAGGTCGTCTCGATGGGGCGCTAATGACGGATAGAGGTTGAATTATCCGTTCAATATTGTTATAATTGATTTTAGTTCTGCGGAAGAGTAACCCGACGCCGACTGGAAGAGAAGGTACGCCACAGGCTGAGAGCGTCCACAGGTTCCGGGTCAGGTGAAGTCGCCGCAAGGAATTGCCGAAGAAAGCCTTAAGGGTGATTAGAACGGCACGGGTGCGCCCGTTAGCGCGTGACCGGATGATGGTCCGGCATGAGTGCGTTGACGCTGGTCAACGAAATGAGGTGGTACCGCGGAATTAACCTTTCGTCCTCTCGGATGGAAGGTTTTTAATTTAAGCATAAATAACAAGGAGAAAGAGCGATGCCGAAAGAACTGCCAAAAGCCTATAATTTTAATGAAACTGAAGCGCGCATCTACCAGTGGTGGTGGGATGCAGGCTACTTTCAACCGTCTAATGATCCCAACAAGCCGGGTTTTGACCCCACAATCAAGCCTTTTGTGATCTCTATTCCGCCTGCCAACGTGACCGGCAGTCTGCACCTGGGGCATGCTTTATTTGTCTCGATGGAAGACTTATTGATTCGCTATCACCGCATGAAAGGCGAGCCGACCCTGTGGGTGCCGGGTGTGGACCATGCCGGGATTGCAACCCAGCTGGTGGTGGAAAATAAATTACGCGAAGAGGGCACCAGCCGGAAGGCCTTGGGCCGTGAGAAATTCCTTGAGCGAACCTGGGCCTGGAAGGAGAAGTATGGCGGCATCATCACACAGCAGATCCGCCGGTTAGGGGCTTCCTGTGACTGGACACGGGAGCGTTTTACGCTGGATGACGGTTTATCGAGGGCGGTACGTGAAGCGTTTGTGACGCTGTACGAAAAGGGCTGGATCTACCGCGGGCCGCGGATGATCAACTGGTCACCCGGTCTACAAACGGCGGTTTCAGACCTGGAAGTGGAGTACAGCGAAGAGACCGGCAAGCTGTATTATTTCAAGTACCAAATTGTGGGCAGTGAGGAATTCATCCCCGTGGCGACCACGCGCCCCGAAACGATCCTGGGGGACACCGGGGTGGCGGTCCATCCGGATGATGTGCGCTTCTCGCACCTGGTGGGGAAAAAAGCGATTGTGCCAATCTTGGGGCGCGAAGTCCCGGTGATTGCTGATGCGTATGTCGACCGAGAATTTGGTACGGGCGCGCTCAAGATCACACCGGCCCACGACCCGAACGACTATGAAATTGGCATTCGGCACAATTTAGAATTTATCAATGTGCTCAACAAGGACGCTACCATCAACGAAAATGGCGGCCCGTATGCTGGTTTGGATCGTATGGATTGCCGTCAACAGTTGTGGGCGGATATGGAAGCGGCCGACTTGGTGATCAAGGTCGAACCTTACTTGCTGAAAGTGCCGCGTTCCCAGCGCGGCGGCGAGGTGGTTGAGCCAATGGTCTCGACTCAGTGGTTTGTGGATGTGCAGGAGATGGCGGATGAAGCCTTAGCAGCCGTGGAGGACGGCCGGATCGAGATCATCCCCGAGCGCTTCAAAAAGGTGTACTACAACTGGATGGAAAACATTAAGGACTGGTGTATCAGCCGGCAGTTGTGGTGGGGTCACCGCATTCCTGTGTGGTATTGTGATGACTGTAATGCCATGACAGTGACGCGGGAAGATCCCGAAAAGTGTCAATCTTGTGGCAGTAAAAATTTACGCCAGGACCCGGATGTGCTCGATACCTGGTTCTCCTCGGCGCTGTGGCCTTTCTCAACTTTGGGTTGGCCCGAACAAACCCCCGATCTGGACTACTTTTACCCTACCTCGGTGATGGAGACCGGATATGACATCCTCTTTTTCTGGGTGGCGCGCATGATCATGACGGGATTGGAGTTCACCGGGCAGGCTCCGTTCCACACCGTCTACCTGCATGGGTTGATCCGGGATGAACACGGGCAGAAGATGAGCAAGACGAAAAATAACATGATCGATCCCCTCGATGTGATGGATGAACTGGGAACGGATGCCTTGCGTTTCACGCTGCTGGTTGGCTCAACCCCGGGCAACGACACGAACGTTTCGATCAAGAAAGTGGAAGCCAACCGGAATTTTGCCAATAAACTGTGGAATGCAGGCCGCTATGTGATCCGCAACCTTGAGAATATGCCCGCTCAACCCGTGGGGGAACCGAATTGGACCTTGGCGGACAGCTGGATTTGGGCGCGGATGAAGCAGGTCAATCAAACCGTCAACCGTTTGTTTGAGGGGTACCAGTTTGGGGAGGCTGGACGTCAAATTTATGATTTCTTCTGGGGCGAATTTGCGGATTGGTATGTTGAGATCGCTAAGAACCAGATCGCGGAAGGTGGGGATCGTGCGTATTATACGATTCAAACCCTGGTGAGGGTCATGGATACCTGCCTGCGTTTCCTGCATCCCTTCACGCCTTTTGTAACCGAGGCATTATGGGGGCATCTGCGCAGCGCCAGTATCGAAACTTCTCCTGGTTTGGCACCCGATGGCGGCTGGGAGGAAGCCTTGATCATCGCCCGATGGCCAGAACCGCCAGCGATGGAGGGTTGGGAAGAAGGCAAAATTGAGGATTTTGCTCTGATCCAGGAGATGGTGCGCGCCATTCGTAATATCCGCTCGGAGTACAAGGTTGAGCCAGGACGCCGCATCAGCTGCACGATCAGCGCGAGAGATAAGTCAGTGATGATCGAATCTCAAAAACAGACCTTTGCTTCCCTGGCAGGGATTGACCCGCAGGGTTTGACGATTGTTGCAAAGCCGCTGGAACCCTCAGAGGAGCGGATAACGCTGGTGATTACCCCGGTTGAGGTTTCAATACCCCTGGTAGGCCTGGTCGACCTGGAAGCTGAGCGATCCCGCCTGGAGAAAGAATTGGCGGAGGCGCAATCGCAGATCGAGCGCTTGGAAAAACTATTAGCGAGCCCCTTCGCACAAAAGGCGCCGCAAGATGTGGTCGAGAAGGAGCGTGAAAAGCTGGCGGCTTACCACGAGACGTCCGAGCGGTTACAACAGCAGTTGGGTTAAGTTGGTGAATAGCGAATGGTTCGTTGTGAGTAGTTGTAGGGTGGGCACCGATTCTGTGCCCACCCTATTTGGTATTGCTTAAAACACAAATCCCGGGGATCTTTGTCTGTGAAAATTTAGAAATAATTGCAGAGCAGCAAAATAATCTGCGTTCAGAAACAATCTTTCGTAGGGCGGGATATGGTTGTGCATCCCGCCGATAATGAATTTGGTCAGTCTCTGTGCTATCGTATCAATGTTTTTATTAAAAATGCTGTGGTCACCCTCACGAGTTGCGCTCTCAGGACAGGCAGTTGGACCGCAACCTGTATTTAAAAGTTGTAGGGTGGGCACCGGTTTTGTGCCCACCATCTTTGGTGGTGGGCAGACCCTTACGAGCTTTGCTCTTATGGCAGGACTTCTGCGCACCCTATGAAACTACTTATGTTTTTTATTCTGAGATTGCTTCACTTCGTTCGCAATGACAACAAATTTAGGGTGGGCACCGATTCTGTGCCCACCCTATTTGGTAGTGCTTAAAACAAAAATCCCGGGGATCTTTGTCTGTGATGATTTTGAAATAAATGCTGAGCAGAAAATGAGCTTTATTCAGAAACAATCTTTCGTAGGGCGGGATGTGGTTGTGCATCCCGCCGATAATGAATTTGGTCAGTTTCTGTGCTATCGTATCAATGTTTTTATTAAAAAATGCTGTGGTCACCCTCACGAGTTGCGCTCTCAGGACAGGCAGTTGGACCGCACCCTACAACTCAAAGTCAGAAACAATCTTTCGTAGGGCGGGATGTGGTTGTGCATCCCGCCGATAATGAATTTGGTTTGTTGCTGTGCTATCATATCAATGTTTTTATTAAAAATGCTGTGGTCACCCTCACGAGTTGCGCTCTCAGGACAGGCAGTTGGACCGCACCCTACAACTCAAAGTTAGTTAATAACACAAATCACGGGGATCTTTGTCTGTGATGATTTTGAAATAAATGCTGAGCAGAAAATGAGCTTTGTTCCTCAGATCCCCGGGATTAATAAGTTCTTGTAGGGTGGGCACTGATGCCCGCGCTGTGCCCGAAGGGCGAGTGGGTTGTGCCCACCAATATGGTGTTATTTTTCCATCACCCGATCGTACTCGCACTGCATGATGCGGCGCAGGATGGCTAACGAGGTCGCATAGGTCGAATCGACGCCAAAGTAAGATAGGGCGCCGGCGCCGAGATTGTCACCCTTGGTGAGGGGCGTATCCGATGCGTAATGCAGGATGCCCAGGTCAAATGGGACGCCGTACAGGTTGACGATTTCATCGACGGGATGGCGTGTTGGCCGGAAGAGCTCGTATACTGCTGAAAGATAGGGGCCAGCTTCCATTTCAATATCGGTGTAACCCTCGCGGTAGATGACCTGCATGATGCGGGCATTCTGCAAGTAGGTCCCCAGAACAGAGACGGATTTTTGGTTGTCCAGAACGGTGCCAAATACCAGGTATGGCATCACATCATCGGCTGAGAAGCAGTTGTGATACATATAGGTGTTATGGGATTGCTCATCGTAGGTCACATTGGGGATCATCACATCACCCCGGCGGCCGTTGAGGGTGGCAGCCTTGCCCATGATATAGATTCCCAGCAAGGGGCAGGTGTGTTCGGCAATCTTGACCAGCAGGTTATAGGCGGCCAGTCCCAAAGGGTAATCGATATTGAGTATCAGGGCATTGCTTTTTTGAAGGAAAGACCAATCACTTTGGCTGCCCGCAAAGGTCTCCGGGGAGAGGCGCGGGTCGATGGTGTCGGGGTTGAGGTTTGCTAGGTCGATGATTTGGGCTTCGACATCGAAGGCGTGTTCACTGGGGAAGCGGTGAACGCCGTTGTTCTGCTCGAAGGCATCTTGCGCTTGCAACAGATCCTTGCCTGCGGGGGTGGCCTGGTATTTTTTGAGGATGTAATACAGGAAGTTTTCTGGCCTGGAGGGCGTTTCCTCGTGGTTGATGTCGCGCCATTCCGCCAGCAGGTCCTCATCACCGGCGGTATGGAGGAAATTTGATAAGCGCTCTTGTTGGGTGAGGGCAAAACCCGTCAACAGGTTCGGGATGCTGTGGGTATTGCTGGAGATAAAATACACCGGCCGGTTGAGGATCTCTGGAAAGCCGGTTTCAATGTTTTCCCACCAGTAGCGGGTTGCCCGGCGGTATTCGTTGAGGGATCCGCTGAAGAGCTGGACTTCGAGATCCATGGTCTGATCGCGAATTCGTTGAAGCATCGGGATGAACTGGTCTCCCCAGATGGTTTCTAATCGGCGCAATTCTTCAACTGAAATTTGTAAAACATCCGATATTTCAGTCAGATGTTGATCTTTACCAAGGGCTAACCAGGCTAACATCTCGTCGGTGACATTCATCAGCAGATGATTGATCTTGTTCCATTCAATCTGGTAAGCCGTTAACATGGGGATGACATCGTCGATATCCGACCGGGAGGCAATATAAGTGGCTAAGAGGCGTTTCCCATCGAAAAAACAGCGTCGGCGGCGGGCGCGAGCGAATACTTCCGTCCAGTCCTCGATGTGATGGTAGCCAAATTGATCGAAAACCGTTGCGCTTTGCCCGAGAAGGACCACCTGGACATCCGGCATACAGTCTGGCAGGCGTAAATTCGCATAGATAAAAGAGGAAATATCCGGCTGGTCCTGGCGGGCGAGGGGGTGGAGTGAGGAGTTCATCCCGGCGTGCACCTCCTCCAGCGAGCGGATGCGCACGCGGGCAGTAGACCGCAGCAGCGAATACATGGTGCGGATGTAGAGGTCGATTTCTTCAGATGCCCGGGTGGGGACGGATCTTTCCATATGCGCTCACTTTATCAATTGGGTTTCTATAAGTTATGATCATTTTACCCGTAACCGAGAAATCTTGAGAATATCTTTTGTTATTAGGTTTTTAGTTATCACATAGCACTTCTTTCGGTACAATTAGATCGTAAGGAAAACCATGGATAAAGGCTAAATTGTGATTAAAACGATCTTCTTCGATTTTGGCGGTGTGATCATCAAACCGCCCAACTACAAATGGATTAAGCGCTGGAAAAAACATCTGGGTATCAGCGATCATCCAGAAATTATGGAAATGCTGGAAAACTCAAATGGGTCGCAGTTGGTTCAGGATGTCTGCCTGGGGAAGATCCCGGAGGACCACTTGTGGGCGGTGATGACGGACAAGTGGCGCATTAATCCTGCTGTACTCTCCCAAGTCAGGCGTAAGCTGCTTTCCAAACGCCAGCTAAACCAACATATCCTGGCGTTTATGACCGAGGTGGCCGCCGACTTTGACACAGCGATCCTGAGCAATGCCGGGGATCAGTCCCGTCAGCTAATGGAAGGGACCTATCAGCTGCACCAGATTGTGGATGAGATTATCATCTCAGCTGAAGAAGGTGTGATCAAGCCTGACCCGCGCATCTTTGAAATCGCCATGGCGCGTATGAATGCTGCACCTGAAACCTCGCTGTTGTTGGACGACAGCCAGGAAAACGTGGCTGCTGCTCAGGCGTTTGGGATGCGGGCCGTGCAGTTTATCGATACCCAACAAGCGATCGGTAAGATGCGGGTTGCGTTAGATGGAAAGGTGTGATTGATGCTGTACCTGGTTGCAACCCCGATTGGTAATCTCGGCGACATCACCTTACGGGCGCTGGAAGTGCTGCGTTCTGTGGACTTGATCGCCAGTGAGGACACGCGCAAAACTTCGATCTTATTGGGGCATTACGATATCCATAAGCCGCAAAAAAGCTACCATGCCTTTAATGAAAAGAAGGTGGTCCCGAAACTGGTGGAACTGCTGTTAGAGGGCCAGTCGATTGCCGTGGTGACGAGTGCGGGAACGCCCGTGATTTCCGATCCTGGTTACTCGCTGGTGCAAGCCGCGCTTGAAAATGAGATCCCGGTTACGGCCATTCCGGGCCCATCTGCGGTTGTAATGGCTTTGACCCTGTCTGGGCTGCCGGCCCACAGCTTCACCTATAAGGGATTTTCGCCCCGCAAACAGGGGGCACGCCGGCGCTTCATTGCTGCAGAAGTGGATTCGCCGCACACGTTGATCTTTTATGAAAGCCCCTATCGCATTCAAGCCTTCCTGGAAGATGCCCTGGCCGAACTGGGTGATCGAACGGCGGCCATCGCTAATGATTTAACCAAGAAGTTCGAATCGGTTCAGCGGGGGAAGCTGAGTGTTTTAATCCAATTACTGGCTGAAGAAGCGCCGCGCGGTGAATATACCGTGGTGATCGAAGGCGCGCGTCAATAGGTTGGGTTAGAATTTGAAAGGTGAGAGGTTGGTGTCTTCATCGAAGATGTCCACACCTTCGCGTCGTTTAAGCGAATTTACCACCCAGTAGGTGATAGGTGTGACCACGACTTCAACGATCAGTTTAAAGATATAATTGGTGATGGTCAGGCTCCAGAACAAGCTCCAAGGGAACACCCCCAGGGCTGAAGCGATGAATATAAAGGCGAAGGTGTCAAAGGCTTGCCCGATGATGCTGCTGCCGATGGTCCTGGTCCATAACAGCTTGCCCTTGGTGAGGACTTTCATGAAAGCCATCATGATGGCATTTGAGAAAGAACCGGCTAAAAAACCTGCCAAACTGGCGACCACTATTGCACCCGAGCTCATGCTTCCGAGGATCTGGTCATAGGTTTGCTGTCCGACGCTAGCTTGCCAGGTGGCTTCTCCAGGGAGCACTTGGACCAGCCAGAAGACCATGGCGCTGAAGGCCAGGGTGCCAAACCCGAGCCAGATGATG
This sequence comes from Candidatus Brevefilum sp., assembly GCA_019428905.1. Lineage (GTDB taxonomy): Bacteria > Chloroflexota > Anaerolineae > Anaerolineales > Anaerolineaceae > Brevifilum. The sequence continues at coordinate 10,437 of JAHYJN010000067.1, forward strand.
CGGCGGGATCGTTTGTAACCATAAACCTCGGTTAGGACATCCCCGATGATGTAACTGATCGGAAATAGGACGGTACCCGCATCAAAACTGAGTGCTAGCTTCCCCAGGCTGACGCCCCAATCGATGATCTTGGCAGATGAAGCGATATTGCTGAGGACAAGGACTAAAACAAATATAACCGTCAGAATATCGAGGTATTTGAAATTGTTTCTTACTGAGTCATTTGTGTTCGTTTCCACATTAAGCTCCATGTTAAAACTGGTGCTGCTAAGTATACCTTGAGATGCATCGTTTCTTTTTACCATCCGAACAAATAATGGGTCAACGGGTCACTTTTCTCAAAGAAACCGCCCATCAAATTTTGCATGTGCTGCGACTGTCAGATGATGACCAGGTGGCGGTGTTGGATAACAGCGGCTTGATTCACTACGTCAGGTTACGCGTAGATTTGTCCACGAATACTGTATCGGGGATGATTTTAGCGACCCAACCCGTTCAATCCGAACCCAAGACACAACTCTCACTGTATTTTGGATTATCAAGCCGCGAGAAAGTTGAATGGATCCTGCAAAAGGGGACCGAGGTTGGTGTATCCGCTTTTTACCCATTTTATTCATCACGCACCCTGGTAAAACCCGCGTCACTCTCACCCAAGAAGTTGGAGCGGTGGGAACGGATCATCAAGGAGGCTGCTGAGCAATCTGGGCGCGGCAGGCTGCCCATGCTGCATGCACCAAAAGACCTGGCAGGATTTTATTTCGATGCGGTCGGGTTTAACGATTTGTGTTTGCTAGCCTACGAGGGTGCAGGCGATGATGGTCTCAAGCTGTCAGACGCCCTGGACTGCTTTTCGGGGGCGAAGATTGGGTTGTTTGTTGGGCCAGAAGGCGGCTTTTCAGAAGGAGAGGTGCAAGCGGGGTTGGAGGCAGGGTGCCGGGTGATATCATTGGGTAAGCGCATTTTGCGTATGGAAACAGCAGCGATGGTTTTACCCGCTCTCGTTTTATATGTCCTGGATGAATGATTGAAATGGTTTTCAGCGCGTTTGATATGATTTGGAAACTTAATTGGACCTTATGGGTTATTATAAGAAAGTTATTTTATTCCACGATCAGGAGTTATCATTGAAAAGATATTGTGTAATTGTCAACCCAACGGCAGGAAAAGGCGCGGCTAAAAAAGCCATCCCAGAGATCGAAGCGCTGCTTAAATCTCTCGAGGTAGACTATGACTTGGTACTGACGGAATACCGCGGGCATGCCATCCGGTTAGCTGAAGAAGCTGGATCTGATGGCTATGAAACCGTTGTGGCCGTGGGGGGTGATGGCACCGCAAACGAGGTAATTAACGGTTTAATACTGGCAGCGAACGGCGCGCGGGTGCCTGCCAATCTCGCTGTTTTACCGGTCGGTCGGGGCAACGATTTTTCTTATGGGATGGGTGTCCCCCAGGATCTCGAAGCTGCATGCAAGCTGCTGGTATATGGAAAAACACGCAAGATTGACATTGGCCTGGTTAAAGGCGGGGATTATCCGGACGGCCGTTATTTTGGCAATGGGATCGGGATTGGGTTCGACACGGTGGTGGGTTTTGAAGCGGCAAAACTACCCTCATTCATCAGCGGTATTCCGGCTTACCTGATTGCCGCAGTCAAGACGATCTTTCTGTTTTTTGATGCGCCGGATATCCAGCTTGATATTGATGGAGTAATCATGGAGCAACCCTGTTTGCTGGTCTCGGTGATGAATGGCCGGCGTATGGGCGGATCGTTTATGTTTGCACCGGACTCGGCATCGGATGACGGTTTGTTGAACCTGTGTATTGCCAGACAGGTCACACGCTGGCAGGTATTGGGGTTGTTTCCAAAGGTGATGTCTGGTACGCAGGCTGCACACCCGGCGATCAAAATGCCTACGGGACAGC
>JAHYJN010000146.1 GCA_019428905.1 Candidatus Brevefilum sp.
AGACAAAGACTTACATCACTGATCGCAACCTGACTGTTAAAGGCTGGGGGCAAGATGATATCGCCGTGGTCAAAATGGAAATCTTGGCGAATTACGCTGGCAGTTGGGTTCAAATTGGCAGCGAACAGACCGCCAACCCCTTCACGACCACGGTTGACCTGTGCAGCACGCCCATTCCCAATGGACCGTTCAAGCTTGCGCTGCGTGTTTGGGATTACGAGGGTAACCCCTCGGGCATCATGACGGCCCGTAAACTAATCAAGGATATCGAATGCGGCACGAGCGGAACCAATCCCTCGGTGTCCCTGATTAAAAATGAGGGGACCTTAGCCCTGCCGCAAAGTGGTTTTGTAAGTGCAAATGTTACCAAAGGCAGTACTGGTGCAGACATCACCTCGGTTGAATTCTGGTTCCATGGCCGCAACTGGTCGACTGGCGATTGGGTTTACCTCGGCAAGGATACCAATGGTTCCAACGGCTGGCAGGCGCCGATCATCACAACCGGTATGGTTGATGCAAGCGATTACTCGGTCCTGGCGGTGGCAACGGACAGCGCCGGCAACAAGGGTGTGGATGTGAGCTTCCAAGCCATTGTCGATGGCACCCCGCCCTGGATCACCTTCGAGCCGGTGCGCTCACCTTTAATGACCAATTCAGTCACCATCCGCTGGACAGGCGGGGATAACCTGTCGGGGTTGGCGTATTATTCCCTGGCGGTCAATGTAAATGGCACCGGCTACCAAACCCTGGAAAATGTCCTTACGAGATCAGCTACATCCTATACTTATCCTGCGAGTAAAAACCAAATCCTGGTGTTTGCCCTGACTGCTTACGATAAATCAGGCAACTCGAATACAGTGAAGGTGGCCATGTACACCGATGGCTATGTGTTCCCTAACAGGTACATTTTCCCTATTTTCTTCAACGATAAGTAGGTCATTTTCAATTAAGTTGACAGAACCAAATCAGGTGCGGACGATATAACCGCACCTGATATTTTTTATTTTGTGCCCCAATGGAATGTGAAACTACCTAATCATCAATAATCATGCAGCGAACGCTCGCCTCTACAGACAAGCCCGGATAAATACCCCGAACAACCGTTGGCTGCCCGGATCATCCGGCAAGCACTCCGGGTGCCACTGCACGCCAAGGGCAAAGCTTGATCCTTTCACCTCCAAGCCCTCGACCAGTCCATCCGGGGCAAAAGCCGTGGCGGTCAAACCCTCTCCGACCCGGGAGATGCCCTGGTGGTGCAGGCTGTTGACCCGGATCTCATCAGCTTCGTAGATCTGGTCGAGCTGGCTTTCACATGTGAGGCTGACGGTGTGGGCTAACTTATCGCGCGGAAATTTGGGGAACCAATCGTGCTTCAGTGAGTGTTCGACCTGGTCCTGGATGTGGGTGTAGAGCCCGCCCCCCAAGGCCACATTCAGCACCTGGATCCCGCGGCAGATGGCCAGCAGGGGTTTATCCACCGCCAGCGCCATCCTGACCAGTGCAATTTCCATCGCATCACGTTCGGGTGAGATGCCATACACCTTGGGGTGGGGAGCGCCGTTGAACAGCAGGGGGTCGATATCCCCACCGCCTGAAAGCAGGACCCCATCCAGCCGGGAAAGCAGGCTTGCCAAGGCCGACCCTTCGCTGCTGACAGGGATCACCAGGGGGATGCCGCCCGCGCGCTGCACCGCTGTGACATACGCCTGCCCCAGCTGACACAGGGGCGCCCCAGCTGAATTGT
>JAHYJN010000068.1 GCA_019428905.1 Candidatus Brevefilum sp.
AGGATCCTCGCATCTGAAGCGGAGATAAAGACAGGACTTACCACAGAAATTACCGGTGCATAAGCATAGCTTAAGTCCGGGTTATGCTTCATGGACCTTTGCGGCAATCGAAGCATAGTCGAGCGCACAATAAGGCTCCGAATTGATAATTTTCTCGCGGCGTCCTTCCATGTAGCTGGCGCACCACGGGTCCAGGTTGTCCATGTCCATGCTCCGGTGAATCAGCATATACAGATCAATCTCCCGCAAACGCAGGAAGTATGGGATGTATTCCAACCACGCAAGTGCCAGGTTATGTTCTGCTGCATAGCCTGACCAAAAAGATGACAGGAAAGTTCTTGCTGTCTGCCGTTCTGCCTCACTGGCGCAGTCATGCGAGATCGCGTAGAACAAAGCCATGGCGATATCGTACACAAACCAGGCATACTGGCAGTCATCAAAGTCAAACAAGGTGATCAGGCCCTCATCAGTGATAAAGAAATTCCCCCCATGAAAATCAATGTGGCACAGGCCGTAACTATCCACTTCCTGTGGGAGCTGTTGAATGGCAGCGACCGTGTCCAGGTAAGCCTGGAGGACCGGTTGGTCTTCCGCCGGGAGATACTTGCGGCCGGCGTTCTCCATCGCTTCAAAATCCTCAGTGATGGAAAAACGTTGATAGCGCGGCAGGCTGGGTTGGAAGGCCTTACTCAGCGTATGCAACCTGCCCATAAACTGCCCCATAGATTGGTAAAGAGCCGGACACCAGTCACTTTCTTTGGGTGTGTGCCCAGGCGCCTTTTCGAAAAGTGTGGCCAGGAAGAACGCTCCGTCTTGGGCCTCGATCGCTTCCACCAGCAGGTGATTGCACGAGGGCAGAACTTGCGGCACAGAAAGCCCACCCCCACGCAAATGGTTGATAAATTCGGCCTCTCCCTGGATCAGTTCCGCACTCCGCCGAGCACTGTGGCCGATGCGCAGGATGTATTCATTGCCATCTCGCCGCACTTTGAAGATAAAACTTTCAAACCCATCTAAGATAGTCGCATCCACCAATGCGATGCGATATCGGTTAAGGGCTGTTTCCAAAACGTTCTGATTAAATGAATCTCGAATAGCTATTTCCATGGCCTATTTCGAAGTTCCTCTTATGATTCAGTCTCAAGTTGACGTTTATTTTTCTGCCACAGGATGATCTTGATCATGCCTTGCACATAATCAGGCAGGCTGCCAATTAGCATCAGGATAAACACATCCGGCATCACCAGGCGAAGACTGACCAGGGTCGGCCATAAGTTAAAGCGATCCCCGTAAAACCCCCTGACTTGGATCATGACGAAAACAAGGATCACAGTCGGGATCAGGAATGAAAGTCCGATATCCCATATCCGCTTCCCCTTCGACATCCCCTTATCCCGTTCAAGCCAAGTGCGTAAACCCAAGAAGTTATGGACGTGTAAAATGCTCAACCCAAGGACTAGGACGCCAATACCCCAGCCAACCCAGCGTACTGACCAGCCCTGGTCAACCGGAATGGGGGACCTACCTAACACAAAGGCCTCGACGCTGTCCCGGAGTTGGACAGCCGAGATGAAATGATCCACCTGGTAGCCCTGGTTGATCAGGAGCACAAACCCACGCCCCTGATTGGGATAAAGATTGACATCCGTGCGGAAAGTTTCATTAGCCCCGCCGTGAAAGATCTTCGCGCCCCCGTCCACAACAAACCAGCCAAACCCATAATCACCACGGCTGGGGTAGAAAATTTTCCTTGCCATGGTGGAAGACACCAGCCCATCGCCATAATTGATCATTCGAAGGGCATATTTCGCCAAATCGTCAGCGGTTGACACGATATAACCCGCACCAATACCGTAAGCCGGAACAGGTTGAGCCATCGGGATTGCAAACCCAAATAACCTGCTGTAGCCTTGGGAAATCTCCTGTGCAGATGCCGGATCAGCAGTGCTGTTATCCATCTGCAGAGGGGTGAGTATGTGCACCTGGATATAGTCGGCATAGGACTGGCCGCTGCTGACTTCAACCAGGTACGCCAAAACGCTGTATCCCATGTTGAAATACTGGAATGTAGACCCAACTGGAGCTGTAATAGCTGCCTTTTCCAAAGCCTTTACAGCCTCCTCCAGAGAGGTCTCATTTGAAAGCACCATCGGGAAACCAGCGTCCGATAACCCGCTGCTGTGATTAAGTAGCTGCCGGATGGTGATGGTTTTCGATGCGACATCATCAGCAACCGTAAACCAGGGGATATAAGACTGCACAGGTGCATCTAGTTCCAATACGCCCTGGTCTGCCAGCTGGGCAACCGCCAGGGCTGTGAAGGACTTGCTCTGCGAGCCAATCAACATTTGGGTCTGGGGTGTCATGGGCCGGTTTCGGCCTGCTCGGCCATAACCCTGCGAATAGACGACCTGACCACCGTCGATGATGGCGATCGCCACACCGGGCAGGTCGTGTTTCTTCATTTGTTCTTCAACAATCGCATCCAACACCGCAAAATCCATCGAGGTGACAGAGGTAGCAGCCACGATGTTTGGCTTTACGGCTATCAAGCAAAATATGGTCAGGATAAATCCAAGAAACCATCCCGTGTGTTGGGTAAGAAAGAGTTTCCGATCCATTTTGTTTTCTCCAAAAAACCGCTGATCAACATTCATAAGAAATGTCCATGATACCGCTTAGTCTGATACATTATTTTCACTACCGATCATTTATAGACAGCCTGATTCGGTTTTCTGAATAATTGTGCTATTTTAACATGGAAAGCAGGGAAAGCAAACGATAAAGTTAATAAAAGCAGATCTATGTATAATCAGATTGATGATCCTGATTCAGCGGGAGGAACACATTTGATGAAACGCACCCTTGCCGGAGACATACTTTGGTTATCCCTTCTTTTACTCATCACAGTCTTCTTGATCCTGCCTAATACCCACCAGGTATTTATCCAGTGGACCAATCAATATCCCTATCTGATGGGTTTCATCAAATTCGCCATCCTGGCCACCATGGGCGAATTGTTAGCCTTGAGGTTAGCCCATCAAACCTGGCAGCAACCCGTTGGCATGATCTATAAAATCATCGTGTGGGGTCTGATTGGGGTGATGATCACGTTTATGTTCTCATTCTATTCGGCAGGTGTATCGACACTGTTTAACCAGGGGGACACATCTTTCCTCTCAAGAATTCTGCCAGCCTTTCTGACCAGCGCGATCATGAACCTGACCTTTGGGATTGTTTTTATGGGCATGCATCGAATGACGGATACCTACATTGAGATGCGGATCAATAACAACAAACCAAATTTGAGTGATTTAATTAAAACCATCAACTGGGAAGCCTTCATCTCGTTTGTCGTTTTCAAAACCATCCCCCTGTTTTGGATTCCGGCGCATACAATCACATTTCTGCTGCCCCCTCACTACCGGGTATTGATCGCCGCGTATCTATCAATCGTACTCGGCGTGATCCTGGTGTATTCTCAACGAATTCTTCAGCAAAAGGTGACTTGAGGTTGCACTTGAACCGTTTTCCTTAACCAAAGATCTCTTTGGAGATACCGCTCAATAAATTCTTTAAGAAAATTTCTTCCAAACGATGACTTACATGGCCATGATCAGCAATACATCCCCCATATATCGTCAATACCCTTCATGGTAAAATTTTACATCATGGATAAACCTACCAAATGGATCTGGATATCAGTCATCCTAATCTCAGTTGCCTTCTTTGTCCTCATCTCCATCCCCAACGCCAAAGCCTCCGAAAACATCGCCATGGTTTCGATGTTTGAACCGGATGAAGGGATCATGATTCCAGTCATTCGGAGAATGATTACGCCCAAAGAATCCCCAAAGCATACCGTTTTATATTTCATAATTTACCGTTATTATTTCTATGGTTTCCCATTTTTTGCATCATCAGCCCTTGCGATCCTGCCACTCCAGTGGCTAAACCAGCTTGACAATATCCCCTGGCTCATGGTCATCTTACGGCAGCTAATCAGTGTACTGCCAATGCTGTTGGCGATACTGCTGCTGGTCTACCTGCATGACCGCTTTAGAACGGTCCGATCAATCATTTTATACACCTTGCTTTTATTAGTGCCTGCTGTCATCCAGAATGGATTCTGGTGGCATCCAGATGGGATTGTCTTGCTGCTTTCTGTGCTGGTGCTGTACTACCTGTACACCGATCAGCATCAACTTGGCTGGCGGTTTTTCGCAGCGGCATTTTTCTGCGGGGTTCTGACGGCCACCAAGCTCGTTGGCGCTTATTTCTTCCTGGCCGTCGGTTTGGCCGTCATCTGGAGTCTCGTTAACAAAGATGTCACCTGGAAGAAAGCGGTGATCAGATCGCTGGCATTCATTGGGATTATGGCCACGACATTCATCCTGGCCAATCCTTTTTTGCTTTTGCAGGCCGACCGAAATGCATACATCAATACTTTTCAAAAACAAACCGACTTGCTCTCCACAGGATACAACGTTCTCTACGGACGAGGTTTACAAGCATCCTGGCCGCTAATGCGACAGTATTACGGTGAAGCCATCTTCATTATTGCGACACTCGGCATCACCATCTGGAATATCATCAAGCAGAAAACCCGCTTTCTACATGCCTTGATCCTGGCCTGGTTCGTCCCCCTGACCATCTCCGTAATCTCTTTTTCACATTTTAAGTATCAATACTGGCTGCCGGTGACCATCCCGCTCTTCTGTAACTGGGCCACGCTCCTCCCACAAAAGATTAAGCTGACCAAATTTAAGACGCCAGCATTAGGCCAGGTGATCAAAACCATCCTGCTGTTGATCTTTAGCGTGCAGATGATCATGTTCGGTGTGCAGTCCTCCCGCATGCTGATCGAACGCACCTACCGGGCAGAGAACAGCGCTGAACTAATTTTCTATGACATGGCCATGGATCAGCTCGAACCCATTGGGGATAACCCGGTCTACGCCTATTATGATTACCGCCTGTATATGCCGGCAAAACAAAATTGGGTGACCGAAACATCCTTTGATTTATTGGATTACGATTTCATCGAATCACGCAATTATGATGTTCTGTTCCTCCTGCAGCAGCGCATCAATGACTACCTTCATCCGGACGCGGTTGGGGTCGAGCCCGAATCCTTTGCCCGCGCACGGGCTTTCTACCAGGATGCGCAGGATGGCAGCCTTGAGGGCTATATCCTGCTCTACCGCAACGAGACCGCCCTGCTTTACATCCGGGAAGACGTCTGCCGACGCGATTTTGAGCCAGGCACCTGCCAGTGACCCAAAATAAATAGGGGATTTACCATTGACCAATTGAATGGTCACTGGTCTACTACGAGTAGATGGTAATCGATAAACCATGGTCTCCCCCCGAATAATTCACTTTCTGTATTCGTTCGTTAGGCACGAAATCTTCTCCCACTGGTAATCAAAGCCCGTCATAGTATAATTTCCAGTATGGATAAACGACCTAACTGGATTCAAATCACTTTAATCGCCGTTTCGATTGCTTTCTTCATCCTCATCTCGATCCCAAACGCCAAAGCCTCCGAAAATATTGCTATGGTATCGATGTTTGAACCGGATGAGGGGGTTTTGATCCCGGTTATACAAGGGATGATCACACCCAAGGATACGATCAAAGACAATATTTATTACTTTTTCTTATACGGCTTTTATGATTACGGATTCCCATTTTTTGCCCCTTCAGCCCTCGTCAGCCTGCCTCTGCAGTGGCTGAACCAGATCGACAATATCCCAATACTTATGCTCACGCTGCGCCAGTTGATCAGTGTGTTACCAATGCTGCTATCAGTGCTGCTGCTGGTTTACCTGCATGACCGCTTCAGAACAATTAGGTCTATCCTGTTGACCATTTTTTTATTACTAATGCCGGCTGTCATCAGGAACGGTTTTTGGTGGAAACCAGATGGGATCGTCCTGCTGCTTTCCGTAATTGTGCTGTACTTTTTGTACACCGATCAGCATCAACTTGGCTGGCGTTTTTTAGCAGCGGCGTTTTTCTGCGGGGTTTTGACGGCTACCAAACTCGTCGGCGCTTATTTCTTCCTGGCTGTCGGACTGGCCATCATCTGGGGTCTCGTTAAAAAAGACGTCACCTGGAAGAAAGCCATAGTCAGGTCCATGGCATTTATCGGGATTATGGCCATTACTTTTGTCCTATCCAATCCATTCTTACTGCATGGACTACATCGTACCTGGTATATCAACATATTTCGCAAAAATGCTGACGTGCTGTCCTTTGGATACGGCATCATCTATGATCGGGGATTGAGGGCATCCTGGCCGCTGATGCGCCAGTATTACGGTGAAGCCATCTTCATTATTGTCACACTCGGCATCACTATTTGGAATATCATCAAACAGGAAACCCGCTTCCTGCACGCCCTGACCCTGGCCTGGTTCGTCCCCCTGACCATCTCCGTCATCACTTTTTCACATTTCAAATACCAGTACTGGCTGCCCGTGGCCATCCCGCTCTTCTGTAACTGGGTCACGTTCCTCCCTCAAAAGATCAGGCTGGACTTAAAAACCCCCTCATTGGGTCAGGTGATCAGAATTATCTTGCTGGTGATCTTCTTCGTTCAGACGATCCTATTCGGAGTGCAGTCCACCCAGATGCTGATCGAACGCACCTACCGGGCAGAGAACAACGCTGAACTGATTTTCTATGACCTGGCCATGGATCAGCTCGAACCCATCGGGGATAACACGGTCTACGCCTATTATGATTACCGCCTGTATATGCCGGCAAAACAAAATTGGGTGACTGAAACATCCTTTGATTTATTGGATTACGATTTCATCGAATCACGCAATTATGATGTCCTGTTCCTCCTGCAGCAGCGCATCAATGACTACCTCCATCCAAACGCGGTTGGGGTCGACCCCGAATCCTTTGCCCGCGCACGGGCTTTCTACCAGGATGCGCAGGATGGCAGCCTTGAGGGCTATATCCTGCTCTACCGCAACGAGACTGCCCTGCTTTACATCCGGGAAGACGTCTGCCGACGCGATTTTGAGCCAGGCACCTGCCAGTAACCTGCGTATGGGATTATGAACATCGCTTCCAGATTACTACCAAATGCAGTCGACATGGGCACTAACATTCACCCGATTGCATAAGTCTTCACAAACAGACGCTGCGAAACGCAACCCCACTGATCACAGACCTGATCAAAGCCCTCAACTCCTTCAGTCAACCCGACTAGGTCCGGTTGATCTTTTGATTTGATAACTGAAATTATCTGCCTGAAAAATCAACCCCTATAATATTTGAATCTAAGTTATAATTTACACATTATTCAACCGAAATTAAATTTCTCGACGTTCATCGTCTTAATCCTACGAGTATAGTAACGTAACAAACAAGTCGACCATCACCAACAAAGGGAGAAAAATATGAAACGCGCTGGGATAATATTCGGTATCTTCGTCCTTTATCTCACCACTGGTGTCATCGTCCTGGCAGCCACGTCGGTACCCAACGAAATTAAGCAACCCGGCACCCAACCTGGCGAAATAAAGAATCTCGAATCACCTGATAAGTGTGATAACTGCCATGGCGGCTATGACCAGACAGTCGAACCCACATTTAACTGGCGGGGCAGTATGATGGCCAATGCCGGCCGTGACCCCGTCTTCTGGGCCACCCTGGCCATCGCCGAGCAGGACTTTCCAGGCTCAGGTGATTTATGCATCCGCTGCCACAGTGCCGGAGGATACTATGCCGGCCGGTCGATCCCCACGGATGGCTCAGGTCTGGCAGCCAGTGATTCTGATGGTGTGGATTGCGATTTTTGCCATAAAATGACCAACACCAACCAGCTTGAACACAGCGGTGTAATGAACCCACCCTATATCGCCAATGATGGGGGATCGCCAGCAATCGGGTATTATGGCACAGGCATGGCAGCATTATCGGATGGTTCTGCTAAATTGGGGCCTTATTCCGATGCGGATGCCCGCCACCAATGGGCCCAATCTTTATTCCATCGGGATATCGATTTCTGCGGCGTCTGCCATGATGTTTCCAATCCGGCTGTCGGTGACCTGGCACATAATAGCGGCACCCTGCCAACCGGTGACCCGGTTATCGCCAGCGGCGAACTCGGGTCAGCAGTTGAACTTAAAGCAGCTTTCAACAATTTCCCCTTCCAATACGGCATTGTTGAACGCACCTACAGCGAGTACATCGCCGGTGCCCTATCCAAAACCCTGGTTTCCGATTATGCTACCCTGCCTGCTGATCTCCAGGCTGGCGCGATCCAGGCCGTTTCTATCAATGGCGGCGATTATGCGGATGGCGCCCTGCGCTACTACAGCTGCCAGACCTGCCATATGAAAGCGGTCACGGGTTACGGTGCAAATAAAAACAATCTCCCTCTCAGAACTGACCTCCCGCTGCATGACATGACCGGCGGAAACTACTGGGTGCCCGATGTTATTAAATACCAAAACAGTGCGGGTACCCTGCGTTTAGGCGGTGGGCTATCCGCCACCCAAATCTCAGCCATTGATGCCGGTAAATTACGGGCGCAGCAGCAGTTGGATCTCGCTGCGTCTTTAAACGTCTCTGATAACACCCTCAAGGTGACCAACCTAACTGGACATAAGCTCATCTCCGGTTATCCCGAGGGCAGGCGCATGTGGCTCAATTTCAAATGGTATGGCACGAACGGCAACCTGATCCGTGAGGATGGCGCCTATGATACCATCACGGTTAACATCAACGGGACACCAACGCAGGTCAAATCCATCCTCAATTTAGACGACCCAAATACCAAGATATACGAATCTCATCCTGCGATGACCCAAGAATGGGCCAATCAGCTCCTGGGCCTTGGGTTTGACCCCAACCTCCCGTTGAGTTTTGACCGCTTAACGGGTCAGCCTGACTATACCCTGGCCGATCTTGCTGCCCAGGCGCCTGGGACTGCTTATAAAACCTTCCACTTTGTATTGAACAACACCATCCTCAAAGATAACCGTATCCCACCCTACGGCTTTTCTTACGAAGAAGCGCGCAAGCGGAATGCCCTGCCCGTACCCGTAAATCAATATGGCGGCGGCACACCAGGTGGGACGTACAACTATTGGGACACCCTCACGCTCAACCCGCCAACAGGTGCTGTCTCGGGCACGATCAATTTGCTCTACCAGCCCACCAGCTGGGAGTATGTGCAGTTCCTGTTTGAGGCTAATGACGGGAGCAATGCCTTTTTAGCCCAGGAAGGTGCCAACTTGCTCGATGCCTGGTTGAACACCGGCATGGCAGAACCCTACGTGATGTCAAGCACCACCTGGGGTACACCACAGGGGCCAGGCGCGTTTGGTAAGATTTCTCCTGCGAATGGAACAATGACCACAACCAGCCTATCCCTCACTTGGAGCAGCAGCGGCGGGGCAACCAGCTATGAATACTGCATCAATACAGCGAATGTCTGCAACACTTGGACCCCTAATGGGGCCAACACGTCGGTCGCTCTGAGCGGGCTGGGTGAAGGGACAACTTATTACTGGCAAGTCAGGGCAAAGAAGGACAGCCAGATTACCTATGCGAATGGGAGTGAGACAGCCCTGTGGTCATTCACAACCATGAGCACACCCCCTGGAGCATTCAACAAATCTGCGCCAACAAATGGCGCAACGGGTGTCTCAACCAGCCCAACCCTCTCCTGGGGCACCAGCAGCGGGGCATCCAGCTACGAATATTGCTACGACACCTCAAATGATAATGATTGCACCGGCTGGACCTCAACAGGTTCCGCCATCTCGGTCGCATTGAGCGGTTTAAGTGAAGGCACCACCTACTACTGGCATGCCCGGGCCATCAATGCCGGCGGAACCACCTATGCGGGAGGCAGTGAAACCGCCTACTGGTCCTTCACCACCCTCACCACACCGCCTGGCGCTTTTGATAAAACAGCGCCATTGAACAACGCCACCAATGTCACCATCAGCCCAACCCTCTCCTGGGGCACCAGCACCGGGGCAACCAGCTACGAATATTGCTATGACACCTCAAATGATAATGATTGCACCGGCTGGACCTCGACAGGAACAGCCACCTCAATCGCATTGAGCGGCTTGAGTGAAGGCACCACCTACTACTGGCAGGTGCGGGCTAACAACACGGGCGGAATCACCTACGCGGACGGCAGTGAAACGGCTTACTGGTCCTTCACCACGTTGACCTCCATTATCCCGCCCGGTTCATTTAGCAAAACCGCACCTGTTAATACAACCACCAAAATCTCAATAAACCCAATTCTCACCTGGAGCACCAGCGCAAATGCAACCTCCTATGAATACTGCCTCAGCCTAGTAAATAGCTGCATTGAAGCCGATTGGCTCCCCACCATTGGGATCAACACATCCATTACCTTGAGCAGCCTGGACTATGACACCACCTATTACTGGCATATCCGGGCGAAAAACACCATGGGCACCACTTATTCGAACGGAAGCGTAACAGCGTTGTGGTCCTTCACCACCATCGCCCAAGCTGATGAGACCATCTATATCTATTTACCCCTGATCATGAAGTAAACGAACTTCTACTATAGACAACCTGGCAAGTTTTGCCAGGTTGTTTTAATTAATTGATATTCAGCCCTATTCGAAGCCAATCAAACAGCATCAAATCACTTCGTTCACCCAGATTCGCCTGACTCGGTAGATACCAGGAACGGGAGCACCAGCTCACCATTTGATCAACAAATCTATCAACAGTACTGGCAAGGCTGCCAGCACCATCAAAAACTCTCTACTTCATCCTGACATGGATGGATAACTGTCACGACTCGTAAATAACATGTTAATTTCTACACCAACAAATCTGCGAAGGTTTGATGATGCTTTTCTTCATCTTTTAATATTCGCACAAACAGGTTTTTTGTAATGTCGTCGTTTTCTCTTTCGGAAAATTCGATGATCTTCTTATAAAGTTCAATCGCGCCAACTTCCTGATCCCGATCGTTCTCCAACATCGCATGGATGGTGTTATCCATCGTTATCCGCCTGGGTTGCGTTGTTGGTTCACCACCCAAAATCACGATCCGCTCAGCAATTGCTTCTGCGTGTCTCATTTCAGTGATGGCGATTTTTTTGAGATTCATGCCGGGGAAAAAATACAGCGCATTACTTGCGACAAATTTCCCCTGGTTTTCGGATGCTGAGTCATATGTACCAGCTAATTTTTGTGCGGTTCCAATGGCGTGCTGAAGCATGTATTGTATCGAAACCTGCAATTCTCTGGCGAGTGCCTGATTCAACAAACCTAACAACTGGGGTGAAGCAGGTGTGGTATTCAAATCAATCTCCTTCTAATTATGTCCAATAGAAGACAGGTGTTTTTTTGATCATAAATATTAGTATACACACAGCTGCGTAAATACACCCTTAAAACAACATAACAATTTACTTGAATGGGTTTATGCTTCAACAGCCGATTGATTGATATTCTTTTTGTTGGCTTTAGTGCAGAGGAAAGGTTGTTTAGTAACCCCTTCTCGTTTATTAAGCATTTGTTACTCCAGGTGAAAAAACATCATGGGACCGCAACGTCTTAATTTGCATATGAATTCATATCAAAATCCCGGGGATCTGAAGAAGTAAAGTCCGTCCAGCTATCGTTAAGGTATTTTTCTACACAACCACAAAGATCCCCGGGATTTTTGTTGTAAATCATCTTGGTTGAGTTATATAAAATCCCGGGATTGAGAAAGTGTCACCCCTTGCACTTTTTCAACTTCTTCAATCGGCTGTTGATCTTATCCGCCGCTAATTTACCCGTGATCAGCGACACCGGCAAGCCCGACGGGCTGTAGGTCCACTGGCCGGCTTGGAACACATCCGGCAGCGGCGTGTTGACCGCGTTGGCAATCCGCACCAGCCGGCTTTCCGCCGGCATCGGGTGGTTGGTGAATGCCCAACCGGTGATGGCCCCATCTGTGCTGCCGGTCAGCCGCTGCACTGTGACGGGTGTCGAGGTAAAACGATCTAAGACAGCCTGTGCCAAACCGGGATAAATCGTTTGATCAAGAGTTTTGATCATCAGGTCAGCCGCATAAGTGCGGAAGGGTTCCTCCCAACCTTGATCGTAGATATACTTG
>JAHYJN010000069.1 GCA_019428905.1 Candidatus Brevefilum sp.
CGTTCTTTTTCGGCGGTCGGGGGATTAGGACCGGGGTGTTGGCTTTGTAGGCTTCGTAGTCTGCCTGGCCGCCCCATTTTTTGTCCGCTTTCTTCTCGAGCATGGGCACGCCGCTGATCAGGGTCAGCTGGATGATGACCCAGATGGGGGAGATCAACGTGATCAATGCCCAGCCTTTGAGCACAGGCAGGGCGATGATGGCCACACCCAGCCACAGCACGATCTCACCGAAGTAATTGGGGTGACGAGACCAGGCCCACAGACCTGTGCTGATGAATTTGTTCCTGTTGTTTGGGTCCCCGCGGAAGGCATTTTTCTGCGAATCAGCGATCAACTCGAAGAAATAGCCGAATCCCCACACCAGGAAGCCGATCAGGGCTGGCCAGCCCAGTGTGCGCTGATCCATGGTGGTGATGGCGGCAAAGGCTGCCGCCGCAGTGAAGGTGACCCATAGGCCTTGGATTGTCCAGGTGAGCAAGAAGCTGGTGAAGGAGACCTTGATCTCATCAAAGCGGTCGTCCTTGCCCTGTTTGAGGACACGGCCAAACAAGAAGGTGCCCAGCCGAGTGGCCCAAATGACCACCAGCACCAGCAGCAAGACCGCCCGCCGGTCAATGATGGGGATAAGGAGCACTGCGGCCGTGGCCAGGGTGATATAGGTCAGGCTGCCGGTCAGGTCGAAGAAGCGCTCGCTTTTTTGGATAAAGGCAAAGATGAAGACGATCCATTGGACCAGGTAGGCACCGATGATCAGCAGCATGAAGAGTGGGGTGCCCAGCACCTGGACGCCCCCCTGGCTCCCGGCGAGGGCGATGCCGACCCCGACAGCGATGGCGAGGATAATGCCGAAAATGTTTCCGATTGATTTGTTCATGTGTTCCTCTTTCTGGTGGGTTAGTTGTTTATTTTCTAGTAATTAGCGTTGGGGCAAGTTAATTTTTGATAATGATTCTTATTGTTTTGACGATAGCTTACCCATCCCTAAATCCCTTCCCTGAAGGGAAGGGACTTTCTTACCCCCTCCCTAAAGGGAGGGGTAGGGGTGGGTCACGGCCAGAGCCGCCAGATGACGATGTTGACCAAGATGCCGAGGATGATCCCACCTAGGGCTTCGAGGGGCGAGTGGCCTAACACCTCGCGCAGTTCGTTGAATTCTTCGACGGGTTTGGCTTCCCCAGTAAGCAATTCTTTAATGATGCGGTTGATCTGCTGGGCGTGAAAGCCCGCTTGTCGGCGGATGTTGGTGGCATCATAAATTACGATGCTGGCGATGGCAAAGGCCAGGCCAAACAGGGGTGTGTCAAAGCCGGCATAATGGCCGACACCGACCGCTGCTGCGGTGACTACCGCGGAGTGCGAACTGGGCATGCCGCCCGCGCTGAATAAAAGCGACCAGTCCCATTCTTTATGGCGCAGGTAGCACAGCGGTAGTTTAAGGATCTGCGCCATCAGGGAAGCCACCATGGTGGCGATGAAAACCGGGTTTCGGAAAATGCCTGAAAATGGCATAGGCGCTATCCTTCAGTTGGTAATTTATCGTCGGCGTCCATGGTCAGGGTACGCACTTTTAATTCAGCCTGTTCCAGCAGCACAGCACAATGTTTGGCTAAGATCTGGCCGCGCTCAAATAGCGCCAGCGCTTTCTCGAGGGGTAGATCTTCATTTTCAAGCTGGGCGACATTTTCCTGTAAGGCACTGAAGGCCGTCTCAAAATCCATGGACTGGATCTCGGTGGTGTTTTCATCCGTCATGTTGTTCCTCCTGGGTGGTTTTGGTAATACGGGCGTCCAGCTCCCCACAGCTGACTTGGATATGGACGTCTTCGCCAGGCTGCACCTGGTCCGCACTTTTGACCAGGGCGCCGTCCTTTTCACGGGTGACGATAGCATAACCCCGGTTAAGCACCGCACGGGGGCTGAGCCCTCGCAAGGACTGCTGCAGGTTGGATAGCTGCAGGCCTTTTTTCTCCAGCTTGACCTGCATGGAACGGTCCAAGCGCGACAGGATCTCATCCAGACGCTGGCGATAGGCGTTGATGGCGTGCTTTGGGGAGGTCCGGTCGAGGGCGTTTTGCACCCGTCCATGTTCAAAGCGCAGATCGGCGAGCAGCGCGTTGATGTGGGTCGTATGGCGGTTGGCCAGCTCCGTGATCGTGCTGAGCAGCTCGGTTCTATCCGGTGTGGCGACTTCCGCTGCTGCGGTGGGCGTTGGGGCGCGCAGGTCGGCGGCAAAATCGGTCAGGGTGAAATCGGTCTCGTGACCGACACCGGAGATGACGGGGGTTTCTGAGGCCGCCACAGCCCGCACGACCATTTCATCATTGAACGCCCACAGGTCCTCGATCGAGCCGCCGCCGCGCCCGATCAGGATCACATCCGGGTGAACCTGGCGATTGAGCCGTTCAAGGGCTGCCACGATCCCCGGCGGCGCATCAACCCCCTGGACGGTGGTGGGTGCGAGGACCACCTCAGCAACAGGGAAACGCCGGCGCAGGGTGTTGAGCATGTCTTGGTAAGCGGCACCGGTGGGTGAGGTAACAATACCGATCAGGCTGGGTCGCTCGGGGATGGGACGTTTGGTCTCCGCATCAAATAAGCCCTCAGCTTCCAGCTTGGCTTTGAGGCGCAGGAATTCCTGAAAGAGCTGGCCCTCACCTGCGAGACGCAGGCTGTCAACATAAAGCTGGACCTGCCCGCCGGCTTCATAGATGCTCATGCCCCCATGGGCTTCGACAGCGAGGCCATCGCGCAGGTCAAAGTTCAGGCGAACGGCCGAATTGCGCCACATGACACAGCGGATGGCGGATTGGCTGTCTTTGAGGGTGAAGTACAGGTGGCCAGAGGGCGGCCGGCCGAGGTTTGAAATCTCACCCTCGACCCATAAGTCCTGCAGGACATTATCGCTTTCCAGCACCTGGCGCAGGTAACCGGTGAGCTGGCTGACACTGAGGATATTCTGAGGTTGAAAGAGGGTGTATTGGTCCATTGCTTTGGGTTTGATTGATTTGATTGGCTTAAGTATATCAATAAATTTTCACAGGGAAAGTACTGCGTACAATGACATTAGTTTAGAATTTATGGCCAATGATGGTTGATCGAAAGGCATTGAAGTTCTGGAACCACGATTGGATGGGCGTTTGTGCCAGCGTAAATCTGTTACAATTCAGGGAAACTAACGGAAGGCGTTGATGTGAATCATATCTGGACACCCTGGCGGATGGAATATATCCAAAGAAACAACGATGAAAAGGGCTGTGTGTTTTGCCTGGCTGCGGAAGCGGATGATGGTCTGGACAACCTGGTCTTTCACCGGGGTGAGGGGGTTTTCATGATCCTGAACCGCTATCCCTATACGAGCGGGCATATCATGTGCGTGCCCTATGTTCATGTGGACCGGTTGCAAGACCTGCCGCGCGCTGCCCGGCTTGAACTGATGGATATGGTGTGCAAAGCGGTTGAGGTGCTGGGGCTTGTCTACCATCCCGAGGGGTTCAATATTGGGTTAAACCTGGGGAAAGTGGCTGGGGCGGGTATCGCGGATCACTTGCATA
Organism: Candidatus Brevefilum sp.; assembly: GCA_019428905.1. GTDB lineage: Bacteria > Chloroflexota > Anaerolineae > Anaerolineales > Anaerolineaceae > Brevifilum. The sequence goes on from JAHYJN010000069.1 coordinate 3,551, forward strand.
TGCATATTGTGCCGCGCTGGGGGGGTGACACCAATTTTATGGCCGCTGTCGGTCAGACCCGGGTGCTGCCCGAATCCCTGGCGGATACGTATCGCCGGGTTAAACAAGCCTGGGATGCGTTTGCATAACCGAAATAGGAGAGTAGGTTTCGCTTCCAGCGTGATTGTTACGTGGTTGCCTTTGGCAACACACGTGACCTACAGCCAAATGTGCTGATATAGGTGTCTATTGTGGAAAACCAGCCCACAACCCGGCTGATTCATCTTAATTAATAAAATCGGACTGTCTCCATTACGTTTGGGACAGTCCCATTTTCTCAGCGTTATCACAATCAATAAACATGATCAGTTGATGATCGCATAAGGGCGACGTCGGAGGAGTCGCCCTTACAGGATAATAATTATTAATTTAATTTGCTTGGATGCTCAAACCTCATTATGTTAGGGGTTATGATCATCTGTTTTTGTTTCAATACCCGCAAACTGTCATTTCGGCCGCTGGTTGATGACGCTTGCCTATATGGTTGGCGTTTGCTGGAGCCGGATCACTTGCGTTTGCTTGAAAACAACGCCCGGGCAAGGGCAATCAATCCCAGTACGATCAACAGGGCCGGCCAGTACTTGGTGATCTCTGGCCGTAAGCCAAAGGCTGACCCGAAGGCAAAGAGCAGGATCCCGCTGATAAACAGCAAGGTCAGACCGCCGCTGAAGGCTTCTTTGTAGTTGCGGTCGATGATGCCGCCGATCATGATGCCCACCCCAACGAAGGCAGGGATCAGGGCCCAGATGAAGGACCAACTCTGCCAATCACCGGTCAGGTTTTGGTAGTAAAAGATGCCACCGATACCCGCCAGGATTGCGCCGGGTACAGCCAAGCCGCCTGTCCCGCTGAAAATTGCCCACAGCAGGAAAAGCCCGCCCAGGCCGATGATCGTGAAGGGCCAATCCCATTGGGGAAAGTACTGGGGCACAATTTCCCGGGCTAGGAAAAATAAACCAAACAGAATCAGGATTATTCCTAGAGCCACGCTATTTTTTTGTTTCATGTTTGTCTCCTTAATGTCGAACGGACCGATTTCAAGCGATTATTCTTCGCAGATGCTAAATTTTATCATGTAGGTGGATTATTTTTCGCCCAGATTTCTGACGTCACCCAGTCCAGTGATCTCTTGTGTGACGGTGGGTGATCCATAATAACTGACTGAGCCGCCGCCGTTGATGGATATGTCCAGGGTCTCGGATGCCCAGACGGTTCCGCTGCCCAAACCATTGATCTCAATCGCGGTTGAGCGGGTCTGCAAATTACCGGCCTGGTAGCTGGCAGCCCCATCCAGGCTGACCTCCTGTTTGGCAACCGCGCCGCTGACACTGATCGAACCAGTTCCCATGATCTTAACAAAGAGGCTGTCTGCTGAGAGCGCATTGATCTCAAAGTTGCCAGCGCCGTTGATCTCCAGGACCAGGGCGTCGGTTTGCAGGGATTGGAGGTTGATATCACCGGCGCCGTTTAGGGTTAATTTTGCCAGGTCTGTCACCACCAGGGTGTAGACGATAGGGCGTGTGGGCAAGATGGATTTGCGCCAGGGGCGATCCCGGTAACCAAGCACCAGGGTGCCGTCTTCAACTTGCGAGGTGAGCTCATTAATAAGGTTGTCCTCTGCCTGGATCTCAAGGGATTCAGCGGGACCCTGGGTGATGACCAGGCGGCCGGCGCCGTCCAAACGGATGGCGTTAAAACCGCTTACCGGGCGGGTTTCAGCGGTCAGGTTGCCCGAGCCGCGTACGACTCTGACCCAGGGAAGGAACTGGCAGGCGCTGAGGAGAAATATGGATAAGACTAAAAAGGGGATGGAAATCAAGGGGTTCTTCTTCATTTTAATGTCCTTTCATTGAAGTTCTGCTGCTTAAGAGTATACGGAAATTTTGTTAAAAAGTTGCAAGAATCAGAATGATGCAGCGATTCAGGGTTTATTGAAGTGTCGGATTACTGCGCTTGAACTTGTGGGAGTGGCAGAAGCTCAAATCAGGTTTTACCCTCCCCATCCCCATGAGGACTGGGTGGTTAAGTTTGAAAATCGATTCACAAACCTAATTCATGCACCATGGAGGTGTATCAGACACATCTTAATGATAGCTGTGCTGGTAATGACTGAAATAAATCAATAAATAGAATGAGTAGGGACGATGCATGCATCGCCCCTACCATGCAGAATTCATAAAATTTTCAATTTTATCGTCTTACCAGTTGCCTTTTGTGTTAAACCCGTTACAAGCGCTTCCCTTCCAAGAGGTATTGTTTAGAATATAATTAAGAATTAGGTTAGGTTGGCTGAGTCGTGGTGACTTAATCAGTCTCCAGTTTGAAATCATATAAAGGAGCTCTTAATGGTATTCATCAACACCTTACACCCGGACCGTTACCACGGATTTTCAAAGAAACCACCCTATTTCGAGGGCTGGTATTATAAGCTGGTCAGCGCCGATGAGGAAAGCCGGCTGGCGGTCATCCCGGGGGTGTACCTGGCCCCGGATGAGGAAAATAACCATTGTTTTGTACAGGTGTTTGACTCCAAGGCACGAGAAGTGCGCTATCACCGCTATCCGTTTTCCGATTTTCAAGCCTCTCGAGATTCCTTTGAGGTAAAGATCGGGGAAAACTCGTTTTCACGGGATGCGATTACCCTGGCTATCGATGACGAAATCGGGCGTCTTCAAGGAGAACTTGAATTTGCTGATTTGAACCCCTGGCCGGTAAATTATTACTCTCCAGGTGCGATGGGCTGGTTTGCCTGGGTGCCGATGATGGAGTGCTATCACGGGGTGGTCAGTATGGATCACCGCATTATTGGCGAGCTGCGTCTGGACGACCAGGCGTTGGACTTTAATGGTGGGCGGGGGTATATCGAAAAGGATTGGGGCAAGCAGTTCCCCTCGGCGTGGATCTGGGGACAGAGCAATCATTTTGATCAACCCGGGGTGAGCTTGATGCTCTCGGTCGCGGTCATCCCCTGGGTGGGACGATCCTTTGGCGGTTTCATCATCGGACTGCTGCACGCGGGCGTGATCCACCGCTTTGCGACCTACAACCGGGGTAAGATTGAGGATTTAACGATCGAAGACACCCACGTCGACCTGGTGGTCAAAAACCCCACCCACCGATTGCAGATCCGGGCGCTGCGGGTGGAAGGGGGGCTGCTCCAGGCGCCGACGACCGTTGAAATGGACCGCCGTATTATCGAAACCCTTAACGCCCAACTGGATGTGCAGCTTGAAGACCTTGATGGGCAGGTGCTTTACCGCGGTACCGGCCAGCATGCCGGGCTGGAAACGGTCGGAGACCTGGAACATTTGATCAGGATGGTGAAAAAGGGCTGATATCGTGGCTGGTAAATCACAAGTGATTTATGTCGAACTGGATCGGCTCCAACCCTCCCAACTGTATATCAGTCAGGAAAAATTATCCGCTGTCCAAGGGGCAACGGATTTTTCCAGGCCTGAGGGGATTCGGCCCATCCCGGTCAAGGAATTGGGAGGGTTGCAAGTGATGACCGATGGCCATACCCGGGCTTTTGCCGCTTATCTTGCTGGATTGAAGGACGTACCGACCTATGTTGACCCGGATGACCTGGATTGGGAGGCCTACCAGATCTGCGTTGATTGGTGCCAGGCAGAAGGAATTCATTCGGTGGCAGACCTGGCGGACAGGGTGGTTTACGCCGAAGATTATGAGCGCCTGTGGTATGACCGCTGCCGTGCCATGCAAGCTGACCTGGCTGAAAAGCGGAGACAGGAGTAAACCTGTCCAGTGACGCACAAGGACGCCTTTATACAGAATTTATATTAATCGTTTGAGCTGGTATATAATCTTAATATGTTGTTTCATTTTCTTCTGATAATGTGAGGTAAACCATGGCTGATTACGCTGATCCATCCACTCCATCCAAAAACCGCACCGTGTGGGTGATTGGCTGTGCTGTCGTGGCGATTGTCGGGCTGTGCTTGCTGGTGTTTTTGCTGGTGGGGGGATTTGCCTGGCTGCTAACCGCGTTTAATGGGGGAACGGATGGCCTGACAGTGGTGGTTGACACACCGACGGCGGATGTTCAAGTAGGAGATATATTCTTCCTCGAAGTCTCTATGACCAACGGCGGCACACGGAACGTCACCATCACCGAAATTCGGCTGCCGAGGGCTTTGCTGGAAAATGCCCAGGTGATCTCGGTCGATCCTGCGGGCAGCATCGGCCCTCAAAGTGCTTTCACCTATGACATGACCATCGCGCCCACTGGGCGTGAGACGGTGGTGTTCAGCTTACAGGCGCTAACCCCGGGCAATGCGAGCGGCGAGGTCGAGGTTCATGCGGGGAGGACGGTCATCTCAAGCCCGATCCGGATCAACATCGCTCCGGCCCTGGTTGAAGAAGTGGAAACTGTGGAAACGCCTCCGCCAGCTATGCTGCCCGGGGATGTGATCCCCTATCGCGCGGTGGTACAGATCATCGCTATCATCAACCTCAACGGCCAGCTTGTCCAGGGGTGGACCGGCTCCGGAACGGTGATCTCGGAAGATGGCTTGATTTTAACCAATGCGCATGTGGTGTTCTCAGACCGGTTTTTTGAGGTGGCAGACCTGGTGGTTTCGATCACCACTGCCCAGGATCAGCCGCCTGAACCGATGTTCTTTGCGGATGTGGTGCAGGGGGATGCCCGACTGGATTTAGCGGTGATCAAGGTGCGGTCAGACCTTGAAGGAAACCCGGCAAATTTCAGCGCCCTGGGGATTGAGCCGGTCAAAATTGGGCAGGCGGAATCGTTGCAGTTGGGTGACCCGATCGTCATCTTGGGTTATCCGGGGATTGGGGGTGAGACGATCACCCTTACCCGGGGTGAAGTAAGCGGCTTTACCGCGGAAGCGCCTTATGGCAACCGGGCATTTATCAAGACTTCAGCCACGATAGCCGGCGGCAACAGCGGCGGGCTGGCAGCCACCCCCCAGGGTGAGATCATCGGCATCCCCACCCAGGTTGGTTCAGGTGAACTGGAAGGGGTGATCGTGGATTGCCGACCGCTGGCAGATACGAACCGTGATGGTGTGATCGATGAGCGTGACAATTGCGTGCCAACCGGCGGGTTTATCAACGCCTTACGACCGATCAACCTGGCCCAACCGTTAATTGAGGCGGCCCTGGCTGGACAGGTGGCGATCATTGAAGAAACGGATCCCGAAGAACCACAGGAAATGGAACCTGAAGGGGAGTTGGTGCTATTTGATGATTTTAGTGACAACCGGAACGATTGGTTTGTCGGCGATTTTACGGAAGGCAACGTAGAAATCACCGATGGACAGCTGGTGATCAGTGTGGACAAAGAAAAAACCTACATCTTCAGCACCATGCTGGAGGTTTATTCAAACCTGATCATGGTGGTGGATGCGCGTGTGTTGCAGCCAACCGGGGACGGAGATTATGGCTTTATTTGCGGTTATGTGGATGACCAGAATTACACCGTGCTTGAAATCAGCGAAGATGGCTACTACACCATCTGGGCTTTGGTGGCGGATCAGGAAATCTACCTGGTGGATTGGACAGCTTCGGATATGATCCCCTCCAGCGGGGACATTACCCTGGCTGCGTATTGCGGGTCAGATGGATTTGCCCTGGCGGTAAATGACACCTTGCTGGCTTCCGTGGATGCCTCTCATTACAAACCCGGGCAGGTGGGGTTGTTTACCGGAACCTGGAATCAGGCCAATATTCGGATTGGGTTTGATAATTTTGCCATTTTTGAACCCTAACAAAGGCGTGGTCAGCAGGTGAATAGATCAAACCCCGGCAAATGGAAATCTCCGGGGTTTTTTATTGATGCCGAAGACCTGAGTTTATCGGATTAGTGGTCTGAAAATTGCGTATTTAACTGAAAAATCAAAAAAAATTGATTAAATAAAAAACTCGTGTATCAGACTTCCTTATTTTGGTTGCTATAATTTAATTTTCCCTATTGTTAATTATTGTGTTATCTACATAAAGATAAAGACGATCTGGTGTTTTAAGGCTTCCCTTGGGGGAAGCTGTCTGCGAAGCAGACTGATGAGGGATAATAATCACTGGTTTTCAGAGAATAGTTCTCTTTAAAAATGAAACCTTTTTCTACTGCCGAATAATGATTAGATTTGGTAACACCTCACAGCCCCTCATCCTTTTTTCGTAATTGTTTGTGATCATTTGGATTTTGACTTTTGGGACAGCCCCCTTTTCATACGCCTTTCTTTAGGGAAGGGGTGTGTATTGGCAATATTACTCAAGATAATGTCCTGAAAACCAATTTTTTACCTGAAAAATTGGCTTAAAATTGATTAAATGAGAAACTTAGGTAAGAGAATGGTTTGGGAGGAAGACTATTCCTTCGTTACGATTTTGATAAATTGCTCAAAAGCGTAGCCCCCCTGGATTTCAATCCGGCTGAGATAGAAAAGGTTGTTGTAAGTATGGGTGCTGGATGTCCCCAAGCCCATGCCAGCCCGATAGCCATAATCGTTGACTTTCTGTGCCACAAAAGGGTTGACTTCGCCATATGGGTAGGCAAAGGTGTTGATGGGAATGTCTAGCGCCGATTGCAGATCCAGTTTGGACTGGCCTATTTCATAAGCCGCACTGGCATGGTTTTTAGTGATGTCCTGGTGGGTATAGCCATGGCTGCCGATCTCCCAGCCCGCGTTGACCATCTCGGTCATCTGTTCCAGGTTGACAAAATCGGTAAGATTGTTGATGCGGTTGGCAACAATGTAAAACACGCCTGGGAAACCAAACTCGCTCATGATGGGGAAAGCATGCTCGTAGACGCTCATGTGCCCGTCATCAAAGGTGATTACGATCGGTTTTTCCGGCAGGTCACGGCCTTGGGTAAGGGCTTCGACTAGCATCGAGATGGTGATGGCGGTGTAGCCATGATCGTGCAAGGTGGCTATCTGGTCGCGGAAATTGGGGATTGAAACTCGGTAGCGGCTGTCGGTGGTTTCACCGTCAACGTGGTGGTAGAGCAAGATCGGCGCTATGACCTGACCGGGTTCATTGTAGGCCCAGGTTGGCGTGGGGGTGTGACTTGGTGTGAAAGTCGGGGGAACGGGTGTCGGCGAAGGGACGGAGGTGGCGGTCGTGGTAGGGGTGACGGTCTCAATCGATGGCGTAGGTTGTGCTGGGGTGCTGGTTAACGTCACCGCTGGCAGCATTGGTTCTGAAACCGGCTGTGGGAAATGGCAACCTGTGAGGGTGAGCATACCAATAATGAGAATGCGTATCACCGATGATGGAAAGCATTGACGCATAAAGGGCCTTCTCAAATGGGCAACAATGACATTTACTAGGAATCATTATAGCATGCATCAAGAATTTGACAAATACCCCGAAGGGTCTTTACTAAAGAAGAAGGATTAACCCTTTACAAGCCTGAAGGATCCTGTGACTTCCAGCTATAATAAGCATGAATAACTCATCATTAAAGATAAAGGAGAACCCAATGAAAAACAAGCGTTTGATTATGATCCTCAGCCTGGTGCTTACCCTCGTCGTGAATTTCCTGGCGAATGCCCTGCCGATCAACGGCCTGACCACAGGCGAGATCTCGGATCGGTTCCCGATCTTATTTGTGCCTGCCGGGTATGTGTTTTCGATCTGGGGCTTGATTTACCTGGCCTTAATTGGGTTTGCAATTTACACGGTCACGGCCAATGGACGGAAGGATGAAAAGATTGATGCCATCGCCTGGTGGTTCGTGGCGGCAAACCTGTTCAATACTGCCTGGATTTTATTGTGGCATTATCTGCAATTCACGCTGACTTTGATCCCGATCTTTGGCTTGTTGATCAGCCTGGCGGGGATTTACTTGATTTTGAATGTTGGTAGGAGCAACCGAAAGCCGGTGCAAAAACTGCTGGTGGAATTGCCCTTCAGCATTTACCTGGGGTGGGCAACGGTGGCCGTGGTGGCGAATGTGACACAGGCATTATATTTCAACGGCTGGCGCGGGGCGCCGCTGACTGAACCGCTGTGGGCGGTGATCATGCTGGTTGTGGCTTCGATTTTAGGCTTGCTGATGATCTTCACCCGGGCAGAAATTGCCTACCCATTGGTGCTGACCTGGGCGTTCGTTGGCATCTGGGTGGCCCAGGGTGATACGCCGTTGGTGGCAGTCACTGCACTTGTCCTGGGTGTTGTGCTGGCTGTGTTGGCGGTGGGTAGGTGGGTGTATGGTAAAGTGAGGTAATA
>JAHYJN010000070.1 GCA_019428905.1 Candidatus Brevefilum sp.
ATATCTACCAGCTACCCGCTACCAACGACCAACGAAATACTTTCTTTGCTTTTAGCCTTCAGCCTTCAGCTTTCCCCCATCATTGCCGCTTGCGGCAGAAAAACGCCCCTTTTTGCCGCTTTTAACGGATTGAAAACCCCCGCGCTTTATGTTATGCTCATAGCAAGCTAGAACATAAATTCTATTTTCACGCGCACCCACCACGAAAGGAGCTTTGATCATGTTGGTGATCATGTTGGTGATCATGTTGGTGATCATGTCGGTGATCATGTCGGTGATCATGTCGGTGATCATGTTGGCAGGAACCCCCGCCAGGGGGCGAAAGTGTCAGCGAAGTGGGACAACTCAGTACGCAGCCTCACCGAAGACGGACTATTCACCATTTACCACGAAGTCCCCGAAGCAAAGCGGAACCCCTGTCGCACAGCGAAGGGGCTGAAGCGCAGCTGAGTGGGATTCACCATTCATCGGTTCGTTTTTTTTGGAACGAATACCCGTCCAAAACTGGGCGCGATGTTTGGCATTTCTACAGGTTTACTGTGGGTCACTGCAAAGGTGCTGTGCGCAGTGGGCCTATTCACTATTCACTTTTCACCATTCACCATTCATCGGTTCGTTTTTTTTGGGGAACGAATACCCGTCCAACCTGGGCGCGATGTTTGGCGCTTCTATGGGTTTACTGTGGGTCACTGCAAAGGTGCTGTGCGCAGTGGGCCTATTCACTATTCACTTTTCACCATTCACCATTCATCGGTTCGTTTTTTTTTGGAACGAATACTCATGCGTGATCTCGTCCAGCCTGTGTGGGGCGCTGGTGTGCCACGCGGGACCTCTCTCAGGGGTGCAGGTATTCCCGGGCTAACAGGGGACGATGTTGCCATCCTGGGTCAGCACGGACAGCAGGCAAGTGCCCTGAGGTGGTTTGAGATCTGGGTATTGGCAAAAAGAGGGAGGTAGCTATTGGGTTTGATCATGATGTCTGTAATCTCGGTTAGAATAGTCATGTCAGGATTGTGGACAGAATTCGACTTGTAAAATAGTACTATATGTGATACTATAAGGACACGCCGTTGAGCCGTAAAGAGAAACTTCTGCAGCGATTGCTGAGCCGGCCGAAAGACCTGCGCTTTGAAGAGTTGGAAAAACTCATACTTTCATTTGGCTATTCACTTGACCGTATCCGTGGCAGCCATGCTATTTATTGCAAAGCTGGTCGCTCACCCTTGACGATCCCGGTTAAGACGCCAGTGAAAAGCTACCTTATCAAACAGGTCTTGGCTGCCATTGAGGATGATTTGACCGACGAAGAATAGAGTGGAATGATGAAAGAAAAGAATCTTGATGATTATTTAGCATTACCTTATACCCGCGAATTGATCCCTGAACCTGAAGGGGGCTGGTTTGTGCGCATTAAAGAACTGCCGGGCTGTTTGAGTCAGGGAGATACGCCCGAAGAAGCGCTGGAGATGATCGCTGACGCTATGGAAGGTTGGCTTGAAACCGCTTTGACCCACAACCAGCCCATTCCTGAGCCCCGTGATGATTTGGATTATTCCGGGAAGTTTGTCGTGCGGGTTCCGAGGTCCATGCATCGTAAGCTGGCAGAAGCTGCTCAAGAGGATGGCGTCAGCCTTAACCAGTGGATCGTGGCTGCGCTTGCAGTTGCTCTGGGGATGGGTCGGGAGGAGCCGTTTGGCCAGGCATCAGGGGATGCCGCAAAGTTGTTGTTGCAGGTCTACCGGGATTCAAGCCCGGACCAATATAACCAGCTTGAGAAAGTCATCCGTGATTGGGCAAAGGAAAATTTGTATACAGCCGGGGAAGAACCAATATAATCATGCTCGGTAAAAGATCCGGTTGCATAAACGAGATTGTTTTGGCCCTTAAAAAGGTCTAGCACTAACGATATGTTTTACGATTTGGGCTGGTTCATCCGAGGTTGCCGGACGGCCGGCGGTCGCTAGAGCGGCGCATGGACCATGTGGGTCCGCCCACAGGCGTTTAGGCCTCCCACGGCTACCAGGATCCTGAGGCGCCCATCCCCGCAACTTTCTTTAGGGCCTCAATTCCGTTTCACGCCCAACAGCAGGTCCAGGCCATCCAGGTTGTGCTGCTCAACATAAGCGTCCTGCGGGGGTTCCCCGGTTACCAAGTGGGTTGTGAGGGTTTCGGCTTTGATATACGCCGCCCAGTCCGCCAGTATCGGGTCCAGGCCGTCACCCTCCCCGAGGACATACGTGGTGATCCGGTCTTGGATGTTGAAGCCGGCCGCTTTGCGCATCGCCTGCACCCGGCGCACGATCTCACGCGCCAAACCCTCGGCGCGCAACGCCGGCGTGATGACCGCGTCCACCGCGACGGTGATCCCCCGGTCGGCGGCAACCGCCAGCCCCTCAAGGGGTTCGGTTTCGAGCAAGATTTCGGCCGGGCTCAATTCGACGGGGTGGCCCGCCACATGGACCTGGATCTTCTCACCCGCCTGGATCTGCGCCGCGGCTTCGTTTGCATCCAATGTCTCGAGTGCCGCGCGCACTTTGGGGAACATGGCGCCAAAGCGCGGCCCCAGCAGCTGGTTATTGGGAAGGATGCGGTAGCTGACGAGCTGACCCGCACCCGGCACGAATTCAAGCGCCTTGACATTGAGCTCATCGGTGACGATCTCCGCCAAGCCAGGATCCAAGGCGCGTTTTCCGAGGACATCGACCAGGACTTTGGCCAGCGGCTGGCGTCCCACCAGGCGCACCGGGGCGACTTCGTTCAGCGTTGCCAGGAGGCCGATGGGAGCCAAGACGACGCTGATGTCCACATGATCTACAATATCCTTACCAATTCTGTTGTTCTGATGGCGTGATCGATTCATTGGCGCATTACGGGTCGGTGTCACCGGCGTAAGTAAAAATTGGGCGTAATAAACCAAAGAATGCTCACCCAGTTCTTTGTCCTCTCCAGGATGCGCTATAATAAATGAAAGCTTTCTTAAGTTTTTGCAGTTACGGAATACCCCTCATCCCCTCTCATCACAATCTCCGGTAATCCAGTCCATATTTCGCTAAACGCGTAAGCCAGGGATTTTGAGAAGTAAGAACTTGGGAGGGAATCCCGTCTAAGAGGTGTAGGTAAAAATACCAATCAAAGGAGAATAAATGAAAAAAGCAATATGGAATGGAAAGGTGATTGCAGAGAGCGATCAGACGAAAGTGATTGAGGGTAACCATTATTTCCCGCCCGAGTCCGTCCGTCAGGAATATTTACAAGAAACGGATTATCACACAACCTGCCCCTGGAAAGGTAAGGCCAGCTATTACAATGTCGTTGTCGATGGAGATGTCAATCAGAACGCTGCCTGGTATTATCCTGCGCCCAATAAGGCAGCCAGCGAGATCAAAGGCTATGTGGCTTTCTGGAAGGGCGTGAAGGTCGAATAATCAATCAAGAAGAAAACTGTGGTTCACAAAACCTCGACCAATCATTGATCTACATCTATGGAAATACTTCGAGCGGCATACGATTATTTTCTGCAAAACCAGTCGTTTTTCTGGGAAGCAGCGGGTGACCATCTTATCTTGAGCTTTTCAGCCCTTGGGATCAGTCTACTGGTTGCTTTCCCGATGGGTCTGTGGATTGCCAAGCAACAGAAGGTCTCCCAGGTTGTGATCAATGTGTTTAATGCGATGCGGGTTGTTCCCAGTCTTGCGATCTTGTTTCTTGCCTTGCCCTATTTGGGGCTTGGCTTTGTTCCCTCGCTGATTGCATTGACGGTGCTGGCCTTTCCACCCGTATTAATCAGTACCTATACCGGTATACGCGGGGTCAATCCTTCGGTGATCGAATCAGCTTCGGGAATGGGTATGACCAAAGCCCAGGTGATGACCCAAATTGAGATCCCCTTAGCCATCCCCGCGATCATCGCTGGCATTCGGATTGCTTCTGTTGAAGTGATTTCCAGTGCGACATTGGCCTCCTTTATTGGCGGCGGTGGATTGGGAGATTTTATCACCCGTGGGTTTGCTTTATATAATGTGCCGATAATGCTGGTTGGTGCGATCCCGGTGGCGTTGTTAGCATTGCTGTCAGAAATAGTTTGGTCATCGATCCTAAAGAGGTACCCGGTTCAATAATTATCAGGGCGTCTACACATAATCTTTAAAATAAATTAATAACACTCAGGAGGTGTTGCATGATTTCAAAAAATAGAATTAAGTTATTTGCATTTTCATTTCTGATTGGTGCTTTGCTGCTTGCAGCCTGTGCCCCAACAGCGTCAGACCAGGAAGAAAGCCTGGGGACCATTGCGGTGGGTTCAAAAGATTTCACGGAACAATTCATCGTTGCAGAAATGTACGCCCAACTTTTAGAGGACGCAGGATTTACCGTCGAGCGGAAGCTCAACCTCGGCGGCACACCCATTGCCCATGCGGCCATCTTGAACGGTGATATCGATCTCTACCCGGAATATACCTCGACTGGTTTATTGACGGTCTTGAAGTTGAGCCCTATTCAGGATGCCCAGGAAATTTACACCACTGTTAAAGAGAGCTACGAAGCGCAGTTCAACCTGACCTGGTTAGCGCCTTCACCTTTCAATAACACCCAGGCGCTGGCAATGACCAAAGAAACGGCAGGAGAATATGGCATCAGGACCTACTCGGACCTTTCTGAAAAAGCTCCTGAGTTAATTCTTGGTGGACCCGCTGAATTTATCGAGCGAGAAGATGGCATCAAAGGGCTTCAAGGCGCTTATGGTGGGTTTGAGTTCAAAGAAGTAAAGCAGCTTGGCACGGGCAGCCTGCGCTATCAAGCGTTGATGGACGGGCAGATAGATGTCGTGGTCGCCTTTGGGACCGACGGCGCCATTCAGGGCAACGATTTAGTTGTGCTGGTTGATGACCAGGTGTTTTACCCGATCTATAACATTGCTCCGGTTGTCAGGATGGACACCTTAGAAGAGTTTCCGCAAATTTCTGACCTGCTGAATGAGCTTGCACCTTGGCTGACAGATGACGTGATGTCTGGGCTGAACTGGCAGGTAGATGGACCTGAAGGACGAGAGTCTGCTGAGGTCGCCCGTGAGTTCCTGCTTGAAAATGGTTTGATCGAATAATAGGCAGATTATGACCTACACATCCTCAATAACAAAAGAGAGCCGGGTAACCCAATCTGGAGAAATTCTCTTTGAAGATGTTTCAAAAACCTTTGAGTCTGAGGAGGCCCCGGCTGTGGACAGCGTTTCTTTGCAGGTCGCAGCCGGTGACCTGGTCGTGTTCCTGGGTCCATCGGGCAGCGGGAAAACGACCCTTCTGAAAATGGTCAATCGTCTTTACGAACCGACCAGTGGAAAGATTTGGATTGGCAGCGAGGACATTCAGCGGCTGCCCATTAATGATTTACGGCGACAAATCGGATATGTGATCCAGCAAGTCGGGCTGTTTCCACATATGACCATTAAAAAGAATATCAGCGTTGTTCCCCGCTTATTGGGTTGGGAAAAGGACCAAATTCAATCCCGGGTGAATATGCTGCTTGATCTGACCGGCTTACCCGAGGCTTATTTGGAACGCTATCCAAATCAACTCTCTGGCGGAGAGCAGCAGCGGGTAGGACTGGCACGAGCTTTGGCTGCCGACCCCGACATTCTTTTGATGGATGAACCCTTTGCTGCCCTGGATGCCATTAACCGTGAACGATTACAAAAAGAACTGCTCAGGCTTCACTGTAAGTTGGATAAAACCATTTTGTTTGTCACCCATGACGTTGAGGAAGCGCTGCTGCTTGCGGATAAAATTGCTGTCCTGCGTGATGGGAAACTGGTTCAGTATGATACCCCGATTAACCTGGTGACCAAACCGGTGAATTCATTTATTGAGGAACTGGTCGGGACAAATAACATCCTCAGACGATTGAGCCTGGTCAGCATTGAATCGATCATAAAAGGAAAAGGTCGTCATTCTGGCAAGCCAAACACAACGGGTCAAGGCATGGAGGAGATTCCAACAATCAAATCTGATGAGGATTTGCGGTCCGCCCTGTCCCTACTGCTGAGCAGCGGCAGTGATTATTTGCGTGTTGAGAACGCCTCTGGAAAAGAGCAGGGTCTGATCAGTATCGATGATTTGAGAGCAATGCTCTCGAGCAACCAGATCATTGAAAAGAAGAAGTGCGATGAGATATCTGATTAATAACCTCGATCTGGTTGGGGAACTATTCTTAGAGCACCTGCAGCTGACAGTGATCGTCTTGTTTTTTGCATTGATGATCGGCATCCCATTGGGTGTTGCTCTAGCCCGGGTCAAATGGCTGCAAGGCCCAGTTATGGGTGTTTTAGGCATCATCTACACCATCCCAAGCTTGTCCTTTTTTGTGCTCTTAATCCCAGTATTTGGCTTGGGGACCACGCCGGCCATCGTCGCATTGACAGCTTATGCCCAATTATTGTTGGTGCGAAACTGGCTGGTGGGTTTGACCTCGATCAGCCCAGCTGTTTTGGAGGCTGCTCGTGGGATGGGTTTGAGCAGCTGGCAGCGTTTCTGGCAGGTGGAATTTCCCCTAGCACTGCCCATGCTCCTGGTTGGTGTACGCCTGGTGGTGCTTTCATCGATCGGGATTGGGACCATTGCCGCATTTATTAATGCGGGAGGATTGGGCGTTTTACTTTTCGAAGGTGTTATCACCGCAAATTACAATAAAATATTTTCTGGTGCTTTTGCCGTGACCGTGCTGTCCCTGACTGCGAATTACGTTATTCGCACCTTTGAACGGCGTGCTGAAAGGTCGATCCACGGTGCGCAGGTTAGTCATTAAAATTGGAGATACTTATGGAAGTTTTTGATACGATAATAATTGGTGCTGGACAGGCAGGCAATCCCCTTTCACAAGCCCTAGCCAAATCCGGTGAACATGTGGCGTTAATTGAGGCGCAGTTTGTTGGTGGAACCTGCATCAATGTTGGATGCACACCGACGAAAACCATGGTCGCAAGTGCTGAAGTTGCCTACCTGGCGAAGCGAGGGATGGATTTCGGGGTCGTGGTAGAAGATGTGGCCGTCGATATGAAAAAGATCAAAGCGCGGAAGGCTGAGATTGTCAAAAGTTTCAGGGAGGGAAGCAGGAACCGGATCATTAATTCAGGGGTGGAACTGATCTTTGGTGAGGCATCTTTCACCGGGCACAAAATCTTGAAGGTCGTGACTGAGGAAGGTGAAACCCGGGAATTGACCGCTGATAAAGTGATCATCGATGCTGGCGGAAGGCCAAGAATTCCGGATATTGAAGGGCTGGCAAAAGTGCCGTACCTGAATTCGACATCGATCATGGAATTGGAATCCGTCCCAGAGCACTTGATCATCGTGGGGGGCGGTTATATCGCCATCGAATTTGGCCAGATGTTCCGACGGTTTGGGAGTGAGGTGACGATTATCCAGCACTCAGCGCAGTTATTAACTCGTGAGGATGAGGATATCGCTGAAGCGCTCCAATCAATATTAGAAGATGATGGGATCAGGGTCTTGCTCAACACAGCGCCAACCGCTGTTGAAAAAAATCAGGATGGTGGTGTGACCTTGCGGGCAAACACGCCTGAAGGTGAGATTACCCTTAGCGGTTCCCATCTGCTTGTTGCCGCTGGTCGTGTTCCAAACAGCGACCGGTTGAATTTGGAGAAAACATCCGTTGAGACGGACGCCAGGGGATACATAAAAGTAAACGGCCGACTTGAAACAAACGTTCCCGGGATCTATGCCGCAGGGGATATCAAAGGCGGGCCTGCCTTCACCCATATTGCCTATGACGACAATCGGATTCTCAAGGCTAATCTTCTGGAGGATGGCGACCTGAGCATCGAAGGTCGGCTGGTGCCTTATGTTTTATTCAGTGATCCCCAGTTGGGCCGGATTGGCTTGAGTGAAAAAGAAGCTCAACGACGAGAGATCGAGTATAAGGTGGCAAAAATCCCAATGAGCTATATCGCCAGGACTCTGGAACTCGATCGTTCACGAGGATTGATCAAAGCCCTGGTTGACCCGGAAAGCGAGCAAATATTGGGCGCTGCGGTATTGGGTTATGAAGGCGGAGAGATTATGGCGATGCTGGAAATCGCAATGATAGGGGAGGTTTCTTATAAGAAGCTCCGTGATGGGATATTTGCCCATCCAACATTGGCAGAAGGCCTGAATACCCTCTTCGCGAATATTTCGTAATAATTAATCAAGTTCCTCAAGAATATACACACAATATAAAAACGCCTGGCTGTTAATCTATCAGTCAGGCGGTTTTTCGTTGATCTGATCACGCTTTGGGTTTATACACCCAATCCAGTCGTTTACTCATTAAGGCTCGTAAATCCATCCGGATTTCTTCGACGGTTGGCCGTCCCAAAAACCACCAGCCGTTATAAATTTTATAAATTGTTCGATCCCGATCAAGGATGAAGGTGTAGGGGATATAAATTTCGCCGTGTGCAGGGTCTGTGGTGTCCACCATTTCCAGCTCATGCAGCAATTCTCGTTGTGGATCGCACAGGAATGTCCAGTTGGCATTTAACTGGTCACGCACTTCTCGAGTGGTCATTGCATCGTCAACCGAGACAGTGATCAAGTTGGTATAGTTCACCCGTAATTCGGGTTGCAAGTGCTGAACATAATTTGCCATTTGCCGTCTGTCTTTCGGGCAAAAATAACCCCTGGAGAAGATTAACACGCCAGGAAAACCGTGGAGAAGTTGGGATAGTTTGTGGTTCTCCCCGTTATGGTCCGGTAGTTCAAAGTTTGGAAATTTAGCGCCAATTTTTAAATTTTCACGCATTGGGTAATCCATTTATTATGCTCCTTTATTTGGTGAACGATTTACTAATTTAGACGAGGTGTGGAACTAAAATATTACCTGCCCCTGGTAATTCCCAATTGACATAGTTTAAGGCAACTGCTCAGGCAAACCTGCTGCTGAAGGGTGTGGTGTGGCGGCTTCGCCGCCACACCACACACCCCCATTTACTCACACGATGCGTAGTTACAATTTAAGTAAGAATTATTCATCAGTCCTCGTCAGATACTTAACAGTAAATAGGAGTGTAATAAAATGACACAATTAACCGAATTTCGAAAATCAAAAGATCAATTCTTTAGATATGACCATCACAGCCCGTTAACCCATGAACAACAGCATCACTTTGAGGGGCTCAATTATTTCCCCGAAAACCCAGAATTAAGAAAAACTGTGACGGTTGATGTGTTTCCTGAAAAGGAAGAGGTCACGATCCAGACCTCAACCGGAGATGTTCAAACTTATCAACGTTACGGCAGATTTGAATTCACCGTGGACGGCCAAACCGCTGCCCTGACGGTTTATTCCAGCGGCGAGGATTATTTTTTACCCTTTGTGGATGGCCTGGCGGGAAAAGAAACGTATGGTGCAGGCAGGTATCTGGACCCGGTTTCACTGGGAAAGGACAAGTTTCTCATCGATTTCAATTATGCTTACAACCCATATTGTGCTTACAATGAGCGCTGGTCCTGCCCGATGACACCGGCTGAAAACCGGATCTCAGTATCGGTACGTGCTGGTGAGAAAAATTATAAAAATTGACCCTTGACCGCGAAAAATCCAACAGGGCTGTGACGCCCTGGAAATCGAGTTGAATAAATGGGGGAAGATCCTCTGTCTCCCCCAGATTTCTTCAAGGTCGAAATCGTTCGTTGTTGGGGGAATCCGTATGTCGATAAGAACTAAAACACGAAATTTTCTAATTATTTGGGTAAACAGGCAATGGAAATCTTAGTCATTCGTTTTGGCTAAGGCCCTTGCGGCGGGGGGGCCAGGTCAAAGTAAAACACATCTGCCACGCCCTCGGGGTCTTCATCGTACCAGGCGCGCAGGGTGTATTGGGCGTCTTCGTCCAGGGGTTCGGTGAGAAAGACGTTGATCTTCCAAGTGGGACCGCTGATTAGAGTGCAGGTGTCCCCGGGCCACCAGGGGACGAGGTCGCCGTCCTGGGTCAGCTCGGATAGCAGGCAGGCGCCCTCGGGCAAAGTGGTCGTGCCGGTAAAGGCGATTTGCTCGCCGGCGCGCACTTCCACGCCGGTGATGTCCAGGGTGTAGTGGTCCGTGCCTGGGTCGGGTTGTGTTGGAGCAGCTGGTGGGGGTGCGCAGGCGGCCAGGGTGGCGCCGGTCAGGGTCAACGCGAGGGCGGGTTTTAGGCACTGAAGGAGTTTATTAAACATGCGGCCTTCCTTTCCGAGGGTCAAGATCGGTTTGGGTGCACCACCTGGTGGGTTTACCTGTTAATGTATTACATTTTTAGAGGGTAGCGCCTAACCGACGGGCGTTTCACACCCAGTGCAAGGAGCACGTGCTGCCGCTGGTGGTGGTTAGGAATGTGGGGCGATGCGCTTTTTGCAGGGTCAGCGGATGTTGTGAGGGTTGGACCTCCCCCTCGCCCCTGGAGCGCAGCGTAAGGGGCTGAAGCGCAGCAGCTCGACTCAAAGAGCGCTTCGCAAAGTGTGCTGCGCGAAGTGGGATCAACTCAAGCTCCTTCAGTTAGTAGACCAACAAAATGCGGGGATTGACTTGACTTTTAGTCAATCCATTGCCTATAATTTTTATTGGTTGAAGATTATCAAAATTATCTAATAATAAAAAGGAATTTAATAATGAACGAATCGATGATTTATACGGTTAACCTGGCGCTGTCTTACGATCAAGCGATGAAAACGGTTGAAGAAGCCTTCAAAGTCGAAGGCTTTGGCTTCCTGACCCATGTCGATGTGCGCGCCACGTTCAAGGCGAAGCTGAACGAAGACTTTAGGCCTTTCAGCATTATCGGCGTGTGCAACCCCTCGTTATCCCACCGCTTGTTGACGGCTGAACCCAAGATCGGCTTGCTGCTGCCGTGCAAGGTCACAGTCGAGGCGGCGGGTGAGGGTCAGAGTATCGTCAGGATCATCAACCCGCAAACGATTGTGGATTCTGGTTTTGGTGACGATCCAGAAATTGCACGGGTGGCGGATGACGCAGAAGCGAGGATCCGTCGGGTGGTAAAAGTTTTGGAAAATCTATAGGGGTTGTCCCGTACTAAAAAAATGTGGGCACCGGTTTTGTGCCCACCCGAAGAAAGATTAATCCCGGGGATCTGGGGAATGTTGCTTATTTGATGTTCAGCATCAATTTGGATATTTCTCCTGATTAAGATCCCCGGGATTTGTGTTTAAGAATTGGGGAAGAAAATTCAGAACAATACAGACCCCCGGGATTTACTAAGGTATATTGACGGCGGGTTGAAAACCGCAACCCGCCCTACGAAAGATTAATCCTGGAGATTTGTGTTTGAATATTAGGGAAGGAATTTACGAACAACGCAGACCCCCTAGGATTTACAGAGTTATATAAGACGGCGGGTTGAAAACCGCAACCCGCCCTACGAAAGATTAATCATTGGGGGCTCAATTGGGGGTGGATGACCTCAGGGAACGCATCGTGGTGGATGGGGGTAAATCATACAGGCGAGCATGATGGCGCAGACCGTTGGTTATGGCCATCAAAAAAACATGGAGACCTTCGGTCATCGGCGCTCGCTGGTCTCAT